>NZ_JBFODK010000022.1:0-193042 GCF_040908275.1 Aeromonas sp. R4-3
ATACAACACCCAAGAAGTGTTTCTGGCCTTGTAGCAAGTGCATGAACTACTAACTAATTCAGTGATAGCGACAAAGCCTACGGGCAACCTCGTTATTCACGTCAGCTTTCCGAGATTGAAGTTATTTGCCTGGCGGCCATAGCGCCGTGGAACCACCTGATCCCATGCCGAACTCAGAAGTGAAACGCGGTAGCGCCGATGGTAGTGTGGCATTCGCCATGCGAGAGTAGGACACTGCCAGGCACCCAATACAAGAAACCCCGCTCACCGAGCGGGGTTTTTTATTGCCTGAAATTCACAGCCTGCATCTATATTCGGTTGATTTATAACCGAACCTCACCTTCATCGGCCCTGATCTGCACAGGGCAGCACCATATTGACTACGCCGTCTTCCAGCTGGATGTCGATCTGGAAACCCAGCCGCTTGGCCAGGTTGATCATGCCGCGATTGCTGGGCATGGTCATGCCCGACAGCTGGCCGATGCCGCGCTCTCTGGCGTAGCGCACTATTTTCTCCATCATCAGCGTGCCAAGCCCCAGCCCTTTCATATCCGATCGCACCAGGATGGCGAATTCCGCGTCAGACTGGTCCGGATTGGAGATGGCGCGCACCACTCCCAGGATCTGCTGGTTGAAGGCGCCGTCCTGTCCGACTGCGACGAAGGCCATCTCCCGGTCATAATCTATCTGGGTCATGCGGGCCAGCTCCTCGTGCCCCAGCTCCCCCACGTCGGCGAAGAAGCGCTTGTATCTGTCCTCATCGGAGACCTTGAGCACGAACTGCTTGTGGGCCGGTTCGTCCTCCGGCCGGATCGGGCGCAGCAGGACATGGCTCTGATCCTTGAGCCAGGCACCCTCCTCCAGTTCGGTGGGATAGGGGCGAATGGCCAGTGGCAGCATCTGCCGACCCTCTTCCATCAGCACCAGCCTGGCATCCAGGATCACCATCTCTTCACCACAGGCCTGCAGCGGGTGCAGATCCAGCTCCTGGATTTCGGGGAAGGCCAGCAGCAGTTCTGAGAGCTGGCACAAGACCTGGCCGAGGGCATCGATATCGAGTCGTACCGGACTGGCCTGTTCGCGGATCTTGCCGTTCTTGAGGGCACCGATGATCTGGTAGCGAGCGAGCGCCTGGTTGAGCGGTGGCAGGGCCGCGACCATTTCGTGGGGTTCGGCGCCTGACTCCCCGAGCAGGATGACGGGGCCGAACACGGGATCCTGCTGCAAGCGGATCCGCAGCTCCAGCCCCCCGCTGCGGCGCGCCATGCGTTGCACCAGCAAGCCTTCTATTCGCGCCCCCGGGTCGTGCTGGCGGACCCGGTCCAGGATGGCATCCGCCGCCTGGGCCACTTCCGCCGAGGTGCGCAGATTCAGCATGACACCGTGCACCTCGGACTTGTGGGCTATGTCAGGTGAGCGCAGCTTCACCGCCACCGGATAGCCTATCTGCTCCGCGGTCAGCGCCGCTTCGATAGCATCGGAAACGATCCAGGTCGACAGGGTGGAGAGACCGGCCGCCTGCATGATGGGTTGTGCCAGGTGGGTATCCAGTACCCGCTGCTTGCGATCCAGCGCCTGGCGGAGCAACTGCTGGCAACGCTCGGCATCTAGCCTGTCCCCTTGCAGGGAGGCGGGGGTCTCCATCAACTGCTTCTGGTTGCGGCGATATTCCACCATGTGCATGAAGGCGGTGACTGCACTCTCCGGGGTGCGGTAAGTGGGGATCCCCGCCTCATTGAACAAGCGGCGACCCTCCTGGGCCGAGTATTCTCCCGCCCAGTTGGTCAGTATGTTGAAACGCCTTGCCCTGGGGTGCTGCTTGAGGAAATCGATCAGATTGCTGGCCAGGGTTGCACCGCGGGCGGTAAGGGAGGGGGCGTGGATCAGCAGGATGGCATCGGCCCCGTCTCCTTGCAGCAGCTCGTCCAGCGCGGTTCTGTAGGCCTCCACATCGGCATCGCTGCCTATGTCCAGGGGAGGCATGGCCATCTTGCCACCGCGCGCCAGCAGCACGTCTGCGGCCATGTTGGCCAGACCGCGCCCGTTGGAGAGGATGGCGAGTCGCTCCCCCTTGAGGGTCAAGGAGTGGCTCAGGGTTTCGACGGTGGCAAACAGCTCATGGGTATCCCGGACCCGCAGCATGCCGGCCCGGCGGATGGCGGCGTCATAGACGTTGTCGAGGCCGTTGGCCGGATCGTGGCGGCCGCTCTTGAGTACCAGAATGGGCTTGTTGCGGGAGGCGGCGCGGGCGGCGGAGAGAAAGTGGCGGGCATCGTGCAGCTTGTCCATGTAGATCAGGATGGCGCGGGTTGCCCCGTCGCGGGAGAGTTGATCCAGCAACTGGCCGAAGTCGATATCGCAGTGATCCCCAAGCGAAACGAAGGCCGAGAAGCCAATCTCCCGCTGTTTGGCCCAATCGAGAATGGTGGTGCTGACGGCCGCCGATTGGGACAAAAAGGCCACCTGCCCCGGGGTGGCGGCTATGGGGGAAAAGCTGGCGTTGATGCCCTGCCCGGGCAACAGCATGCCCATGCTGTTGGGGCCGAGCAGGCGGATGCCGTATTGCTGGCAGAGCTGCCTGAGCCGCTGGCGCTCGTCGCCGGAGAACTGGGCGGCCAGTATGATGGCTGCGCCGGTTCCCTTCTTGCCGAGCTCCTCGATGAGCGGTAGTACCCGCTCGCGCCGGGTGCAGACGATGGCAAGATCCGGAGAGAGGGGCAGGCTCTCGATATCGGGATAGGCGAGCACGCCGGCGACGGACCGGCAGTGAGGACTGACCGGCAGTATGGGGCCCTTGAACTGGCCCGCGAGCAGATGCCGGATGACTACATGCCCGGCCTTCTGGGGGTCACTGGAGGCACCGATGACGGCAATCGATTGGGGTTTGAAGAGCCGATCCAGGCCGCTTGGTTTCATGGGCACTCCTCATGGCGACCCCCGAGGCGAGGGTGACGTATGGTGCCAGTCTAATACGCTTCAGGCGTTCATTCTGTGACCCATTGCGGATCACGACCGGGCCAGGGCATTGGCACGCAGATAAAATCTCAGCTCACCCTGGATGCGCCGCACAGTGGCCAGGTGCCTGTCCTGCACATAGATCTCCTGCTCCCGATCGAGCGAGGTGCGCTGGACTCCGAGGCTCTGCAGGTACTCTGCAAACAGGATGGCACTCTGGATTTCGACAAGATGCTGGCTCACGGCATGGCTCTTTGTGGTGGATGGGTTTGCCGGCCAGTGTCCCCTCTTCTACTGGGCTTTCATACTGACACATTTGACACTGATGCTGGGGCCATTCCGGAGTCAGCGCAGTCCTGCATGACCGCGGGCCGTGTCCCAGAAGGCACGGATCAGCGGCTCTTCCAGCCGCTTCTTGAGCACGGCGATGCCGACATCGAACGGCTTGAGGGCAGGCCTGGGTTCGACGATGCGCACCTTGTCCCCCATGGGGCTGTGGTCGATCACGGCGGCAGGCACCAGGCCTACGCCGAAGCCGAGGGCCACCATGGCGACTATGCCTTCATTACCGGCGACCTCGGCATAGATGTTGGGGGCTATGCCCTTGTTGCGAAACCACTGATCACAGCGTTTGCGGGCCAGCCCCTGCTCCGAGAGGATGAGCGGCAACCGCTCCCAGTTCGGTTCCCCCTGCGAGAACCACTGGCTCGACTGCGGTGCGGCCCGGGGGGCGATAAACACCAGCGGTACCTGTTGCAGGCTGGCGAACTCCAGCTTGGCAGAGAGCGCATCCGGTCTGGCGGCGATGGCGAGATCGGCCTCGTCCGCCAGGATCTTGTCCACTGCCAGGGCGGGGTCGCCGGTCTCCAGCTTGATCTCGAGTTGGGGATAGCGGCGACGAAAGCGCTCCAGCACCTCGGGCAGCAGGAAGTAGCTGGCGGTGACCGAGCAGAAGACCCGCAGCCGGCCCTGCAACGGCTCGTCGCTGCGCCTGAGTTCCTGCTTGAGCCGCCGCCACTCCTGCAGCAGGCTGCCACCGAACTCCCGCAGCTTCTCTCCCGCCGGGGTGAGCCGCACGCTGCGGTTGTCCCGCTCGAACAGCACGCAGCCGGTCTCCTGCTCCAGTCGCTGGATGGCGCGGCTCAGGGTGGAGGGGCTGACCGCCATGGCATCGGCGCTCTTGCCGAAGTGGAGGGAGTCGGCGAGGTGGAGAAACAGTTCGAGATTGCGAAGGTCCATCTTTGAATTCCTGCAACGGCGCTTGTGCCGACTATATCCGTTCAGGCTGCAAGCCCCCGAGATGCACCGGGCGGGAAAAACGGCCTGAGATTGCCAAGAGTCACATTTCAATTTATGCAACGTACTGTTTCGAATATATCAGTTCAGGCAATAAGTGTCCCGCGCTATAGTGGTTTGGACAACGCCGTTACCCGGCATGGAATCAATCGAACGGAGCAATCACCATGGCTAACTATTTCAACACCTTGAACCTGCGTCAGCAGTTGGCCCAGCTGGGCAAGTGTCGTTTCATGCAGCGCGAGGAGTTCGCTGACGGTTGTGCGGCGCTCAAGGGCAAGAAGGTGGTGATTGTGGGCTGTGGCGCCCAGGGTCTGAACCAGGGCCTGAACATGCGCGACTCCGGGCTGGACATTTCCTACGCCCTGCGCAAGGCCGCCATCACCGAGAAGCGTGCCTCCTGGCAGAAGGCCACCGACAACGGCTTCGTCGTCGGTACCTACGAAGATCTGATCCCGACTGCGGATCTGGTACTGAACCTGACTCCGGACAAGCAGCACTCCGACGTGGTGAAGACCGTCATGCCGCTGATGAAGCAGGGCGCGGCCCTGGGTTACTCCCACGGTTTCAACGTGGTGGAAGAGGGTCAGCAGATCCGCGCCGACATCACAGTCGTCATGGTGGCGCCCAAGTGCCCGGGTACCGAGGTGCGTGAAGAGTACAAGCGCGGTTTCGGCGTACCTACCCTGATCGCCGTTCACCCGGAGAACGATCCCCAGGGTGAAGGCATGGCCATCGCCAAGGCCTGGGCCTCCGCCACCGGCGGCGACCGTGCGGGCGTGCTGGAATCCTCCTTCGTGGCGGAAGTGAAATCCGACCTGATGGGCGAGCAGACCATTCTGTGCGGCATGCTGCAGGCAGGTTCCCTGCTCTGCTACGACAAGCTGGTTGCCGAGGGTACTGACCCGGCCTACGCCGGCAAGCTGATCCAGTTCGGCTGGGAAACCATCACAGAGGCACTGAAGCAGGGTGGCATCAGCCTGATGATGGACCGCCTCTCAAACCCGGCCAAGCTGCGCGCCTTCGAGCTGTCCGAGCAACTGCGCACCCTGATGCGTCCGCTGTTCGAGAAGCACATGGATGACATCATCGCCGGCGAGTTCTCCCGCGGCATGATGGCCGACTGGGCCGAAGACGATGCCAAGCTGTTCGGCTGGCGCGAAGAGACCGGCAAGTCTGCCTTCGAGAATGCCCCGGCTTATGCGGGCAAGATCGCCGAGCAGGAGTACTTCGACAACGGCGTGGTCATGGTTGCCATGGTCAAGGCGGGTGTCGAGCTGGCGTTCGAAACCATGGTGGCCTCCGGCATCTATGAAGAGTCTGCCTACTACGAATCCCTGCACGAGCTGCCGCTGATCGCCAACACAGTCGCCCGCAAGCGTCTGTACGAGATGAACGTAGTGATCTCCGACACCGCCGAGTACGGCAACTACCTGTTCGCCAACGCCGCCGTGCCGCTGCTGCGTGAGCACTTTATGCCGACCCTTCAGGCTGGTGATCTGGGCAGTGCCCGTGCCGAGAGCAAGGCGGTGGACAATCTGGCGCTGCTGGCCGCGAACGAAGCGACCCGCAATCACCCCATCGAGCAGATCGGCCAGACCCTGCGCGGCTATATGAAAGACATGAAGCGCATCGCCGTCGGCGGTTGATGCTGGCGATGGAAGGGCGGGGGTGACGATCCCCGTCTTCTGGCTGGCTTAGACACCTGGCCAGATCTCCACAGGATGGCAACGCCGGCTCCCGGCAATAAAAAGCCCCGCTCTATGAGCGGGGCTTTTGCATTCAGAAAGATCGGGGAAGTCAGGCTTTCCAGGATTTCCAGGTGTTGATCAGACCGTTGGTGGAGCTGTCGTGGCTGGTGACGGCGTCATTGCTGCCCAGCTCCGGCAGTATCTTGTTGGCCAGCTGTTTGCCCAGCTCCACGCCCCACTGGTCGAAGCTGAAGATATTCCAGATTGCGCCCTGTACGAAGATCTTGTGCTCGTACATGGCGATCAGGGCACCCAGGGTTTTCGGGGTCAGGCTCTTGAACAGTATGCTGTTGGTCGGGCGGTTGCCTTCGAACACCTTGAACGGCACCAGATCCTTGACCTGCTCCAGCGTCTTGCCGGCGGCCAGGAACTCGGCCTCGACCTGTTCCTTGCTCTTGCCGAAGGCCAGGGCCTCGGTCTGGGCGAAGAAGTTGGCCAGCAGTTTCGGATGGTGGTCGCCGATGGGGTTGTGGCTGATGGCCGGCGCCAGGAAGTCGCAGGGGATCAGCTTGGTGCCCTGGTGGATCAGCTGGTAGAAGGCGTGCTGGCCGTTGGTGCCCGGCTCACCCCAGATGATGGGGCCGGTCTGGTAGTCAACCGGCTTGCCGTTGCGATCCACGTACTTGCCGTTGGATTCCATGTTGCCTTGCTGGAAGTAGGCAGGGAAGCGGTGCATGTACTGATCGTAGGGCAGAATGGCTTCGGACTCGGCACCATAAAAGTTGTTGTACCATAGGCCGATCAGCGCCAGCAGCACAGGCAGGTTCTGCTCATAGGAGGCAGTGGCGAAGTGCATGTCCATCTCGAAGGCGCCTTGCAGCAGGGCCTCGAAGTTGTCGAAACCGACGGACAGGGCGATGGGCATGCCGATGGCGGACCAGGAGGAGTAGCGGCCGCCAACCCAGTCCCAGAACTCGAACATGTTGTCGGTGTCGATGCCGAACTCGGCCACGGCCTTGCCGTTGGTGGAGAGCGCAGCGAAGTGCTTGGCCACGTGGGCCTTGTCACCGGCGATGTCGATGAACCAGTCGCGGGCGGTCAGGGCGTTGGTCATGGTCTCCTGAGTGGTGAAGGTCTTGGAGGCCACTAGGAACAGGGTGGTCTCCGGATCGATCTTCTTCAGGGTTTCGGCGATGTGGGTGCCATCGACGTTGGAGACGAAGTGCATCTGCAGGTGGTTTTTGTAGGGGCGCAGTGCCTCTGTGATCATCACAGGACCCAGATCGGAACCGCCGATGCCGATGTTGACCACGTGCTGGATCGCCTTGCCGGTGTAGCCCTTCCACTCGCCGGAGATAATCTTCTCGCAGAAGCCCTTCATCTTGGCCAGCACGGCGTTTACTTCCGGCATCACGTCCTTGCCGTCGCACTCTATGGGACGGTCGGAGCGGTTGCGCAGGGCCACGTGCAGGACGGATCGGCCCTCGGTCATGTTGATCTTGTCGCCGTTGAACATGGCGTCGATGGCGCTGCGCAGATCGGTCTCCTTGGCCAGATCGATGAGCAGCTTGAGAGTCTCCTCAGTGATCAGGTTCTTGGAGTAGTCGACCAGGATGTCGCCTTGATAGGTGAGGGAGAACTTGTTGAAACGCTGGGGATCCTGGGCGAACAGATCTTTCAGCCGGGTCTCTTTGTTCGCTGCAAAGTGGGCTTCCAGTGCCTGCCAGGCCTGGGTCTGGGTTGGATTGATATTTTTCATAGGATTACCGATCTTCCAAGTTGTGTTTGAACCTTGCAGGCAAGGCTCCCGCCAAACCTTATTATTCGAGCACTATACCGGGCCCATTATACCGAGCACATGGTGCGGCCCGTGTAACAGAGCTTTACCAATTGTCTGCATCGAAGGAGTTTACAACCAAAACGCTGCGATTATGAGTCAGCAGGGGCCATGAGATCTTGCGTTGGCTCATGCTTCGCCGGTCTCGTCAGGTTGAAAGGGGTTTCAATGTGGCAGGGGGGAGGCGGGGCGCACCAGGTGGCTGAGATGGGATGAAGCGGCCGCCTTTGAACGGGTGTTGGGCAGACATCCGACCGTCCTGGCGGTAGCCGGTTTTCCCCAGCCCCGGAAACGACAATGCCAGCCCGGAGGCTGGCATTGTGGCCATCATGACTAGATTCAGGCCTGGGTCTTCTGCATGTGCATGACCATCTGGGGGAAGGGGATCTCGACGCCCTCGGCATCGAAGGCCAGCTTCACCTTCTCGTGGAAGTCGAACCAGACACCCCAGTAATCGCCAGTCTTGACCCAGGGCCGCACCACTATGTTGACCGAGGAGTCGGCCAGGGCGGCGACGGCGATGACGGCTTCCGGATCTTTCAGGATGCGCGGGTCCTCGTTCACCAGTCGCTCCAGTATCTGCTTGGCCTTGCGCAGGTCAGAGCCGTAGCCGATGCCGAAGGTCATGTCGACCCGGCGGGTATCCATGCGCGAGTAGTTGACTATGGTGCCGTTGAGGATGGCGGAGTTCGGTACTACCACCATCTTGTTGTCACCGGAGGTGAGGGTGGTGGTGAACAGCTGGACGGACTGCACCACGCCGTTGGTGCCCGCTACTTCAATAAACTCGCCCGCCTTGATGGGGCGGAAGATGATCAGCAGGAAACCGGCGGCGAAGTTGGAGAGGGATCCCTGCAGCGCCAGACCTATGGCCAGACCGGCGGCACCTATGATGGCGACGAAGGAGGCGGTCTGTACCCCGACCCGGCCCAGGGCCGCTATCACCACGAACACCAGAATGGTGTACTTGAGGATGCTGCCGACGAAGTGGGTGACGGTGGCATCCAGCTTGCGGGTCTGCATCACTCTGACCACGCCACCGCTGAGAATATTGGCGGCGATGTAACCGACCAGCAGGGTGAGCAGGGCGGCGGCGATGTTGACCGCGTACTCGATGATCAGCCCCTGGTTGTTGACCAGCCAGGTCTGCGCTTCGGTAATGATCTCGGGTTCCATAGGATGTCCTGTTGGTATAAAGGTTTATGGCGCATGAATCTAACACCGGAACGCGACAACCTGGGTCGCATCTGGTGCTTATTTTGTGCCATAGCAAGCTGCCACAAAAAACAAGGGAGGCCAAGGCCTCCCTTTGTGTCCCAGTCCATCTGCGCCGGCATGGCCGCCGACGATTGCACATTCAACTCTGCAATAGCTGGCTGCGCATAAACTGCCATTGATCTTCAAAACCTGCGGTGGGCTTGAGCTTGAACTCGGAGCGGACGCCTTGGTCGATCCGCTCCTCTGGCTACTCAGCTTTGCAGCAGTTGGCTGCGCATAAACTGCCACTGATCTTCAAAACCTGCGGTGGGCTTGAGCTTGAACTCGGAGCGGACGTCTTGGTCGATCCGTTCCTCTGGCTACTCAGCTTTGCAGCAACTGGCTGCGCATAAACTGCCATTGATCTTCGAACCCGGCGGTGGGCTTGAGCTTGAACTCGGAACGGACGAACTGGCTGATCCGTCCCTCGGCATAGGCCAGCAACAGGTTGGCCAGCATGGTCTCATCGAGCTGGAAGCCCTGGCCTTCCCGCAGCCGCTTTTCCCTCAGTGCCTGCTTGAGCTGGGTCTCCAGCTTGTCAAACAGGGCGCTGATGCGATCCCGCAGCCGATCGTGCTCGCCCAGCAGGGCATCGCCGTTGAGGATGCGGGTGATGCCGGGATTGCGCTCGGCGAACACCAGCAGCAGCTGCAGTATATGGTGGCAGCGGGCCATGGTGTCCTTCTCTTCGGCCATGATCAGGTTGACCCGTGACAGCAGGGAATCCTCGATAAAGTCGATCAGCCCCTCGAACATCCGCGCCTTGCTCGGAAAGTGCCGATAGAGGGCCGCCTCGGACACACCCACCTCGGCCGCGAGGCGCGCCGTGGTGATGCGCTGGCCCGGACTGGTTTCCAGCATGTGGGCGAGTGCCTGCAGGATCTGATCGCGCCGACTCTGTTTCTGGTTACTGCTTGCCATGGATTCCCCTAAAAAAAACAATGGCTTGATTCTGTTATTAGACACAGACCCCAGGGGCCTGTGTGGTCTTGTTATTGGCGACCAGAAGAACCAAACCCGCCTTCACCCCGTTCACTCTGATTGAACTCATCGACCAGCTGGAAGCTGGCCTGCACCACGGGCAGGATCACCAGCTGGGCGATGCGCTCCCCTGGCTGCATGGTGAAGCTGTCGTTGCCGCGATTCCAGACCGAGACCATCAGCTGGCCCTGGTAGTCGGAATCGATGAGGCCGACCAGGTTGCCGAGCACTATGCCTTGCTTATGACCCAGGCCGGAGCGGGGCAAGATGGTGGCGCACAGACCCGGATCCTGAATGTGGATGGCGAGCCCGGTCGGCACTAGCGTGGTGTCGCCCGGTGCCAGAGTGATCGGTGCATCCAGCAGGGCGCGCAGATCCATGCCGGCGGAACCCGGAGTGGCGTAGGCAGGCAGCGGGAAGTCGGTGCCGATGCGGGCATCCAGGATTTTCAGTTCAATTTGTGTCGTCATGAATCGTTTTTCAATTGGATCGCCCGGGGACGATCGAGTGGTTCAGTGGGCGCCCTTGGGTCGCCCAGCATGTTGTCAATGCGATGCCGGTCGCCATGAGTCCGCCGCCAGTGGCAATGGCTCAGGGTCGATAGTGGCGTGCAATCAGGGCGATAAGATGACGAGCCAGCGTCAGCTTGTCGGCCAGGGGCAGGGCGGCCTGACCCCCTTGCCAGAAGACGGTCAGGGCGTTGTCATCGGCATTGAAGCCTTGACCCGCGCGGGACACGTCGTTGGCGGCGATCATGTCCAGCCGCTTACGTCGCAGTTTGTCGAGGGCGTATTGTTCCACATCCACGGTTTCGGCGGCAAATCCGACGGTGAAGGGCTTGTCTGACAGTGCCCCCACGGCAGCTATGATGTCGGGATTCTTGACCAGGGTCAGCGCCATCTGGTCGTTGTCACCTGTCTTCTTGATCTTCTGGCTGGCGACCTGGGCCGGGCGATAGTCCGCCACGGCGGCGCAGCCGATGAAGAGATCGCACTCATGAACCCGGTTCATCACCGCCTGGTGCATCTGCTCCGCGCTCTCCACGTCGACCCGCTCAATCCCCTGGGGCGTGGCCAGGGCGACCGGGCCGCTCACCAGGGTCACCTCGGCACCCGCCTCGCGGGCGGCGCGGGCGATGGCATAGCCCATCTTGCCGGAGCTGTGGTTGCTGATGTAGCGCACAGGATCCAGCGCCTCGCGGGTCGGCCCGGCGGTGAGCAGCAGTTTGACTCCCGCCAGCAGCGGCTCGGCAGTCAGCTGCTGGCAGCAGCGCTCCACCAGTTCGAGGGGATCCAGCATCCGGCCCGGACCCACGTCACCGCAGGCCTGGCTGCCGGAGTCCGGTCCCCACAGCAGGATGCCGCGGCTGGCCAGGGTATCGAGATTGGCCTGGGTGGCGGCGTTGCGATACATCTGCTGGTTCATGGCCGGGGCCAGCGCCACGGTTGCCGGAGTGGCCAGGCAGAGGGTGGTCAGCAGCTCGTCCGCCATGCCGGCGGCCATGCGCGCCATCAGATTGGCACTGGCGGGGGCGATCAGCACCAGATCCGCCCACTTGGCCAGCTCGATGTGGCCCATGCCCGCCTCGGCGGCCGGATCCAGCAGGCTGTCGGCGACCGGGTGGCCGGAGACGGCCTGCAGGGTCAGGGGAGTGATGAACTCCTTGGCGGAGCGGGTCATCACCACCCGCACCTCGGCCCCCTGATCTCTCAGGCGACGTACCAGCTCGGCACTCTTGTAGGCGGCGATCCCGCCACTGACACCCAACAGGATGCGTTTATCGGCCAATCTCATCTGCTGCTTCTCTTTCGGCTCACTCTGACTGGTCGGCTAAGATAGCACAGGCGATGGACGACGACAGAGGCTGACATGGGGGAGTTGTGGTCGGGCTCCCGTGATTTTTTGCTATGTTTTCTCTCAATAGCCATGGGAGAGAGACAAATGAGCATCAAGGAGTGGCCGGAAGATGAGCGCCCCCGGGAGAAGCTGTTGCGCCGTGGGGCGGGGGCGTTGTCCGATGCGGAATTGCTGGCGATCTTCCTGCGCACCGGGGTCAGCGGCCTGAGCGCGGTGGATCTTTCCCGCCAGCTGTTGCAGCAGTTCGGATCCTTGCGGGCGCTGCTTGGGGCCGAGCAGCAGGCTTTTTGCGGCGCTCACGGGCTGGGGCCGGCCAAATATGCCCAGTTGCAGGCGGTGCTGGAGATGGGCAGACGGCATCTTGCCGAGCAGTTGCAACGGGGGGAGGCCCTCACCTCTCCCCAGTTGACCCGGGAGTATCTGCAGGCTCAACTGCGGGACAGGCCGCGGGAGGTGTTTGCGCTGTTATTGCTCGATAACCAGCACAGAGTGATTCAATTTGTTGAACTTTTCTACGGCACCCTGGATTCGGCGAGCGTCTGGCCCAGGGAAATCGTGCAGATCGCGCTCAAACATAATGCAGCCGCCGTGATTCTGGCGCATAATCACCCGTCCGGCGTAGCCGAGCCCAGTCGGGCCGACCGCCAGATCACGGATCGGATCCTGGCCGCCCTGGCCTTGGTCGATATCAGAGTGCTGGATCACTTGGTGATCGGTGACGGCATCACGGTTTCTTTCGCAGAGCGTGGTTGGTTATGACTGGGCTCTGGCACTGTATTAGTTGATCTTTGATCACGGATGCTGTATAAAATGCCGCCTTCTGTTTGCCCCGCAATCGAAGGCCAGCGGGGCAGATATTTGCTCGAGCAATGAAGTAAGATTTGGAGAGACTGACATGTCTAGAGTATGCCAAGTAACCGGCAAGCGCCCGGCAGTTGGTAACAACCGTTCGCACGCTAACAACGCTACCAAGCGTCGTTTCCTGCCGAACCTGCACACTCACCGTTTTTGGGTTGAGAGTGAAAAACGCTTCGTAAGCCTGCGCGTATCCGCAAAAGGCATGCGTATCATCGACAAGCGCGGCGTTGAAGTGGTTCTGGCTGAACTGCGTGCCAGCGGCGTTAAGGTATAAGGAATTAGATCATGGCTAAAGGTATTCGCGATAAGATTCGCCTGAACTCCAGCGCCGGTACTGGTCACTTCTATACCACTACCAAGAACAAGCGCACCATGCCCGAAAAAATGGAGATCAAGAAATTTGATCCCGTTATTCGTCAGCATGTGATCTACAAGGAAGGCAAAATCAAGTAATTACTTGATGCTGCATTCCCAAAAAACCCGGCTTAGTGCCGGGTTTTTTTATGGGTGAAATTCAGTACACTGCCGCTTCAAAGGGAGGCTTGCCATGTTCAAATTGAGCCGTAAAGGCTGGAATAACGTGATCATAGTGGTGGTGCTGATAGTGATCACCCTGCTGCACCGGCTGGAGCAGGCCCAGCAGGAGAACAGCGCCCAGCGGTCGCGTCCCCTGCTGCCCGAAGCTGCCGTGGTGTTGACCTGGCAGGGGCCGAGCTGGCAGATAGAGCGGATCGGCCAGGGCTGGCGCAGCGGGCCGGATCTGGGGCTCAGCAGCGCCCAGCTGGCCGCCCGCATCGAGACATGGCAAGGCTGGTTGTTGCCCCCGGGCGGGGCCGTGCGCGGCACCCCTGTTACCCTCAAGATATGGGTCGCCGGCCAGAGTGATCCGGTTGAAGTGGGGCTCTATCAGGACGACGGCAAGTTTGCCGCCCTGCTGCCCCCCTCGACCTGGCTCACCCTGAGCCAGGAGCAGTACCGCGACCTGCTGCGTCCCACCCCCTGAACCCTGCCGTGAGCGAGAGGCCTGTCTATGCCTGAATTACCGGAAGTCGAAGTCAGCCGCCAGGGGATATCTCCCTGGCTCACCGGCATCAAGGTGACCCGTGTGGTGGTAAGGGATGGCCGTCTGCGCTGGCCCGTGCCTGGCGAGATCCAGGAGCTGGTGGATCTCGTCATCCACAGGGTCAGCCGCCGCGCCAAGTATCTGCTGCTGGAGACCGATTTTGGCACCGCCATCCTGCACCTTGGCATGTCCGGCAGCCTGCGGGTGCTGGACATAGGCACTCCGGCCGAGAAGCACGATCACGTGGACATCGAGCTCGCCAACGGCAAGCTGCTGCGGCTCAACGATCCGCGCCGTTTCGGCGCCCTGCTGTGGACCCGTGAACCCGCCGAGGCCCATGCCCTGCTCGCCAAGCTGGGGCCTGAGCCGCTCACCGAGGCCTTCAGCGCCGACTATCTGCGGGCGCGGGCCAAGGGGCGCAGCACCGCCATCAAGCAGTTCCTGATGGACAACCAGGTGGTGGTCGGGGTGGGCAACATCTACGCCAACGAGGCGCTCTATGCCGCCGGCATTCACCCCAAGCGGGCGGCGGGCAACATCAGTGGCGAGCGGTTGGGGACCCTGGTGGCCGAGATCAAGCGGGTGCTGGCCGAGGCCATTCGCCAGGGAGGCACCACCCTCAAGGACTTCACCAGTGCCGATGGCAAGCCGGGCTATTTCGTGCAGCAGTTGCAGGTCTATGGCCGGGGCGGCCAGCCCTGTTTCCACTGCCATACCCTGCTGACCGAGGTGAGGATGGGCCAGAGAACCACTGTGTTCTGCTCCCACTGCCAACGCTGAATTGCCGTTTTTTGGGCCATATCCGGCCAAGTTGTAAGAGAGTATTGCCAGTCTGTTGATGCCGCTTTCGTCCATGACTACTATCTCGCCAGTTCAGGCTGCGAGGTAATAAAAATGACAGCAGAATCAATAGACTGGGATCATCTATCCCGGCAGGGGCACTATTGCGCCCAAAAAATGGCCCGCTTCCTTTATCCCGATGACAGCGCCCGCAAGACCTTCAATCGCGGCAAGTTCGTGCTGCGTAGTCTGCTCTACCGGCCGCAGTTGAACCGGGTGTTCGAGCTGTTTCAGACAGAACCCCTGAGGGCCCTGCCTGCCCACTACCCCGAGCTGCTCGACAAGCCGATGCGACCCTATCGCTTCGCCTGCTCGACCGTGAACCAGCGGGTCAGGATGGTGGAGGATCACTACCGGCTGTTGCTGGCCCGCTACCCGGATCTGATCGACCCGCTCTATCTGGGGGAGGGGATCGAACTCGGCCGCTACCCCGAGGGTGGTTGCCGCCTGGTGTTGCGCCACGACGGCACCTTCCGGCGGGAGGCCGAACTGGCCCTCTCCATCGTCAACGAGCAGGGGGAGCGGCTCTACAGCTGCGCCTTCTCGCTGGCGGGCAGCGAGCACGATCTGGCGCTGGTGATAGGCTCGGTGCAGGGCCCCGAGCCCGGTGTCGAGCAGCCCCAGGAGCAGGTACGGGCACTGACCAAGGCGGGTCATGGTCTGAGACCCAAGTCGCTGGTGGTGATGCTGGTGATGGCGCTGGCCGGGGCCATGGGGGCAAGCCGTGTCTCGGCCGTGCGGATGAAGGCGCACATCTTCCAGGCCAGACGCTACAGCAAGAAGAAAAAAGCCTGCCTGCAGGCGGACTATGACGAGCTGTGGCAGGAGTTCGGTGCCCTGGATCAGGATGCCAACTTCGTGCGGTTGCAGCCCGTGGTGCGCAAGCCGCTGGAAGAGGTGGCCGCCAAGAAGCGGGCCATGTACCGGCGTCGCTACGCCTGGCTGGACGAGCTGACGCTCAACTGTCAGCAGGCGCTGAACCGCACGTCGGACTGACGGCCGGGGCGGGAGACCGGGGCTGCGCCAGCTGCCCCGACAAACAGGCTACCCGAGGGTAGCCTGTTTGCGTTGTCACTTGCCCTGTTTGGCGGCGATGGCCTGCGCCACCAGAGGATCGACGAACTGGTGGATGTCGCCGCCGTGCAGGGCGACTTCCTTCACCAGGGTGGAGGAGATGAAGGAGTTCTCTTCAGCCGGGGTGAGGAAGACGCTCTCCAGCTCCGGCATCAGGCGGCGGTTCATGTTGGCCAGCTGGAATTCGTACTCGAAGTCGGAGACGGCGCGCAGGCCGCGGATCAGCACGTTGGCCTGCTGCTCCCTGGCAAAATCCACCAGCAGGCCGGAGAAGCCCACCACCTTGACGTTGGGCAGATGGGCGGTCACCTGCTGAGCCAGCAGGACGCGCTCCGCCAGATCGAACAGCGGCCGTTTGCTCGGGCTGTTGGCGACCCCGACCACCACCTCGTCAAACAGCCTGGCGGCCCGGCCAATGAGGTCGGTGTGGCCGTTGGTGATGGGGTCGAAGGTGCCGGGATAGATTACCTTGTTGGTCATGCTGCTGATTCCTGCAACCGGGAAAATTGGTCGCATTATAGGGGCTGTTGGTGGTTTGTCGCGACCGGGATGGCGCGGATTTCTGGCGCTATGCCCCAGGTTTGATCGCCCAAATCAGGGCCCCTCGGCGTCTTCGCTTGAGAATAGCCCGGCATCAGGCAAGAATACCCGCACCGCGCATCAAGCCTCCCTGCATTGGTGACAGGGAGCAAAGGGATTTTTTATGAAACGTATTCTGGTAGTACGCAATGACAAGATTGGTGACTTCATGCTGGCCTGGCCGAGTTTTGCCATGCTCAAGCGCTCCATGGAGTGTCATGTGACTGCCCTGGTTCCCGCCTACACGGCGCCGCTGGCCCGCCTCTGCCCCTGGATCGACGAGATCATTCTGGATCCGGGTGCCCGGGCCGACAAGGAACAGCAACGCGCCTTGCTGGCCCGCATCAAGGCGGCCGCCTTCGATGCCTCCATCTGCCTCTTCTCCAACACCCGTAACGCCAAGCTGGTGTGGAAGGCACACATTCCCTACCGGCTGGCTCCGGCCACCAAGCTGGCCCAGGTGCTCTACAACCAGCGGCTGGTACAGCGCCGTTCCCGCTCCCAGAAGCCGGAGTACGAGTACAACCTGGATCTGGTGCGCCGCTTCCTGGCCGACCAGCAACTGAGCGTGGTGGAGCCCCAGGGGCCCTACCTCAGCTTCGATCCCGAGAGCCTGCAACAGGTGCGCGAGCAGATCGCCAGCCGCTTGAAGCTGGATGCGAGCCGCCCCTGGCTGATGGTGCACGCCGGCAGCGGCGGCTCGGCCAACAACCTCTCCATAGAGCAGTACTCTCGCCTCATCATCAAGCTCAACCAGGCCTGTCCTGAACTGCAGTGCGTGCTGACGGCGGGGCCCGGGGAGGAGAGCAAGGCGGAGCAGCTGGCGGCCGAGCTGCTGGCCCACGGCGGCAACGGCTGGATCTACCGATCCGACGAGGGGCTGCCGAAGTTCTGTCAGGTGATGGCCAATGCCGCCCTGTTCGTGGCGGGCAGCACGGGACCGCTGCACATAGCCGCGGCGCTGGACGTGCCGACCATAGGCTTCTTCCCGGCGCACCGCTCCGCCACGCCGCTGCGCTGGCGTCCGCTCAACAGCGAGGGGCGTCATCTGGCCTTCAGCCCGCCGGAAGACAGCGATCACCCGGAAGACATGAGCCAGCTCGATCCCAAGACAATGGCGGCGGCGATCGCCCGCTGGGCTCCGCCGTTCTGGCGGGCAGAGAGCTGAGAATGCAGACAGGGCCCCTCGGGGCCCTGTCTCGTCATGGGAGTGTCGCCATGCCGGCTTACTTTGGTGCCTGGTCCGGCGCCTGTGGCTGCTGGCGGATCCAGAGGTCGGCGTACTTCGCGAAGGTGGAGTGGGCCGAGAGGATGGCCAGCAGCAGCCCCTGCTTGCCGTCGAGGAAGCCGGCCTTGAGCAGGTACATCTTGAGGAAGCAGCCGACGGCGTGCACCAGCCCCTGACCGAGGGAACCCTTCTTGCCACGGGCGGTGCGCTGATCGGCCCAGGCCCTGGCGTAGCCGGCGGATTTGACCAGATAGTGCTCCAGATCCCGGTAGGTGAAGTGGAGCAGGTCGCCGTGCAGGTTGACGATCTTCATGTTGGCACGCACCTCCACCTTCTCGTGCACCAGCGCCTCGTTGTAGCCGGTGAGCGCCCTGGGGTAGAGGCGCAGCACCCGATCCGGGTACCAGCCGCTGTGGCGGATGAAGCGGCCGAACACCCAGGAGAGGCGGGGGATGGAGTAGATGGTGTCGCCGGCCGGGTCGGCCATGACGGTGGCGATGGCCGCTTTCAGTTCCGGGGTGAGCCGCTCGTCCGCATCCAGCCACAGCACCCATTCCGACTGGACATGGGACTGGGCGAGGCGGCGCTGGCGGCCGAAGCCAGGCCAGGCCGTGTTGACGAAGAAGCGGGCGCCGAATTCGGCGGCGATGGCGGGGGTCTCATCCTGACTGCCGGAGTCCAGGATGACGATTTCGTCCACCAGGCCATCGAGGGAGGCGAGGCAGGCGCGCAGGTTGTCGGCTTCGTTCTTGACGATCAGGACGGCCGCCAGGGTCGGTTTTTTCACGGGTTCTGGACTCTTGTTGGCGCCCGGCGGGCGGGTCATGCTCGGATTGGCGCCCATTCTAGCCTAAAACCCCGGCCGGGGCATGGGCCCGCTCCCCCTTGTGCTGCCCCTGAAGGCCTCTTGCGCATCAGGCAGGGATCTTCTGTTATTTCTTCGGCCTTTCTTGGGGCATAATCTCGCCCAGTAACGATTAACAGCCGGGCCAGTCCCGAGAGAAGACGCGCGATGAAGATATTGGTGATCGGCCCCTCCTGGGTCGGCGACATGGTGATGTCCCAGAGCCTCTACAAGGCACTCAAGGCCAATCACCCGGACAGCGAGCTGCATGTGATGGCGCCGGCCTGGTGCGTGGCCTTGCTGGAGCGGATGCCCGAGGTGGACAAGGCTATCCCCATGCCGCTCGGCCACGGTGACTTCAAGCTGGGGGCCCGCCGCCGGCTCGGCAAGCAGCTGGCCGCCGAGCAGTACGATCAGGCCATCATCCAGCCCAACTCCATGAAGTCGGCCCTCATCCCCTGGTTTGCCCGGATCCCGGTGCGTACCGGCTGGAAGGGGGAGCACCGCTTCGGCCTGCTCAACGACATGCGCAGCAACAAGCAGGCCTTCCCGCTGATGGTGGAAGCCTATCTGGCGCTGGCCTACCCCAAGGCACAGATGAAGAGCCGGAGCGACATTCCGTCCATTCCCCATCCGTCCCTGCACGTGGATCTCGTCAATCAGGACAAGGCCCTGGAGCGGCTCGGCCTGAATCGCGCCCGCCCGGTGCTGGTGCTCTGCCCGGGGGCCGAGTTCGGCCCGGCCAAGCGCTGGCCCGAGGGGCACTACGCCGTGGTGGCCCAGAAGCATCTGGATGAAGGCTGGCAGGTGTGGATCTTCGGCTCCGGCAAGGATGTGGAGGTGGCCAACACCATACGGGATCGGATCAATCCTCTGTCGCGACCCAACTGCCACGTGCTGGCGGGCAAGACCAGCCTGCACGAGGCGATCGATCTCATGGCGCTGGCCGGTCGGGTCATCGCCAATGATTCGGGCCTGATGCACGTCGCCGCCGCCCTCAACCGGCCGCTGATCGGCGTCTATGGCTCCACCTCGCCGCTCTACACGCCGCCCCTGGCGGACAGGGTGGAGATAGTGCACACCGACATCGAATGCCGCCCCTGTTTCAAGCGCACTTGCAAGTTCGGCCACCTCAAGTGCCTGATCGAGCTGATGCCGGAGCAGGTCATAGAGGCGGGCAAACGGCTGGAGCGCAGTGACGGGGCGGACCTGATCATAGCGCTGCAGCCTGTGGCTGAGCCCGCGACCGGCGGCGAAGGCCAATAGCATGATCTATCGGTTGCTCTACAACCTGCTGATCCACCTGGGCCTGCCGCTGGCGCTGCTGGCGCTCTACAAGCCCAAAAAAGGCAAGCCCGGCTTCGGCAAGCGCTGGGCCGAGCACCTGGGGCGGACGCCTGCCACAGGGCAGGAGGCGCCGCTCTGGATCCATGCGGTGAGCGTGGGGGAGACGCTGGCCATCAGCCCCTTCATCCGCGCCCTCAAGGCGGAGCAGCCCTCCTTGCCCATACTGCTCACCACCACCACCCGCACCGGCGCCGAGCAGGCGGCCAAGCTCGGGGATCTGGTGGTGCATCGCTATGCGCCCCTGGACTACCCCTGGGCCGTCTCGGCGTTTCTGGCCACCTTCAAGCCCCGCGCCCTCTGGGTGATGGAGACAGAGCTATGGCCGAACTGGCTGGCGGCCTGCGAGGCACGCAACTTGCCGGTGACCATCCTCAATGCCCGCCTATCCGAGCGATCCTGCCAGCGCTATGCCCGTTTCCAGGGCGCCTTCGATGCCCTCAGCCGCCCGCTGACTCACCTGCTGTGCCAGCACCAGGACGACGCGGATCGCTTCCATCGTCTCGGAATTGGCCGTGAGCGGCTGGCGGTGACCGGCTCCATCAAGTTCGACATCCAGTTTGGCGACGAGGTGCAGGCCCGGGGCCGCGCCCTGCGCCAGCAGCTTGGACAGGAGCGGCCGGTCTGGATCGCCGCCAGCACCCATCAGGGGGAAGACGAGCAGGTGCTGGCCGCCTTCGATCGGGTGCTCAAGGCACATCCGTCTGCCCTGCTGATCCTGGTGCCGCGCCATCCCGAGCGTTTTGCTAAGGTGGCCGAGTTGTGTGCCCCCTACGGCTGCGTGCTGCGCTCTCACTGCCAGGGTCAGGGCAAGCCGGTGAGCGAGACGGACAAGGTCTATCTCGGCGATACCATGGGTGAGCTGCCGCTGATGCTGGCGGCGGCCGATCTGGCCTTCGTCGGCGGCAGTCTGGTGAAGATTGGTGGCCACAACCTGCTGGAGCCGGCGGCGCTCGGCAAACCCTGCCTGACCGGCCCCGCCTACTTCAACTTCAGCGACATCACCCGCCAGCTGGTGGCTCAGGGGGGCGCCGCCGTGGTGGCGGATGCCGATGCCCTGGGCGATAAGGTGAACGCCTTGCTCGGCGATGCGGGCGCCCGCCGCCAGATGGGGGAGCAGGCCCGTGCCGTGGTGCTGCGCAACCAGGGGGCGCTGGCGCGCACCCTGTCCCACTGCCTCGCCGCACTGGAAAACGACTAGCGCGGGTGGCCCTGGTGGCCACCCCGTGCCTTATCCTGCACCCGCCTATAGACCCGCCTGATCCCAAGGCAGGGGCAAAACGCCGCAGGCAATCCGGCCTGCTTTCCTTTATGCTCTGCCCTTTGCCCTGACCCTGTGATGCCCCGATGAACCGCGCTCCCCTGCTGTTGATGATACTGGTCACCCTGCTGGCCGCCGCCGGCTGGCTCTTCTCGAAAGAGGCTATTCGCGAGCTGCCCACCGCCGCCTTTATCGGCAGCCGCTTCCTGCTGGCCGCCCTGCTGCTGTTGCCACTCGCCTGGCTGCGCGAATCGCCCCCCAGCCGTTCGCAACTGCTGCGTGCCGCCGGGTGCGGCACCCTGCTCGGGGCCAGCCTGTTGTTCTGGGTCACCGCCATCAGCCAGAGCGATGCGCTGGGCAGCGGCGCCTTCATCATGAGCGTGGCCACCCTGATGGCGCCGCTCGCCGCCTGGGCCGCCTTCAAGGCCAGACCCGGCCGCCACTACTGGCTCACCCTGCCCATCGCCGTGGCCGGCCTGCTGCTGCTCTCCAGCAGCACCCAGTGGGGCGTGTCGCTCTCCCTGTTCTGGTTTCTGGCGGCGGCCGCCACCCTGGGGGTTCAGCTCGCGGTGCACCGCCACTTCGCCCAGTCCATTCCCCCTACCTGGCTCACCTGCATCCAGCTGGCGGTGACCGGCCTGATCGGCACCCTGCTCTCCCTGCTGACCGAGCAGTGGCCCGCCGACATCAGCTCTGGTGTCTGGGGCTGGTTTGCCGCCAGCGTCCTGATCGCCACCACATTGCGCTACTGGCTGCTCACCCACGCCCTGAGCCAGATGACCACGGCCCATGCCGCCCTGCTGATGCTGCTGGAACCCGTCTGGACCCTGATCCTGAGCACCTTCTTCTATGACGAGCCGCTGGGCGCGGCCAAGCTGACTGGCGTCGGCCTGGTGCTGGGCGCTCTGGTGCTCTACCAGCTCCCCCTGCTGCTGCGCAGCCGCAGGCTGAAGTCACCGGTCTAGCCTGCACGGGCGGGGGATGAATCGAAAAGAAGGAGAGGGTCTGCATGGCAGACCCTCTTTGCGTGATGGCGCATGTCGGGCTCCCTTTGTCCGGGGCTGCCATCAGTCAGGCGGCTGATCGCCGTGGGAGACGAGCATAAAAAAGCCCCCGCGTGGCGGGGGCTGGTGCATCGATGAGGGGGTCACTCGATGTTTTGAATTTGCTCGCGCATCTGCTCGATGAGGACCTTCAGTTCGACGGCGGACTGGGTCACTTCGGCGTTGATGGACTTGGAGCCGAGCGTGTTCGACTCGCGGTTGAACTCCTGCATCATGAAGTCGAGACGACGGCCGCAGGCGCCACCCTTCTTCATGATCTTGATGGTTTCGCTGATGTGCATCTCCAGGCGATCCAGCTCTTCGGCCACGTCGATCTTCTGGGCCAGCAGCACGATTTCCTGTTCGATGCGTGCAGGATCCAGTTCCACCTTGGCCTCGGCCAGGCGGTCGGTGAGCTTCTGGCGCTGCCACTCGATGATTTGCGGCAGGTGGACGCGCACCTTCTTCACTTCCACCTGGATGCCGTCCAGACGTTGCTGGATCAGCGCCTTGAGGTTAGCCCCTTCGCTGGCGCGGGAGGCGAGGAAGTCTTCCATGGTCAGATCGAAACCGCCGAGCAGCTCGGTGGCGACCGCGTCCATGTCCTGCTCGGCGGCGGCCATGACACCCGGCCAGCGCAGCACGTCCACCGGGTTGAGCTGGCCCTGGCCCGCTTCTTTCATTACCCAGTTGGCGCTGTCGATGATGAGCTTGGCCAGCTCCTCATTGATGTGCAGCTGGCTGGCGGCGGCTTGGGCTGCCTCGAACCTCAGGTTGCACTCCACCTTGCCGCGCTGCAGCTTGGCACGGAAACGCTCACGCAGGACCGGCTCCAGGCTGCGCAGCTGCTCCGGCAGGCGGATGTAGGTTTCCAGATAGCGCTGGTTGACCGAACGAATTTCCCAAACGGCTGTGCCCCAGTCGCCCTTGAATTCCTTGCGGGCGTAGGCGGTCATGCTGTGAATCATTGATTGTTCCGGGCTTGATGAAGTGTGCGGCCAGTATACTCAGCCAGGCTTGCCCCGTCAGCCGATGCCGTGGTTTTAGCGGCTGATATTTGAGTAGCAATGGCTTATACTCCTGCGCCAATTCAGCCAGCCCAGAGGTCAGTCCCATGTCCCGTCCCAGCGATCGCAGTGCCGCGCAAGTGCGCCCGGTTACCATCACCCGCAACTTCACCAAGCATGCGGAAGGATCTGTGCTGGTGGAGTTCGGCCACACCCGCGTGCTGTGCACCGCCAGCGTCGACACCAGCGTGCCGCGCTTCCTGAAAGGCAAGGGTCAGGGCTGGGTCACCGCCGAGTACGGCATGCTGCCGCGCTCCACCCATTCGCGCATGAACCGCGAGGCGGCCGCCGGCAAGCAGAGCGGTCGCACCCTGGAGATCTCCCGACTGATCGCCCGCTCCCTGCGTGCCGCCGTGGATTTGACCGCGCTCGGCGAGCACTCCATCACTGTGGACTGTGACGTGCTGCAGGCCGACGGTGGCACCCGCACCGCCGCCATCACAGGCGCCTGCGTGGCCCTGGTGGATGCGCTGAACTGGATGGTCGAGAAAGGCATGCTCAAGCAGAGCCCGCTCAAGCAGATGATCGCGGCGGTCTCCGTCGGCATGTATCAGGGCGAAGCCATCTGCGATCTGGAGTACGTGGAAGATTCCGCCGCCGAGACCGACATGAACGTGGTGATGACCGAAGACGGTCGCATCATAGAGGTGCAGGGCACCGCCGAGGCCGAACCCTTCACCCACGAGGAGCTGCTGGCGATGCTGGCGCTGGCCAAGGGCGGCATCGACGACATCATAGCGCTGCAGAAGCAGGCGCTCTCCTGAATTTCTGATTTGAAAAACGCGGCATTGACCGCGTTTTTTTATACCCCCACACCAGTAAACGACAAGCCAAGCAAGGAGCCAGAATGAAAGCCTACCAGCGTCAATTTATCGAGTTCGCCCTGGAGAAACAGGTTCTCAAATTCGGTGAGTTCACCCTGAAATCCGGCCGCAAGAGCCCCTACTTCTTCAACGCCGGCCTGTTCAACAGCGGCCGCGATCTGGCCCGCCTCGGCCGCTTCTACGCCGCCGCCCTGATGGATGCCGGCATCGAATTCGATGTGCTGTTTGGCCCGGCCTACAAGGGGATCCCCATCGCCTCCGCCACCGCGGTGCAGCTGGTGGAGCAGCACGACGTGGATGTGCCCTGGTGCTTCAACCGCAAGGAGGCCAAGGATCACGGCGAAGGCGGCAATCTGGTGGGCAGCCCGCTCAAGGGGCGCATCATGCTGGTGGACGATGTCATCACCGCCGGGACCGCCATCCGCGAATCCATGGATCTGATCCAGGCCAACGGCGCCTCCCTGGCCGGGGTGCTGATCGCCCTGGATCGTCAGGAGAAGGGCAAGGGCGAGCTCTCCGCCATCCAGGAAGTGGAGCGTGACTACGGCGCCCACATCATCGCCATCATCCAGATGAGCGACCTGATCAAGTATCTGGAAGAGAAGCAGGCAGAGCAGCCCGCGCTGGCCGAGCAACTGGCGGCCATGAAGGCCTACCGCGCCCAGTACGGCATCTGACGACTAGGTTCCCTCATCCCCGGCTCTTCTCCCGAGAGGGGAGAATAGGGCAGATCGGCATGCTGCCGAACGCATCAACGGCGCCAACAGGCGCCGTTTTTTATTTGCACAAAAAGTCGGTGCGCTCCCTTGAGCTTGCCCTTACAGTAAAGGTTAAGGTTTGCTGGTCTATCCGAGGAGGATTGTCATGACCATGCATATTCAACTTCCCGTCAGTGGCATGAGCTGCGCCAACTGCGCCAGCCGCATCACCGCCGCCCTCAACCAGCTCGACGGCGTGACGGCCAGCGTCAACTTCGCGCTGGAGCAGGCGGCCATCGAGTTGAGCGATCCGGTGCGCTTGCCTGCGGTGCTGGACAGCATAGCGGCGCAGGGTTACGGCTATGGCAGTGAAACCGTGTCGTTTCAAATCAGCGGCATGACCTGTGCCGGTTGTTCGGCTCGGCTGAACAAGATGCTGGCTGCCTTGCCTGGCGTCATCTCGGCCGAGGTCAATTTCTCCCTCGAGCAGGCCCGCATCCTGCTGGTGCCCGGCACCCAGACCCCGGCTTCCCTGCGCACCCATATAGAAGCGCTTGGCTTCGGTGCCCAGCTGGCGCAAGGCTCCATCAGCCAGCGCCGTCAGCAACTGCTGGCCCGTGAGGAACAGGAAGCCGCCGCCACCCGCCAGGCGCTGACTCAGGTGGTGATCTCGGCCCTGCTCACCCTGCCGCTGCTGGTGGGCATGGTCGCCATGGCCGGCTTGCTGCCCTGGCATCTGCCCGCCTGGCTGGAGCTGGTGCTCGCCACTCCGGTGCAGTTCTGGATCGGGGCCCGCTTCTATCGCGGTGCCTGGCTTGCCCTCAAGAACCGCGCCGCCAACATGGATGTGCTGGTGGTGACAGGCACCAGTGCCGCCTACTTCTACAGCCTCTATCTGCTGCTGACCTTAGGCGTGGCCGCCAGCGGCAAGCTCTATTTCGAGGCGAGCGCCATCATCATTACCCTGATTTCACTCGGGAAACTGCTGGAGGCGAGGGCCCGCCGCAGTACCCAGTCCGCCATTCGCGAGCTGATGGCGTTGCGGCCGGACACCGCCACCGTCTGGCGTGGCGAAGCCTGGCAGAGTGTCGCCATCGACGAGGTGCTGCGTGGCGACAGGCTGCGGGTGCTGGTGGGGGAGCGGGTGCCGGTGGACGGCAAGATCCTGAGTGGTGAGAGCGAGCTGGATGAATCCATTCTTACCGGCGAGAGCCTGCCGGTGCCGCGCGCACTGGGGGATGCCGTGCTGGGCGGCGCCATCAACCGCTCCGGCGTGCTGGAGATAGAGGCCACCACGGTCGGGGAAGACTCCAGCCTCAGCAAGATCATCGCCCTGGTGGAGCGTGCCCAGATGGGTAAGGCGCCGCTGCAACAGCTGGTGGACAGGGTCTCCGCCATCTTCGTGCCCGTGGTCATGGCCATAGCCCTGTTCACCCTGCTGGCCTGGTATGCCGCAAGCAACGACTTCGGCCAGGCGCTGCTGGCCGCTGTTGCCGTGCTGGTGATCGCCTGCCCCTGCGCCCTGGGGCTGGCGACCCCGGCCGCCATCGTCACCGGCACCGGGGTGGCGGCTCGCCACGGCATTCTGATCAAGGACGTGGATACCCTGCAGAAGGCCCACGCCATCAAGGCGCTCATCTTCGACAAGACAGGCACCCTCACCCAGGGCAAACCCGTGCTGGCAAGCTGGAGCGGCACCGACGAGCAACTGCGCCTCGCTGCCGCCCTGCAACAGGCGAGCGAGCACCCGCTGGCGCTGGCGATGCGCGAGGCGGTCGGCAAAGAGGTCGTGCTGCCCCAGCCCGAAGCCGTGGAGGTGCGGGTCGGTGCCGGTATTCTCGGTCAAGTGGCGGGGCACAGAGTGGCCATCGGCAACGCCTCCCTGCTGGCTCAGCTCGGCATTGAGCCGCCACAACAGGATGAAGCGCCCGCCGACGGCGCGACCCGGGTCTGGGTCGTCATCGACGGCGTGGCGGTGGCGATCGCCGCCCTGGCCGATACCCTGCGCCCAGAGAGCCCCGAGGCCATCGCCATACTGCGCCAGCGCGGCATCGCCAGCTGGCTGGTGAGCGGTGATGCCCCGGCGCCGGTGGCCCATATCGCCGCCAAACTGGGGCTGGACGGCGCCTTTGACTCAGTGCTGCCCGCCGGCAAGGTGGAGAAAGTGGAGGCGCTGCGGGCGCAAACCCGCGGGTTGGTGGCCATGGTGGGGGACGGGGTGAACGACGCCCCGGCGCTGGCGGCGGCGGATGTCGGCATCGCCATGGGCTCAGGCTCGGATGTGGCCATGGAGACCGCCTCCATCACCCTCATGCGATCTGATCCGCGGCTGGTGGCCGATGCCATCGACATCTCGGCGGCCACCTGGCGCACCATACAGCAGAACCTGTTCTGGGCCTTCGTGTTCAACATCATCGGCATTCCGCTGGCGGCGCTGGGCTATCTCAGCCCCGAGCTGGCGGGGGCGGCCATGGCCCTGAGCAGCATCACGGTATTGAGCAATTCCCTGTTACTGAAACGTTGGCAGCCCAGGGCGGGCAGCCAGCGCCAATCTGAATCGAAAAGGAGCCATCCATGAACATCAGCAAGGTTGCCAAGGCCACTGGGCTGTCCGCCAAGACCATTCGCTACTACGAGAGCATCGGCCTCATCTCGGCACCGGTGCGCAGTGACAACGGCTATCGCAGCTACACAGACGGCGCCCTGCGGGAGCTGCGTTTCGTCAAGCGGGCGCGGGAGACCGGCTTCAACCTGGAGGAGTGTCAGGAGCTGCTGGCGCTCTATCGGGACGAGCACAGGACCAGCGCCCAGGTGAAGAAGCTGGCGCAGGAGAAGATCGTCGATCTGCGGGCCCGGATCGCCGGTCTGCAAGCCATGCTCAGCTCCCTGGAGGAGGTGGTGGGGTGCTGCCACGGGGACGCGAATCCCCAATGTCCCATCCTCGACGAACTCGAGAAGGGCTGAGGTAGCCCGGGTAGGCTGGAGCTGCACGGGATCCTGCCGGCGTGGCACGACGAGAGCGGGCAGGCCGGGGCGGCCCGGGATCCCGCCTGTGCTGCGCGGTGCACGGCGGATTGGGGGCTGAGTGGCTGCTTAATAGCGGGCGATTGATTGTTGAGCAGGAAAAGGGAGTGTTAAACTGTGCGGCTCTTGTACAGGGAGTACCCAGTTGACCCAGAGTGTGAATCACCAGGTGCGGCGGGCCATCATGGTCCAGCTCTATACCCACGCCTCCTTCAGCCTGCCTTGTCTGGCACTGCTGGCGATCAGCTGGAGCCTGCTGTTCCACGACTACCTGCCCGCCAGGGAGGCCCTCGGCTGGCTTGGCCTGGTCTTCCTGCTGTTGCCGGGACGCTGGTGGCACCTGCGCTGGCGTCAGCCCAGGTTGACGGAGCTCCCGCTGCCGGTGCTGGAGCGGGAGCTCTTCATCGGGGTGACCATCACCTCCATCATCTGGGCGCTCGGCGTGCTGCTCTACATGGACAGACTGCCGGACACCTACCGCGCCGCCATGATGATGCTCACCAGCCTGATCCTCACCGGCAGCGCCATCATGCTGTTCGGCAGTCGCCGCACCCTCTACGGGGCCGTGCTGCCGCTCGGATTCGCCATGCTGTTCGAGCTCAGCGACGGCAACGAGCAGGAGCGGATCGTCTCCTGCATGCTGGCGGGTTACCTGTTCGTCTTTCTGCCGACCCTGCTGCGCCGGTTGCGCCGGGATCAGGTGGCCTCTCTCTACCACAGTTTCTCCAACGCCGATCTGGTGGCGGAACTCAAGGCGGTGTCCGAGCATCTCAAGCTCACCTCCCGCCTGGACGGCCTGACCGGTATCGCCAACCGGGCTCACCTCGACGACACCCTGGCGCGAGCCTGGCGCCGCTGCCATCGGGCCAGGGCGCCCCTCTCCCTGGTGCTGGTGGATGTGGACTACTTCAAGCAGTTCAACGATCACTATGGCCATCAGCTGGGGGACCAGTGCCTGCAGCAGGTGGCGAGCCTGCTGGCCGAGGTGCTGCGGCGGGAGGACGATCTGGCCGCCCGTTACGGCGGGGAGGAGTTCGCCCTGCTGCTGCCCTGCACCACCTTGCAGGGGGCCATGCAGATCGCCGAGCAGGTGCAAACTGCCCTGCGAACTCTGGGCATTCCCCACCACAAGTCCCGGGTATCCGGCCGGGTCAGCTGCAGCTTCGGGGTGGCGACCCTGGTGCCGGATCAGCACAACTCCATCGCCGAGCTTATCCAAAAAGCGGATGCGGCCCTCTATCAGGCCAAGCATAATGGCCGTGATCGTATCGAAGTAGCCTTGATGGGTAAGGTTGCCTGAGTTTCACCTGACAGATTAAAGAGGTCGTCTATGCAATGTCATCGTATCGAAGAGCTGCTGGAGCTGCTGCAGCCCGCCTGGATCAAGGAGCAGGATCTCAGCCTGGTGCAATTCATCGCCAAACTGGCGGCAGAGGCCGGCTATGAGGGCGCCCTGTCCGAGCTGACCGACGACATGCTGATCTACCACCTCAAGATGCGCGAATCCGACAAGCAGGCGATGATCCCGGGCCTGGCCAAGGACCATGTTCCTGACTTCAAGGAAGCCCTGCTCAAGGCCCGCGGCATCAAGTAACCCGACCGCCGGGTTGCCGGAAGAGGAAGGTTTCAAGAGAATCTCTAAAAAGGCCCATAGTCAACTGGCTATGGGCCTTTTTTGTTGCCTGAAATTGCGACGGCACTCGAACTATAGATACATTTAACCCACACAATTAGCAGGCTGTTTAAGATATAATCGCCTTCATAACAATATGAGTGGAGCTATGTGCTGCAATGGCCGACCAGGACAAGATCGATATCAAGGATGTGACCGACAAGAACGTCACCGGGACCTTCAATCCCCACACGTTCAAGGCGGGCGATGACAGGTTCAATCCCGGCAACCGCATCTACGTCAGGTCCCAGACCGGCTACTGGCAGCGGGTGCGCAAGGTCATGGGCTGGTTCTTCGTCGCCCTCTTCGTCACCTTGCCCCTGCTGCGCTACGACGGCCGCCAGGCGGTACTGTTCGATCTGGAGCATCAGCAGTTCCACATCTTCGGCGCCACCATCTGGCCGCAGGATCTGACCCTGCTGGCCTGGGTCTTCATGATCGCCGCCTTCGCCCTCTTCTTCGTCACCACCTTCCTCGGCCGGGTCTGGTGCGGCTATCTCTGCCCCCAGACTGTGTGGACCTTCATGTTCATCTGGTTCGAAGAGAAGCTGGAAGGCGCCGCCAACAAGCGCCGCAAGCTGGATGCTGCCCCCTGGAGTGGCGAGAAGCTGGCCCGCAAGGGCGCCAAGCACCTGGCCTGGCTCCTGCTGTCTCTGGGCACCGGCCTCACCTTCGTCGCCTACTTCCAGGATGTGTTCCAGCTGGTGCCTGACTTCTTCACCCTGCAGGCGAGCGGCTGGGTGATCTTCTGGGTGCTCTTCTTCGCCGCCTGCACCTACGGCAACGCCGGCTGGATGCGCGCCATCATGTGCATCCACATGTGCCCCTATGCCCGCTTCCAGTCCGCCATGTTCGACAAGGACACCTACATAGTCGGCTACGACAGCAAGCGCGGCGAGACCCGTGGCGCCCGTGGCCGCAAGGCCGATCCTAAGGCGCTGGGGCTGGGGGACTGCATCGACTGCGATCTCTGCGTGCAGGTCTGCCCGACCGGTATCGACATCCGCGACGGCCTGCAGTACGAGTGCATCAACTGCGGCGCCTGCGTCGATGCCTGCGATCAGACCATGGATCGGATGGGCTATCCGAAGGGGCTGATCAGCTACACCACAGAGCACAAGCTGGCCCACAACCAGACCCATGTGGCCAGGCCCAAGCTGCTCGGCTATGGCCTGGTGATGGTCATCATGCTGGGGGTCTTCGTCTACAACGCCATGTCCATCATGCCCATGGGGCTCGACATACTGCGGGATCGCAACCAGCTGTTCCGGGAGAATAGCGAGGGGCTCATCGAGAACACCTATACCCTGAAGATCCTCAACAAGACCCTGCAATCCCAGACCTATCAACTGGATGTGGAAGGGTTGCCGGAGCACCAGTGGTTCGGCCCGCGGGAAGTGACTCTCAAACCAGGGGAAATTTTCACCCTGCCGGTGAGCCTGGCGGTGGATCCCTTCAACCTGAAGCGGCCGACCCTGGATGTCCAGTTCGTGCTCAAACGGGAAGGGGCCGCACCGGACGACAGCAAGGGCACCCTGCGCCAGCCCAGCAAGTTTATCAGCCGGCTCTGAGGGGCCGTCCCGGACGGCTGATCCGGCGTGCCACGGGCGTCCGTGGAATGTCCCGGATCGGGATCATGGGCGGCATTGATCGGCTATCTCGGATAGAATGGGGCGCAACAGCGCCCCTTTCTCATGGTGGATGACATGCGTTTCAACTATTCCGACCTCAATCCCGACCTCATCATGGATGCGATCGATCTCAGCGGCCTGCGCATCGACTCCGGCCTCATCGAGCTCAACAGCTATGAAAACCGGGTCTACCAGTTTCAGGATGAGGAGCGTCGCCGTTACGTGGTGAAGTTCTACCGCCCCGGTCGCTGGAGCCGGGCCCAGATCCTCGAGGAGCACGAGTTTGCCGCTCGCCTGCGTGAGACGGAGATCCCGGTCGCCGCCCCCATCGCCTTTGCCGGCGAGACCCTGCTGGAGTATCAGGGCTACCCCTTCGCCATCTGGCAGAGCGTCGGTGGTCGCCAGTTCGAGGTGGACAACCTGGATCAGCTGGAGTGGGTGGGGCGCTATCTCGGCCGCATCCACAGTGTCGGGGCCAGTCACTCCTTCCACCATCGCGTCCAGCTGGACGTGGAGAGCATGCTGCACGAGCCGCGTCAGTTGCTGGCGGCCGGAGAGTGGGTGCCGAGCGGCCTGGCCAAGCAGTTCTTCGGGGTGCTCGACGAGCTGATCCGGCATGTCTGCGACGCCATGACCCTGGACGTGGCCCGGATCTCCCTGCACGGGGATTGCCACCCCGGCAACATACTGTGGCGTGACGGCCCCCTGTTCGTCGATCTCGACGACTGCCGCACCGGCCCCGCCATCCAGGATCTCTGGATGATGCTGAGTGGCGAGCGCCACGAGCAGCAGATCCAGCTCGACACCCTGCTGGCCGGCTACGAGGAGTTCATGGAGTTCGACCCGCGGGAGCTGGCGCTGATCGAACCGCTGCGAGCCATGCGCATAGTCCACTACATGGCCTGGCTGGCCCGGCGCTGGGAGGATCCCGCCTTCCCCCGTCACTTCCCCTGGTTCAATACGGATCACTACTGGCGCCAGCAGATAGCGACCCTGCACGACCAGCTGGAAGCGCTCAAGGCGCCGCCCCTGACGCTGATGCCGAACTGGTAAGGCAGGCGAATCGCGATACCCTGGGCACGACCAGCTGGAAGCGCTCCGGGTCGCTGATGCTGGCCGGACAAGCCCCGGCAAGCTGGCCCTGGATGCTGCGGCCAGGGGCTCGCCCACCCGCCTTTGCCATTGACGGCGGGAAGGTGACGCAATAGGCTTGGACTGCTTCGGTTCGCCGGGCGTGCCTCACAGTGATCCCTTAACAGGAAACGTCATGAAAAAAGTACTATTTTTCCTCGCTGCCATGCTGATGATCCCCATGGTTCACGCCGCCCCGGAATTCAAGGAAGGCGTCAACTATGACGTGGTCACCCAGACCGGCAGCGCCCAACCTGAAGTGCTGGAGTTCTTCTCCTATTTCTGCCCGCACTGCGCCAAGTTCGAGCCGATCGCCGAAGATCTGAAGAAGAGCCTGCCGGAAGGCGTGCCGATGAAGAAGAACCCGGTGGCCTTCCTGGGCCGTGAGATGGGTCCGGAGATGCAACGCGCCTATGCCGTCGCCAACCTGCTGAACGTCGAAGGCAAGCTGACCCCGGTCATCTTCGACAAGATCCACACCCAGCGTCAGGTGCCGCAGAGCCGTGCCGACGTGAAGCAGATCTTCGTGGACAACGGCGTGCCGGCCGAGGAGTTTGACGGTGCCGTCGACAGCTTCGCCGTCTCCGGCATGGTCTCCCAGTTTGATCGCAACACCGAGAGCTACAACATTCGCGGTGTGCCGGCCTTCCTGGTCAATGGCAAGTACCTGGTGAAGATTGAATCCATCACCTCCCAGGAGCAGTTCAACCAGCTGGTGAAATTCCTGCTGTCCAAGAAAGACTGACCTCTCCCGAGTCGATAAAAAGCCCGCCGGTGCAAACCGGCGGGCTTTTTGTTTTTACCCTCGTCAGAGCCTGCCGTCTCGCCGGGCAAGGCGGACGGATCGAGCCAGATTCAGATCTGGCAGTCCCGCTGGGAGGGCGCTGGCCGCGGCAACCGGGTGCGGCGGCTGATGGCCTCCGCCAGCCAGACCAGCAGCAAGATGGCCAGGATCAGGGTGGCCGCCTGATCGTAACGGAACAGGCTGAGGGACACATAGAGCTGCTGCCCCAGCCCGCCGGCGCCCACCACCCCGAGTATGGTGGCGGCGCGCAGGTTCATCTCGCCGCGATAGAGGCTGTAGGCCAGCCACTGGCGTGACACCAGCGGGAACAGGCCGTACCAGAAGCTGGCGATGCGACCGGCGCCGCTCAGCTGCAGGGCGAGGCGGGGGGCCTGATCCGCATTCTCCAGCGTCTCCACGAACAGCCGCGCCAGCACGCCCGTGGTATGCAGAGTGAGCGCCAGTATGCCCGCCACCGGCCCCAGCCCGACCGCGATCACCAGCAGACTGGCGAAGATGAGCTCGGGCACGGAGCGCAGCAGGTTGAACAGCAGTCGCAGCGGCCAGCAGTGCCGGGCGAGGCTGGCCAGCGGCAGCGCCAGCAGGGCGCTCAGCAGTGTACTCAGCAGCGCCATCTGTACCGTATCAAGCAGGCCGGTGGCCACCGTCAGCAGGAAGGGCGCCGACCAGTCCGGTTGCAGAAACTCGCCGACAAACTGCCCAAGCCCGCCGAAGGAGAAGCTCAGCATGCGCCAGTCGAGCTGGTGGAACGCCATGGCGCCGGCCAGCCCCAGGCAGGCCAGCAGTTGCAGGCCGGGGGAGCGGCTGTGGCGCAGCCAGGCGCTGAGGCCATCCGCCAGGGTCACCAGCAGGATAAAGGCCAGCAGCAGGGTGACCACCTCGCCACCGGCAAACATGCGCAGGGAGAGTTCGAGCTGCTGGCCGAGCCCGCCGGCGCCGACGAAGCCCATGATGACGGAGGCGCGCAGGGCGCACTCCCAGCGATAGATGGTGTAGGAGAGCAACTCCTGGCGCACCGCAGGCAGCACGCCATACCAGAGCGCCTGCAGGCGGCCGCTGCCACTGAGCAGCAGGGCGCGGGCCGGTTGCAGGGCGCCGCTCTCCATGATCTCGTTGTAGACCTTGGCCAACATGCCGCCGTAGCTGACGGCGATGGCCAGGATGGCGGCCAGGGGCCCGAGCCCGGACAGGCGCACGAACAGCAGCGCCCAGATGAGCTCGGGCAGGCTGCGCAGCAGGATGGCGATGAGTCGGCTGAGGGCCCGCAAGGCGCCGCGCAGCGGGCTGGGAACCGGCCCCAGCTCGGCCAGCGACAGGGCACGGGAGCCGAGCAGGGCGAACGGAACGCCGAGCACCAGGGCACCGGCCAGCCCAAGTGTGGCGACAGCCAGGCTCTCCAGGGCAGCGCTCAGGGTCAGGGCGAGGAAGTCAGCATCCAGCCGGGGTGGCCAGCTGGTGGCGAGGAAGTTGCCCATCTGCCGCCAGCTCTGGCCGTCGAACAGACCGAGCCAGCCCTCGGCATGCTGCCACAGGCTGAAGCCGATCAGCGCCAGCAGCCAGGGCAGGGGATGGCGCCAGCGATCCGTCAGCCCAGGCACACATCGACCTCGTCGTCGCCGGCGTAGAGCGCGCTCAGCATGGCCGGGGTGACCGCCTGGGCGGGGCAGTCGAACTGCACCCGTCCCTCGCGCAGGCCTATGATGCGGGGGAAGCGCTCGAGGGCCAGCTCGACCGCATGCAGGTTGGCGATGAGCGTGCTGCCCCGGGCGCGGGCCTGGGCCAGCAGGGCATCCAGGCTGCTGCGGGCGAGCACGGGATCGAGGGCGGAGACAGGCTCATCGGCCAGCATCAGATCCGGCTGCTGATAGAGCACCCGGGCGATGCCGACCCGCTGCAGCTGGCCACCGGAGAGCTCGCCACAGCGCTGCTGCCACTTGTCGGCGAGGCCGAGGCGGGCCAGTTCGGCCCGTGCACCTTGCGGATCGCAGGGTCGCAGCAGCGAGAGCAGGGCGCGAGCGAGGGGCCACTGGCCGAGTCTGCCGGCCAGCACGGCGGTCACCACAGGCTGGGAGGCTGGCAGCGGAGGCTGCTGCCAGACCATGCCGATCCGGCTGCGCAGCCGCTGGCGGGCCCGGGTGGAGAGGGCCCAGGGATCTTCCCCCCAGAGGGCGAGTGCCAGATCCCCGCGCAGCTCTGTGCCGATCAGCCGCAGCAGGCTGGTCTTGCCCGCGCCGCTTGGCCCTATGATGGCGACGCACTCACCCGCCTCCAGCCGCAGGCTGAACGGGTGCAGGATGCGGCTCTGGCCGAGCCGCAGTCCTTCCCCTGTCAAGGCGACGGTGATCACTTCAGCAGACCGGCCTGGGTTGCGGCCGCTTCGATGCCCTGATAGTTCTCTGGCTTGGTCTCGATGAAGCGGCTGGCTCGCTGCAGCTTGAGGATCTCGGCCTGGGCCGGGACGGCGGGATCCAGCTTGAGGAAGGCCTGCTTGATCTTCTCCTGCAACGCCGGGTCCAGGTCGCCGCGCACCGTCCAGTTGTAGTCAAAGTAGGTCGGAGTGGTCCAGATCACCTTGACCTTGGCGGTATCGACCTTGCCCTCTTCCACCAGCTTGTCCCACACGGAGGCGTTGAGCGCACCGGCCGGCACCTTGCCGGAGGCGACCCAGGCGACGGTGGCGTCGTGGGCGCCGGAGAAGGCGACATGGGCGAAGTCACGCTCCGGATTGATGCCCTGCTCGGCCAGGAAGTGGCGCGGCATCAGGTGGCCAGAGGTGGAGGAGGGGGAGCCGAAGGCGAAGTCCTTGCCTCTGGTGTCCGCCAGGGTCTTGATGCCGCTGTCGGCGTTGGCGATGAACTTGGAGGTGAACTGGGCATCTTCCTGGCGCTGGACCAGCGGTACCACCTTGTCGGCCCGGCGATGGGCCTGCACATAGGTGAAGCCCCCGAGCCAGGCCATGTCGAGCTTGCCGGCGGCCAGCGCCTCGACCACGGCGGCGTAATCGTTGACCGGCACGAACACCACCTCGCGGCCTGTCTGCTCGGCCAGGTAGTCACCCAGCGGGGCAAACTTGCGCTGCAGCTCGGTGGGGGCCTCGTCCGGGATGGCGGATACCCGCAACGGCTCGGCGGCGGTGGCGCCCAGGCTGGCCAGCAGGGTGGTGAGGGCAAATATCCATTTAGAGGTCATGGGCAGTTCCTTGTGGTCTGTCGTTCGGGCAAGAGAAAGGCCCGACACCAGTCGGACCTTGCAAGAGGGTCATGGTAGGGGGCCTGCGGCGCTCTGCGCAAGATGGCCCCTCAAAAAGGCGTGTCACACCCCGACGTGGAAGGCCTGCTTGAGGTTGCGGATGAAGTCCGCGTCCCGGCACAGGGTCTTGCCCGGGCTGTCGGAGATCTTGGCGACCGGGCCGCCGTTGCACTCCATCAGCTTGAAGACGATGTTCATCGGGCTGACGCCGGGCAGATCGCAGGTGAGCTTGGTGCCGATGCCGAAGCTGGTGTTGATGCGGCCACGGAAGTGGCGGAATAGCTCGACGGCCTTGTCGAGGTTGAGGCCGTCGGAGAAGACCAGCGTCTTGTTTTTGGGATCTATGCCGAGCCGCTGGTAGTGGCTGATGGCCTTCTCGCCCCAGACCACGGGGTCACCGGAGTCGTGGCGCAGTCCCTGATAGCGGCTGGCCAGCTCGAAATCGAAGTCGCGCAGGAAGGCATCCATGGTGATGCAGTCGGTCAGGGCTATGCCCAGGTGGTTGGTGAACTCGTCAAGCCAGCTGATGAGGGCCGCGCGCTGGCTGTGTTCCAGCGGGAAGCCGAGCTGCTGGTGAGCCTGGAACCACTCGTGGGCCTGGGTGCCCACTGCCGGCAGTCGGTACTTCTGGGCCAGCTGGTAGTTGCTGGTGCCCCGAAATGCCGGCAGGCGCTCCTTGAGGCGGCCCACCACGGCATCCTGCACGGCATGGGAGAAGCGGCGGCGGGTGCCGAAGTCGATGAGGTTGAAATCCTGCATCTCCTCGGGGCTGAGTTCCCGCTCCAGCTTGTCGATCTTCTGGTCCAGCCGCGCCAGGGCATGGCTCACCCCGAACTGGGGATAGCGGAAGCGGTTGCGCATCTCGCTGATGATGGCGAGCACAGGGATCTCCCACAGGATCACGTCCTGCCAGGGTCCCTCGACCCGCACATTGATGCGGCCATCCTGCTCGAACACCTTGAGCAGGGAGGCATCCAGCGGCTTGCGGCGCAGGTGATCGAGGTAATCGGCGGTGAAGAAGGGGCGCTCGGCCAGGAAATCGAGTTCGGAGCCGGTCAGGCGCAGGGAGCCGGCGAGGCGCAGTTGCTCCTCGATCTCGCCCATCATGGGCAGCAGATCTTCCTCGTTGCGGCTGTGAAACTCGGCCACCACCTCGGCATCCGGGTAGCGATGGAACACCGCCTGCTGCATATGCAGCTTGTAGGCGTCTGTGTCGAGCAGGCTGGTGAGGATAGGGGGCATATCAGGCTCCTCGCAGACGGGTGAGCACGATGACGTGCCCTTGCTGCATAGGTAAGGTGCAGGCGCCGGTATCGAGTTGGCGGGTGAGGATCGGCGACATATCAGGCGTCCAGCAGGCGTTGTACATCGATCAGGGTCTGGGCCAGTTCAGCACCCGCCTCGATCATCTGGGTGTGGGCGCTGGCAACCGTCTCGGGCGCTATGCCACGGCAGGCATCGAGGTGCACTATGACTCGCAGACCGGCACGGCGCAGCTGCAGCACGCTGGTCTTGACGCAGTAGTCGGTGGCGAGGCCGCCGACCAGCACGGTATCGACGCTCCGTGCTTGCAGGAATTCGATAAGCCCTGTGCTGCGCCGCTCGGCCAGGTCATGGTAGCAGGCGCCATAGGGATGCAGATCCGGCTCGACCCCCTTCCAGACGAAGAAGTCATAGTCGATGGGGGCGGGCAGGCCATCGAGCAGCTCGAAGCCAGGGGTGCCCGGTACGCAATGGGTCGGCCAGGTGAGATCGGCGTTGGGCAGGTCCAGCGGTTGCAGCATGGCGGCGGGGGTTGTCACCACCCAGGCGGCGTTCGCGGGGTGGGCGTCCTTGCTGCCGATTCGCAGGCTGGCGAGGGCGGCTTGCGCGTTGAGAGCGGCCACTATGTCAGCCCCGCCCGCGACGGGCAGCTCGTTCGGGCAGAGGGGGGTAAAGCCCTTCTGCGCATCTATATCCAGGCTGGCGATGGTTCCCATGGGTGGCTCCTGCACATAATATTCTTGTGATATTATCTACCAAACATTATTAGAAGGCGAGCAGGTCGACCAGGATGCCGAGAATGAGTCTGGATATGGTGGTGCTGCGGTTGAACGAGGAGCGGCTCGAGCTGCTCCTCGAGACCCGGGATCGCCCCCCCTTTAGCCACTGCTGGCAGTTGCCGGCCCTGCGCATCGACGAGACCCGGGATAGGGATCTGGATGCCGCCCGTCATCGTCTGCTGGGGGAGTGGGGGCTGGGTCATTGCTACAGCGAGCAGGTCTGTACCCTCGGCAATCTGGAACGGGATCCCCGTGGCTGGTCCACCACCCTCGTCTATCTGTGTCTGGTGGAGCCGGAGGCGGAGGCCGTGCGAGGGCATTGGCACCCGCTCTCGGCCCTGCCAGGTCTCGACCTTGCCTTCGATCACGGCCAGCTGGTCGCCATGGGGCTGGAGCGGCTGCGCATCAAGAGCCGCTACAGCACACTGCCGCTGCAACTGCTGGGGGCCGAGTTCACCCTCTCCGAGGTGCAGCGGGCCTTCGAGATAGTCCTGCAGACCCCCATGAACACGGCGGCCTTTCGCAAGCGGATCCATCGTGCCGACATCCTGGTGGATACCGGCCGCAAGCGCACCGGCAAGCAGCGCCCCGCCATCCTCTACCGGCTGGAGAGCCCCTGCTGCGTGATGTTCGATCAGGTGATGCATGGAGCGGAAGCATGAATAAAGCGCCGCCCCGGGTACTGGTCAGCGCCTGCCTGCTGGGTCAGCCGGTACGCTACGACGGTCAGAGCAAGGGGATAGTCAGCGACTGGCTGAATGCGCTGGGGGCCGAGGGGAGGGCGCTGGCGTTCTGCCCCGAGGTGGCGGGCGGTCTGCCGACCCCGCGCCCGCCCGCCGAGCGGCAGGGTGAGCTTGTGGTAACCGAGAGCGGGCTGGATGTGACGGCCGAGTTCGATCGCGGCGCCGAGCTGGCGCTCGGGCTCTGCCTGGCGCAGGGCATTCGCTTTGCCCTGCTCAAGGAGGGGAGTCCCTCCTGCGGCAGTGGCCGCATCTACAACGGCCGCTTCGAAGGCGTTTCCATGGCGGGTGAGGGCAAGACCACGGCCCTGCTGCGCCGTCACGGCATTCAGGTGTTCAGCGAGGATCAGTTGCCAGAGCTGGCTCTGGCACTCTCCCTGGCGGCCACCGCAGCGGGCTCCTGAGCTCGCTGCCACCCTTCCAATACCTCGTCCTTCTCCTGCCAGCGCTGGTTCAGCCACGCCTGAAAACCGCGCTTGAACTGCTTGTCGTTGAAGTAGTCACCCACCAGCGCCTCATCCACCGGCAGCTCCTCGATGCGCACCTGAATGCGCTTCATCCGCCCCATCAGGAAGTCCTTGAACGGCGTTTCGCTGTTGTCCGGGTAGCGGATGGTGACGTTGATCAGGCTGTCGAACTGCTCCCCCATGGCGGCCAGCGTGAAGGCGAGCCCCGCCGCCTTGGGCGGCATCAGGTGGCGGTGGCGGGATCGGGTCGCCTCTCGCTTTTCCTCGGTGAAGCGGGTCCCCTCCACAAAGTTGATGACTGTGGTGGGGATGTGGCGAAACTTCTCGCAGGCGTTGCGGGTGGTCTCGATATCCTTGCCCCTCAGGTGCGGATTGCGCAGCAAAAACTCCCGTGAGTAGCGACGCATAAAGGGCATGTCCAGCCCCCAGCAGGCGAGCCCCAGCAGCGGTATGTAGATGAGCTCGTGCTTCATGAAGAACTTGGGCACCGGCAGCCTGTCGCGGAACAGGTGGCCCAGCACCACTATGTCGGTCCAGCTCATGTGGTTGCTGATGATGAGGTACCAGCCATCTTTGCGCAGCCGGGTGTCATCCTCGAGCTGCCAGTCGATGCGGGTGGTGAGGCGGATCACCAGGGCGTTGCAACCCAGCCACAGCCTCATGAAGCCATTGTTGAGCCGGCTGCAGGCGCGGCCAAAGGCCGGAATCGGCAACAGCAATTTCGCCAGGGAGACCAGCAGGATCAGGCTGGCGCACAGGGCGGTGAACAATATGGTCAGGCCGGCGCTGATGAACAGCACCAGGGGGCCGGGGAGCAGGCTTAGCATGGGCGTCGTTTACTGCGTCTTGTCCGCCAGCAGCTGGTTCAGGGTCTGGTCTTTCTCGCGCCAGATCCCGTTCAGCCACTGTTGAAACTCTTGTTGGAACTCGGGGTCATTGAAGTAATCCCCCACCAGATTGCGTTCGATCGGCAGAAAGCGGACCCGAACCTTGATCTCCTTGACCCGACCGCACATGAAGTCCCAGTAGCTTGGGATGCCGCCTGGATAGGCGATGGTCACATCCACCAGCTTGTGTAGTTGATCCCCCATGGCCGCCAGGGTGAAGGCGATGCCGCCAGCCCTCGGGTGCAGGAGGTGGCGATAGGGGGCACCCTGTTTGTCGTGCTTGTGGGTGGTGAAGCGGGTGCCCTCTACGAAGTTCATCACACTCACCGGAATGTGGCGGAACTTGGCACAGGCCTGGCGCGTCGTTTCTATGTCTTTTCCCTTCAGATGCGGCTTTTTTTCCAGCAAGCTGCGTGAATATCGCCGCATGAAGGGGAAGTCCAGCGCCCACCAGGCCAGACCGAGAAAAGGTACCCAAATCAGTTCTTTCTTGAGGAAAAACTTCAGGAAGGGAATTTTTTGATTAAAAATCCGCTGCAGTACCAGTATGTCGACCCAGGATTGATGGTTGGCAACCACCATATACCACTCATTCCGGTGCCCTTTGTCCACTCCGACCACCTCGAAAGGGGTTCTGATGATGGTTTTCTGGATCAGATTGTTGAAACCTATCCAGCAGCTGGCACAGCCGTCCAGCAGGGCGTTGCAGAGGGTACGCCAGCCCTTGAGCGGCAGCAGCAGCTTGATGAGGCCGAGCAGCAGTATGGGGACAAACCAGAAGAGGGTGTTGAGGAAATAGAGCAGGGTCGAGAGGCAGCCGCGCAGCCGCTCTATCAGCTTGTTGTGCATGAATCGGATCCGTTTTCGTGTCTGTGGGTGGCAACCAAGTGGTCAGATCTGTGGCCATAATATCAGCCGATCCGGCGCTAGACCATGGATGCACCGCACAGACGCCGGGATCTCCTGGCCCTCACTGGCCGCTGCGTAGTCGCGACAGCAGCCTGTCCATGGCGCGATAACCGAGCGCCTCGATAAGATGTTCCTTCTCGATGACGGGGCGCCCCGCCAGATCCGCTATGGTACGCGACACCCGCAAAATGCGGTGCCAGGCCCGGATGCTGAGCCCCAGCTTCTGGATAGCGTTCTCCAAAAACTCAGCATCTTGTGGCGATAGTCGGCAAATATCCTCTATCTCGCGGCTATCAAGCAGGTTGTTGAGCTTGCCGTTGCGACTGAGCATTCGTTCGCGCGCCCTTAGCACCCGGTCGCGGATCTGCCGACTTGACTCTCCCCGCTCCGCCTTGCCAGTCAGGCTCCCCTTGGGCAGCAGCGGCACCTCCACCGTCAGATCGAAACGGTCGAGGAAGGGGCCTGAGAGCTTACCGAGGTAGCGCAGTATCTGATCCGGGCTGGAGCGGGTCTGGCCGTCCCCATAGTGGCCGCAGGGGCTGGGGTTCATGGCGCCCACCAGCTGGAAGTGGGCGGGAAAATCCACCTGGCGGGCGGCCCGGCTGATGGTGATGTGACCCGTCTCCAGCGGCTCGCGCAGGGAGTCGAGCACCTTGCGCTCGAACTCAGGCAACTCGTCGAGAAACAGTACGCCGTTATGGGCCAACGAAATTTCACCGGGGCGAGGGTGACTGCCACCTCCCACCAGGGCCACCGCCGAGGCGCTGTGGTGGGGCGTGCGATAGGGCCTGTGATGCCAGTGGCCGGCGCGGGGGGTGAGGCCGCCGATGGAGTGGATGGCGGCGGTCTGCTGCGCCTCCTGCTCGCTGAGCGGCGGCAGTATGCCGGGCAACCGGCTCGCCAGCATGCTCTTGCCGGTGCCGGGCGGGCCTATGAACAGCAGGTTGTGGCTGCCGGCGGCGGCGATCTCCAGCGCCCGCTTGGCCTGGGACTGGCCGATCACATCCTGCAGATCCGGCACGTCGGGCAGGGTGTGCGTGGTCTGGGGCTCCGGCAGCGGCAGTTCGTACTGACCCGCCAGCCAGGCGGTGACGGCCAGCAGCTGGTGGGCGGTGCGCACCTCGGCATCCTGGATGAGGGAGGCCTCGGGGCCGTTCTCTCGCGGTACCAGCAGGGTACGACCCGCATCGCGGCAGGCGAGCACGGCGGGCAGCACCCCGAGCACGGGGCGGATCTCGCCGGTCAGGGCCAACTCCCCCAAAAATTCATGATCGAGCAGGTATGTTGCCGGTATCTGCTTGGAAGCGGCGAGAATGCCGATGGCGATGGCCAGATCGAAACGGCCTCCCTCCTTGGGCAGATCGGCGGGGGCCAGATTGACTGTGATGTGCTTGGAGGGGAACTCGAAGTTGCCGTTGAGCAGGGCGCTGCGCACCCGATCCCGCGACTCCTTCACCGAGGTTTCCGGCAGGCCCACCATGTTGAAGGCGGGCAGCCCGTTGGATAAATGGACTTCCACCGTGACTTGCGGCGCCGCTATTCCCAGGCTGGCACGGCTATAAACCACAGCTAATGACATAAATCCCGTCCTTGGTTTGATGTATGTGCTGGTTAACCGTTTTTTATTAGTTTTTTGTTCCAGAGAGCAGCTTGCTGATCAGTCAAAATCAGAGTCTTGTCAGGTAAAAAATGCTTGCCCAATAAAAATCACCATGCTAGTTCTAATAGCCATTCGCGGTGCAAATCGCCCCCATTTCACAGGATTTCCGGTTGTAACTATGAACATGGCCTCCCGTTTCGTCAGCATTATTGTGGTCCTAGTGGTGATTATTATCTCACCGCTCGGGGCTCGTTTAGCTGCACGGAACAAGGGATAGACCCACCACCGGACAGAACGAAACAAGCGACCCCCGAGCCTCACGGCCCGGGGGTTTTTTTTCGACCAAAGGACAGGATTTCCACATGAACGGCGCGCAGTTTTTGGTACAGGCTCTCAAGAAACAGGGTGTGACCCAGGTGTTTGGTTACCCGGGCGGGGCCATCATGCCGGTCTATGACGCCCTGTATGACGGTGGCCTGGCCCATCAGCTCTGCCGTCACGAGCAGGGGGCCGCCTTGGCCGCCGTGGGTTATGCCCGCGCCTCCAGTCAGGTGGGGGTCTGCATCGCCACCTCGGGCCCGGGGGCCACCAACCTGGTGACCGGCCTGGCGGAGGCGCTGCTCGATTCCGTGCCCCTGGTGGCCATCAGCGGCCAGGTCGCCTGCGCCGCCGTCGGCACCGATGCGTTTCAGGAGGTCGACGTGCTCGGCATGTCCCTTTCCTGCACCAAGCACTCCTTCATGGTCACAGACCCTGCAGACCTGGGGCGGGTGCTGGCGGAAGCCTTCGCCATCGCCACCGAGGGGCGTCCGGGTCCTGTGCTCATCGATTTTCCCAAGGATGTGCAGCTGGCCGCCGTGCCGACCCAGAGCCCGCTGTTTGCGGTGGAGGAGCCAGAGCCCCTCAATCCGGCCGAGCTGACCCTGGCCCGCACCCTGCTGGCCGCCGCCGAGCGCCCCGTGCTCTACGTCGGGGGCGGGGTGGGCATGGCCAATGCGGAGCAGCCACTGCGTGACTTTGCCGCCGCCACCGGCATGCCTGCGGTCACCACCCTCAAGGGGATAGGCGTGCTCGACCCCGACAGCCCCGTCTACCTCGGCATGCTCGGCATGCACGGCACCAAGGCCGCCAACTATGCGGTGCAGCAGTGCGATCTGCTGGTGGTGGTGGGCGCCCGTTTCGATGATCGGGTGACCGGCAAGCTGGAGGAGTTCGCCCCCGAGGCCAGGGTGATCCACCTGGACGTGGATGCCGCCGAGTTCGGCAAACGCCGCGCCGCCGACGTGGGCATCACCACGGATCTCAAGCGGGTATTGCCTGCCCTGGCCATGGCGCTGGCGATCGATCCCTGGCGTGAGCACTGCGCCGCCATGGCTCGCGAGTATGCCTTCCGCTACGACCATCCCGGCCAGCCCATCTATGCCCCGGCCCTGCTCAAGCAGCTCTCGGCACTGCTGCCCGAGACCAGCGTGGTGGCCTGCGACGTGGGTCAGCACCAGATGTGGGTGGCCCAGCACATGCGCTTCACCAGCCCGCGCAATCACCTCTCCAGCGCAGGTCTTGGCACCATGGGCTTTGGCCTGCCCGCCGCCATCGGCGCCAAGATGTCGCGCCCGGATGACGAGGTGGTACTGGTGAGCGGTGACGGCTCCTTCATGATGAATGTGCAGGAGCTCGGCACCATACGCCGGGCCCAGCTCAAGGTGAAGATGGTGCTGATCGACAATCAACGTCTCGGCATGGTGCGCCAGTGGCAGGAACTGTTCTTCGACGGCCGTTACAGCGAGACCATACTCTCCGACAACCCGGATTTCATCGCCCTGGCCGCTGCCTTCGGCATCCCGGGCGAGACCATCACATGCAAGGAGCAGATAGCCGGTGCCCTCGATCGCCTGCTGGCAAGCGAGAGTGCCTACCTGCTGCATGTGGCCATTTCAGAGGAAGAAAACGTCTGGCCCCTGGTTCCGCCGGGAGTCGCCAACCACAAGATGATGGAGCAACGCCCATGAAGCAGCACAGCTTTCACCAACCCGGATTTGCGCAGCACACCCTGCATATTCACGCCCAGCCCAGACCCGAAGTGATGGAGCGGGTGCTGCGGGTGGTGCGTCACCGTGGCTTCGCTCTCTGCTCTCTGAACATGGAGCAGGATTGCCAACAGCTGCGGATCACGGTTACTGTCGAGTCGGAGCGTCCCATCCAGCAGTTGTGGAGCCAGCTGGTCAAGCTGGTGGATGTCTCCCGGGTCGATGCACTGGAACAGCAACCCCGGATCAGCGCTTAAGGAGCCAAGCCAATGTCACAGCCTTCCCAATCTGCCACTCAGCCTCAATACATCTGGTTCAATGGCAAGCTGGTGCCCTGGCAAGATGCCCAGGTCCACGTCATGAGCCATGCCCTGCACTACGGCTCCTCCGTGTTCGAGGGGGTGCGCGCCTACGATACCCCCAGGGGGACCTGCATCTTCCGCCTGCAGGAGCACACCCGCCGCCTGTTCGACTCCGCCAAAATCTACTGGATGGACGTGCCCTACAGCGAATTCGAAGTGAATGAAGCCTGCCGCACCGTGGTGCGCGAGAACGGCCTCAAGAGCGGCTATCTGCGCCCGCTGGCCTTTGTCGGCAACGTGGGGCTGGGGCTGCATCCGCCGCTGGATGCCAAGGCGGATCTCATGGTCGCCGCCTTGCCCTGGGGCGCCTACCTCGGCGAAGAGGGCCTGAAAAACGGGGTGGATGTCTGTGTCACCTCCTGGAGCCGGCTCGCCCCCAACACCATACCCACAGGCGCCAAGGCCGGCGGCAACTATCTCTCATCCCAGCTGATCAGCCGCGAGGCCAAGCGCAACGGCTTCGCCGAAGGGCTGGCGCTGGACGTGAACGGCTACCTGAGCGAGGGGGCGGGGGAGAACCTCTTCCTGGTGAAGAACGGCGTGATCTTCACCCCGCCCGCCACCGCCGCCATCCTGCCCGGCATCACCCGCGACACCATAATGACGCTGGCACGGGATCTCGGTTACGAGGTGCGAGAGCAGGCGCTGCCTCGGGAAGCGCTCTACGTGGCGGACGAGATATTTATGACAGGCACCGCCGCCGAGGTGACCCCGGTGCGTTCCGTCGATCGGATGAAGGTGGGCGCCGGCAGCCGTGGCCCTGTGACCGAGCAGTTGCAGAATGCCTTCTTCGGCCTGTTCAACGGTCAGACCGAGGACAAGTGGGGTTGGCTGACCCCGGTCAACGACTGATCGAAAGCTGAGCGGGCGACCCGGTCGCCCGCTCATGTTTGGATTGGAGTCGGCTATGGCAAGGGCCCTATCCCTTGCCACAACCGATTTGAAGCGACAGCTTCGCACCATAAGTTTGCCCAGTCGGGCTCATGTATTCAGGGAGTAGAGACAATGCCGAAGTTGAGATCCGCCACCACCACCCACGGACGTAACATGGCCGGGGCCCGCGCCCTCTGGCGTGCCACCGGCATGACAGATCAGGATTTCGGCAAGCCCATCATAGCCGTGGTCAACTCCTTCACCCAGTTCGTGCCCGGTCACGTGCACCTCAAGGATCTCGGCCAGCTGGTGGCCCGGGAGATCGAGGCCGCCGGCGGCGTCGCCAAGGAATTCAACACCATAGCAGTCGATGACGGCATCGCCATGGGTCATGGCGGCATGCTCTATTCGCTGCCATCCCGCGAATTGATCGCCGACTCCGTGGAGTACATGGTCAACGCCCACTGTGCCGACGCCATGGTCTGCATCTCCAACTGCGACAAGATCACCCCGGGGATGCTGATGGCCGCCCTGCGCATCAACATACCGGTGATCTTCGTCTCCGGCGGCCCCATGGAGGCGGGCAAGACCAAGCTGTCGGATCAGATCATCAAGCTGGATCTGGTGGACGCCATGATCCAGGGTGCCGATCCCAAGGTCTCCGACGCCCAGAGCGATCAGATAGAGCGCAGCGCCTGCCCTACCTGCGGCTCCTGCTCCGGCATGTTCACCGCCAATTCCATGAACTGCCTGACCGAGGCCCTTGGCCTCTCCCAGCCGGGCAACGGCTCCATGCTGGCGACCCATGCGGACCGCGAGCAGCTGTTCAAGCTGGCCGGTCAGCGCATAGTCGCTTTGGCCAATCGCTACTACCAGCAGGATGACGAGAGCGCCCTGCCGCGCAACATCGCCACCAAGGCGGCGTTCGAGAATGCCATGGCCCTGGACATTGCCATGGGTGGCTCCACCAATACTGTGCTGCACCTGTTGGCGGCGGCCCAGGAGGCCGGGGTGGACTTCACCATGGCCGACATCGACCGCATGTCCCGCAAGGTGCCCCAGCTGTGCAAGGTGGCGCCGTCCACCCAGAAGTACCACATGGAAGACGTGCACCGCGCCGGTGGCGTGGTCGCCATCCTGGGCCAGCTGGAAAGAGCCGGGCTGGTGCACGGCGACACCCGCAACGTGCTCGGTACCTCCCTGAGCGAATTGCTGGAGGCCTATGACGTCAGCCGCTGTGACGACAAGGCGGTGCACGACTTCTACCGCGCCGGCCCGGCCGGGATCCGCACCACCAAGGCATTCAGCCAGGATTGCCGCTGGCCCGAACTGGATCTGGACCGTGCAGAAGGCTGCATCCGCTCCCTGGAGAATGCCTACAGCCTGGAAGGGGGCCTGGCCGTGCTCTCCGGCAACCTGGCCCTCAACGGTGCCATCGTCAAGACCGCCGGGGTGGATGACGAGAACCTCTGCTTCCGCGGCCCGGCCCGGGTGTTCGAGAGCCAGGACACGGCGGTCGCCGGTATCCTGGATGGCACAGTGAAAGCCGGTGAAGTGGTGGTGATCCGCTACGAAGGGCCCAAGGGCGGCCCCGGCATGCAGGAGATGCTCTACCCCACCACCTATCTCAAGTCCATGGGGCTCGGCAAGGCCTGCGCCCTCATCACAGACGGCCGCTTCTCCGGCGGCACCTCTGGCCTCTCCATCGGCCACGTCTCCCCCGAGGCGGCGTCCGGCGGCACCATAGGGCTGGTGGAGGATGGGGACATCATCAACATCAACATCCCGGCCCGCAGCATGGTGCTGGAGGTGGCTGACAGAGTGCTGGCCGCCCGCCGCGCCGCCATCGAGGCCCGTGGCTGGAAGCCGCTGAACCGCCAGCGCCAGGTCTCCTACGCCCTGCGTGCCTATGCCATGCTCGCCACCAGCGCAGATAAAGGTGCGGTGCGCGATTTAAGCAAGCTGGAGGAATAGGACATGGTTTCAGCGGCAGATTATCTACGCAAGGTGTTGCTCTCCCCCGTCTATGAGGCGGCGCGGGTAACCCCCTTGCAGAGCCTGAAAAAACTCTCCGAGCGACTCGGCAACCACGTGGCGCTCAAGCGTGAAGACTTGCAACCCGTGCACTCCTTCAAGCTGCGCGGTGCCTATCACAAGATCGCCACCCTGAGCGCCGAGCAGAAATCCCACGGTGTGGTGGCGGCCTCGGCCGGCAACCATGCCCAGGGGGTGGCGCTGTCGGCGGCCAAGCTCGGCATCAAGGCCATCATAGTGATGCCCAAGACCACGCCGGACATCAAGATAGATGCGGTGCGTCGCCTGGGTGGCAACGTGCTGCTGTTTGGCAACAGCTTCGACGAGGCCTATGCCGAGAGCCGCCGTCTGTCAGAAACCGAGGGCTACACCTTGATACCGCCGTTCGACGACGTCGAGGTGATCGCGGGCCAGGGCACCATAGGCAAGGAGCTGCTGGAGCAGGACACCCACCTCACTCACGTCTTCGTGCCCGTGGGGGGGGGCGGCCTGGCCGCCGGGGTGGCTGTCTACATCAAGCAGCTGCTGCCGGACGTCAAGGTGATAGGGGTGGAGGCCGAGGGCTCCGCCTGCCTCAAGGCCGCCATGGAGGCCGGCGAGCCGGTCAACCTGGAGCGAGTCTCCCTGTTTGCGGACGGGGTGGCGGTCAAGCGCATCGGCACCGAGACCTTCCGCCTGTGCAACCAGTATCTGGACGAGGTGGTGACCGTCTCCAACGACCAGATCTGCGCGGCGCTGAAAGACATCTTCGACGACTGCCGCGCCATCGCCGAGCCGTCAGGCGCCCTGTCGCTGGCGGGGCTCAAGGCCTACAGCGAGCGGGAGCAGGTCAAGGGCGGGCGGATGGCGGCCATCCTTTCCGGTGCCAACGTCAACTTCCACAGCCTGCGCTATGTGTCGGAGCGCTGCGAGATCGGCGAGAAGCGCGAGGGCATGCTGGCGGTGACCATACCCGAGCGCAAGGGGGCCTTCCTCGACTTCTGCCGTCAGCTTGGGCCCCGCATGGTGACCGAGTTCAACTACCGCTACGCGGATGCGGCCCAGGCCTCCCTGTTCGTCTCGGTGCGCCTCAGCGGGGGCGATGAGGAGCTCGGCCAGATCATCGATCAGCTCGGTGGCAACGGTTACCCCGTGGTCAACATGACGGAGAGCGAGCTGGCCAAGAACCACGTGCGCTACATGATTGGCGGCCGCCCGGCCCGGCCCCTCGGTGAGCGTCTCTACAGCTTCAAGTTCCCGGAGCAGCCGGGTGCCCTGATGCGCTTCCTCGAGACTCTGGGCTGTCGCTGGAACATCAGCCTGTTCCACTACCGCAACCACGGCGCCGATTATGGCCGGGTGCTCTGTGCCTTCGAGCTGCCGGACGAGGACGTGGCTGCCTTCCACGACTACCTGCGCGAGATTGGCTACGGCTGGAAGGAGGTGAGCGAGGATCCCGCCTACCGCCTGTTCCTGGCGAGCCAGGGCAGTCAGTGACGGTGGCTTGACCATCCCGCCCCGAGATGAAAACGAAGAGCCTGGCTCTTCGTTTTTTTATGGGCGCCCCGGGGTGCGCATCTGCTGATAATGTCGCCAATATCACACTCCTGAGTCCCTGGTCGTTTGAGGCTGGTTGCAGATGGGATAATCTGAGTGCGGGGCTTGGGTTCAGGGCCCCGTCAGGGAAGAGAGGCGCATCCGCGTCATAACAATTCATTGCAGGGGCTCATCCATGAACAGATCTATGCTCGCCGTCCTGATCGGCGCTCTGATGGCAACGGGGACGGTGCAGGCTGCCGCCCAGGACAACACCTGGTATGTCGGCGGCAAGGCCGGCTGGTCCAATTTTTACGGGGTGGATTACGACGAGCAGGTCAAGGAGCTGTTCGATGCCTTTGATCCCGGCCAGGACCACAGCGACCTCGGCCTGGGGCTCTTCGCTGGCTATCAGGTAAACCGGAATGTGGCCGTCGAGCTCGGTTATGACTGGCTCGGCAAGTATCAGGTCGATCAACGCTTCAGCGGCAACGGGGTGGAAGCAGGACTGGATGGGGAGGCCAAGGCCCAGATGATCCAGGCCACCATGAAGATCGGCTTCCCGGCGACCGAGGCCCTGGATATCTATGGCCGGCTGGGGGGGGCCTACGCCTGGACCGACAGCTCCATCAGTGCCTGGGCCAACGATGGCACCAGCAACCTCTCGGTATCGGGTGGGGGCAAGTATCACGGCGCCGCCTTTGTGGGGGCATTGGGCATCGAATATGCCATCGACAGGGATTGGGCCGCCCGCCTCGAATACCAGTACACCACCCCCCTCGGCAAGACCTCGCTGGATGAATCCGGCATAGAGCTGGATAACGGCCTGCTGTCGGTGGGCATGCTCTATCGCTTCGGTCAGGTCGGTGACGAGCCGGTGGCGCCGACGCCGGCTCCCGTACCTGAGCCAGCACCGGCTCCCGTGCTGGTAGAGAAGCAGTTCAGCCTGGACTCGGACGTCTTGTTTGAATTCAACAAGGCGACCCTGAAGCCGGCCGCGAGCCAGGCGCTCGACAGCCTGTTTGCCCAGATCCTGGCGGCCAACCCGAAAGACGGGGTGGCCACGGTGATCGGTCATACCGACCGGCTGGGATCCGATGCCTACAACCAGGCCCTCTCGGAGCAGCGTGCCCGCACAGTGGCCGACTACCTGATTGCCAAGGGGCTGTTTGCCGACAAGGTGCGGGCCGAGGGGCAGGGCGAGTCGTCACCGGTGACGGGGGGTAGCTGCCCGTACGGCGCCAAGGCGCAGATGATCGCCTGTCTGGCCCCGGATCGCCGGGTCGAGGTGAGGCTGACCGGGGTCTCCCAGGTCGCCGAATAAGCCGGAGCTGTCATGGGGTAAAAACAACGAGGGGGCCCAGGCCCCCTCATTGCGTTCTGGCTCTCCCCCTCATCCCCAACCTTTCTCCCGCGAGGGGGGAAGGGAGCAAAGACGCCATGGCGGGTGCGCACTATCGCAAGATCCGTTGATTAGCGAAGCGTAATCGGACCAGCGCAGCGACCCTTAATTCAACTCCGTGGGGTCTATGTCCAGGCTCCAGCGCACCTTCTTGGTCTCCGGCCAGCCGTCCAGCTCCTTCACCGCCCAATCCAGCAGTTGCGCCAGGGGGGCCCGGTTCGGTCCCTGCACCAGCAGCTGCATGCGGAACTTGCCCGCCTTGCGCTCCATGAAGCCGCTGATGGGCCCGAGCACCTGCACCTGGGGATAGCGGGCGCTGCGCAGAGTATCGGCCAGACGGGTGAGGAACAGTTGCACCTCGTCCCGGCCGTTGGCCTCGGCCCGAAACAGCCCCTGGTAACTGAACGGCGGCAGCCCCAGCAGGCGGCGTTCTTTCAGCGCGGTATCGGCAAAGTGGCCGTAGCCGTTCTGGGTCAGGTCCTGCAGCAGGGCGTGCTCCGGGTGATGGCTCTGCAGCACCACCAGCCCGGGTTTGCTGGCGCGACCGGCCCGGCCCGCCACCTGGGTGTAGAGCTGGGCCAACTTCTCGGCGGCGCGAAAATCGGCGGAAAACAGGGCGCCATCCACATCCAGCAGACCCACCAGGGTTACGTCCGGGAAGTGGTGCCCCTTGGCCAGCATCTGGGTGCCGATCAGGATCTTGTACTTGCCCGCCTTGATGTCGCCGAGGTGGGTCTCCAGCTCCCCCTTGCGGCGGGTGTTGTCCCGATCGATACGCACCACAGGATATTGGGGGAACACAGTGGTGAGCAGCTGCTCCAGCTGTTCTGTGCCCACTCCCGAGCCGATCAACTCATTGCTGCCGCACTCCGGACAGCTATGAGGCAGCGGGCGCACGCTGTCGCAGTGGTGGCAGTGCAGCCGACGCCCGGCCTGATGCCAGGTGTACCAGGCATCGCAGCGCTCGCAGGCGGCGCTCCAGCCACATTGGTGGCAGATAAGCGAGGGGGCATAGCCGCGCCGGTTGAGGAACAGCATCACCTGGTTGCCCGCCACCAGGTGCTCTGCCATCAGCTGCTCCAGCTGGGGAGAGAGCCCGGCCTGCAGCCGTACGCTCTTGATGTCCAGGATCACCTGGCGGGCGGTCTGGGCGTTGCCGGCGCGCCGCGTCAGGCTGAGGTGGTGGTACTTGCCGGTGCGGGCGTTGTGCAGCGTCTCGAGCGACGGGGTGGCGGAGCCGAGCAGGATTGGGATACCGGCGCGATGGGCCCGCATCACCGCCAGATCCCGCGCGTGGTAGCGAAAACCGTCCTGCTGCTTGAAGGAGCCGTCGTGCTCCTCGTCGATGATGATGATGCCGAGGTTCTTGAACGGGGTGAAGACCGCGGAGCGGGTGCCGATCAGGATGGCGGCGCCGCCGTCGCGGCAGGCGAGCCAGGCATCGAGCCGCTCCCTGTCGTTCATGGCGGAGTTCATCGCCACCACGGGCACCTTGAAGCGGCGGCGGAAGCGGTTGATGGTCTGGGGGGTGAGGCCTATCTCCGGCACCATCACCAGCGCCTGCTTGCCCGCCCGGAGCAGGGGCTCGAGTATGCTCAGGTAAACCTCTGTCTTGCCGGATCCCGTGATGCCGTCCAGCAGGAAGGCGCCGAACTTGTCGCTCTGGCTGGTGACGGCAGCCACCGCCAATGCCTGCTCGCCGTTGAGGCGCAGCCCCTCACCGGCGTCAAAATGGGTTGCCCAGTCGCCGTCATGGCTCGGCTCCAGGCTGCGCTTCTCCAGCAAGCCCTTCTTCTCCAGCGCTGTGAGAGCAGCGCTCTGGATCTCCTCCTGCTTGAGCGCAGACGGCGTCTGGGGGCCCTTGCGCAGCAGGGCGAGGGCCTGCTGCTGCTTGGCCGCCCGCTTGAGTTCGTTGAGATCGATTGCCATCCCGGCTTCGGTGGCAAACCAGAACTCCAGCTCCCGGTAGGCGGCGGGCTCCCCCTTGCGCACCAGCACAGGCAGGGCGTGGGGCAGCACCTCACCCAGGGGATGCTGGTAGTAGCCGGCGCTCCAGGCCATCAGCGCCAGTATGTCGGGCCCCAGCACAGGGGCCGTGTCGAGCACCCGCTTCAAGGGCTTTAACTTGGTGCGGGGCACCTGACTCTCGGTCGGGTGATCCACCACCAGACCGACCAGGGTCTGGGGGCCGAAAGGGATCTCGACCCGGCAACCGGGCTCAGGCAGGGGCAAAGGGGAGAGATAGTCGAAGTGACGGCGCAAGGGCACCGGGACAGCGACACGAACCAGATCAAGCGTTTGCGATGAATCCACCAGGGGTTGCCTATTTTTTCTGCGAAGCCACTTGCCTGAACTCAGGCATTTCCTATATTATTCGCAGCCTTTGAAACTGTGTTCAACAATCGTGTGGTGTCCGACAAGAGATCGGATGGCGACACGGCCTGATAATCGAGGTTGTCCATGAAAGCTGGTATCCATCCCGAGTACGTAGCCATCACCTGCAAGTGCTCTTGCGGTAACGTCATCAATACCTTCTCTACCCTGGGTAAAGATCTGAACCTGGACGTGTGCTCCGCATGCCACCCGTTCTATACCGGCAAGCAGAAAGAAGTTTCTAGCGGCGGCCGCGTAGACAAGTTCAACAAGCGTTTCGGTGGTCTGACTGCCAAGAAGTAATCTTACTTCTGAAGAATTCTGAAAAAGGCGCCCATCGGGCGCCTTTTTTATTGGCCGGCGTTCTGTATTGCCTCGCTTTGCCCTATGGTGGTGCGAGTCCATGGGGGATGGCAAGGAGTGTTGGAATGCGAAACTGTCTGGTGATGGGTGCGGCGGGTTACATAGGTTCCTATCTGGTACCCCACCTGCAAGGGTTGGGTTACAGGGTCATCGCCGGGGCGCGCCGCCCCTGCCGCCTGCCGGAGGGGGTGGAGTTTCGTCTCGCCGACAGCCTCAAGCCCATCACCCTGTTGCCGGCCCTTGCCGGGGTGGATACCGTCTTCTATCTGGTGCACGCCATGGGGGCAGGCGCCGGTTTTCACCGGCTGGAGCAGCAGGGGGTGAAGAACTTCGCCGCCGCCGCCCGCGCCGCCGGGGTGCGCCGCATCGTCTATCTGGGGGCCATACAACCGATCCCCTGCAACAGTCGCCACCTCAACTCCCGTCGCCACTGCGGCGAGCTGTTTCGGGAGGCGGGGGTGCCCACGGTGGAGCTGCGGGCCGGCATCATCATAGGGCCCGGCTCCGCCGCATTCGAGGTGATGCGGGATCTGGTGTTCAACCTGCCCATGATGGTGACGCCCAAGTGGGTGCGCTCCCGCACGCCCCCCATAGCCCTCTCCAACCTGCTGCACTATCTGGGCGGCCTGGTGGAGGCGCAAGGGGTGGATGGCCGCATCTTCAACGCGGCCGGCCCCGAGCTGCTCAGCTATCAGCAGCAGTTGCAGAAGTTTGCCGCCCACATCGGCAAGCGCTGCCCCATCATCCCTATCCCCTTCTTGAGCCCGCGGCTCTCCGCCTGGTGGCTGCAGTTTGCCACCTCTGTACCCCAACCCATCGCCAAGGCGCTGGTGGGCGGTCTCAAGCACGACATTCCGGCCGATGATGGCCCACTGCGGGCCCTGCTGCCCCAGCACCTGCTCAGCTTCGACGAGGCGCTGACGGAGAGCCTGGCGCTGGAGCAGAAGCTCGGCGCCGAGCAACAGGGGGAGGAGACGCCGCTTGGCCTGCGCTGGCGCCATCCCGAGTACGGTTTCTACGATCGCACCGCCAGCGGGGAGGCCGAGTGCCTCGCCTCCCCCGAGGTGGTGTGGCAGGTGCTGCAGCAGTTGGGGGGCGAGCAGCGCTACTTCTACATGAACGAGCTGTGGGTGGTGCGCGAATGGATGGATCACCTGATCGGTGGCCCGGCGCTCACCCGGGGTCGCACCAATCCGGATCGCTTCGTGAAGGGGGACATGCTGGACTCCTGGCAGATCCTCGGGGTGGACGAGGGGCGCAGGCTGGATCTCTTGTTCAACATGAAGGCCCCCGGCGTCGGGCGGCTGGAGTTCAACATCCAGCCCCAGGAGTCCGGCCTGACCCGGCTGCGGGTGACCGCCCACTGGCACCCCCAGGGCGCCTGGGGGCTGGCCTACTGGCTCGCCATGCTGCCCTTCCACCTCTTCATCTTCCAGGGGATGACGGAGGCCATCGCCCGCCAGGCGGAGGCGAGGGCCGGTATTCCCGTGATGGACTGAAATCGAATCTATAACTAAATAGGTATTTGATGGCGGCAGGAGATGCTGCTGAGTCAGCTGTCAGTGCGACTTGGCGATATTTTCTGCTGTGAAAGGGGGCGGGTTTTCTTTATGATCCCCAGCCCTCGCCACTGGCGAGCCAATGCACCACTCATTCACTTCCGTATCGGGGTCCCCCATGTCCGATCTGCGTCACGATCTTCGTCAACAAGCGCTCGATTACCACGCCCAGCCCATTCCCGGCAAGATAGCCATAGCCCTCACCAAGCCCGCCGAGACCGCGCGGGATCTGGCCCTGGCCTACAGCCCTGGCGTCGCCGAGCCGGTGCGCGAAATCGCCGCCAACCCGGCCGATGCCTACCGCTACACCGGCAAGGGCAACCTGGTGGCCGTCATCTCCAACGGCACCGCCATCCTGGGGCTGGGCAATCTGGGGCCGCTGGCCTCCAAGCCGGTGATGGAGGGCAAGGCACTGCTGTTCAAGCGCTTCGCCGGCATCGACGCCATCGACATCGAGGTGAAGCACGAGACCAGCCAGCAGTTCATCGACACTGTCGCTGCCATCGCCGACACCTTCGGTGGCATCAACCTGGAAGACATCAAGGCTCCCGAGTGCTTCGAGATAGAGCAGGCGCTGATCGAGCGCTGCGACATTCCGGTGTTCCACGATGATCAGCACGGCACCGCCATCGTCACCGCCGCCGGCCTGCTCAACGCGCTGGAAGTGCAGGGCAAGCGCATCGAACAGAGCCGCATCGTCTGCATGGGCGCCGGTGCCGCCGCCACCGCCTGCATGGATCTGCTGATCAAGTGCGGCGCTGCGCCACAGAACATCTTCATGCTGGACCGTCAGGGGGTGATCCACAGCGGTCGCACCGATCTGAACCAGTACAAGCAGCGCTTCGCCAACGACACGCCCCTGCGTACCCTGATGGATGTCATCGACGGGGCGGACGTGTTTGTCGGTGTCTCCGGCCCGGACGTGCTGCCTGCGGAGGCGGTGGCGCTGATGGCCCCCAATCCGGTGATCTTCGCCTGCTCCAACCCGGATCCCGAGATCAAGCCCGCCCTGGCGCACTCGGTGCGCGACGATCTCATCATGGGCACGGGTCGCTCCGACTATCCGAACCAGATCAACAACGTCATCTGCTTCCCCTTCATCTTCCGCGGCGCCCTGGATGCGCGTGCCAGCCGCATCAACGATGCCATGAAGGTAGCGGCGGTGGAGGCGATCCGTGGCCTGGTGAAAGAACCCGTACCGGCCGAGGTGCTGACCGCCGCCGGGGTGAGTGCGCTCACCTTCGGCAAGGATTACGTCATTCCCAAGCCGATGGATGCCCGTCTGCTGCCTCGCGTGGCCCGCGCCGTGGCGCTGGCGGCGGTAGCCTCCGGGGTGGCGCGCATCGCGCTGCCTGCAGATTACATGCAGGATTGAGCGACTGAGCACGACAAAAGGGGCCCCATGATGGGGCCCCTTTTCATTGGGAGCTTGTGCGCCTGTTACTTGGTCTTGGGGGCCACTTTCACGGTCGGTGCGGCATGGGTCGCCTTGTGATGTTTTTTCACCACCTTGGTCTGGGTGGCCTGGGGTGCGGCAGCCTTGGTCGGGGTGGCAGCCATGGTGAAGCCGGAGGTCAGGGCGAAGACAGCAGCCAGGCTCAGGGGGATCAGCTTTTTCATATTCCAGTTCCTCGTTCGGTTTGATGACATGGAGCGGCTCTCCATGACGTCATCCTAGGGCTGCCGGGCCTGCGCTTCAGTGAGTGGCTGGTGACGGTTTGTATCCAAATGTACGGGCAGCCTGAGGCAGAAGCGGGCCCCCGTCTCGGCGGGCAGCAGTTGCACCTCGCCGCCATGGTGGCGCGCTATGCTGCGCACTATGGCGAGGCCTAAGCCCGTGCCGCCGGTGCGCCTGTCCCGGCTCTGATCCAGCCGCACGAAGGGCTCGAAGATCTGGGGCGCCAGCGCCGGATCTATGCCGGGGCCGTCGTCGGCCACCTCCAGCAGATAGTGATCCTGCTGCCGACTCATGGCGAGGCTCACCCGGCTGGCGGCATGGCGCAGGGCGTTGCCGATGAGGTTCTCCAGCGCCCTGTCCAGCAGGCGGATGTCGCCGCGCCAGGGCAGGGGATGGGCGGGAAGCTGGAGGGCGAGTCGTCTGTCCGGGCGCAGCGCCTGCCAGTCCGGGAGCCGCTCCCCGGCCCAGCGACCCAGCTCGAGATCGCTGCACTGCAGCGGCAGCTCGGGGCGATCCAGCCTGGCATAGGTGAGCATCTCCTCGATGAGGGCGTCCAGCGCGCCGAGATCCCGCTCCAGCCCCTGCTGCTCCTCGGCCGAGGGGGGCTCGGCCAGCATGGCGAGTCGGTAGCGCAGCCGCACCAGGGGGGTGCGCAGCTCGTGGGCGATGGCGTCGGTCAGCTGCTTGCGGCTGGCCAGCATGGCCTGCAACTGCTCGGCCATCTGATCGAAGGTGCGTCCCACCCGGCCCAGGCTGCTGCCGGGAGGCAGGCCGGTGCGGCAGGAGAGATCCCCGTCACCGACCCGGCGGGCCGTCTGTTCGAGCCGTTGCAGGCCGTGCCAGTGGGGGCGCAGCCAGAGCAGTATGGGCAGGCCGAGGGAGAGGCCGATGAGCAGCAGCAGGCCCACGTCCACCCAGTGCAGCTCGTGCAGATAGGAGAGATAGGGGACGGGGCCGACGATCAGCACCTGGTCGGTGCCCGGGATGCGCTGCAGGAAGGTGTCATCCTCTTCGACGATGACGATGTTGCCCGCCTCGAGGAAGGCCTGATCCTCCCTGGCCAGCGGCTGGTTGGCGAGGGCGCCGAGTTGCAGCGGCAGGTTGAGCTGCTGGCTCTGCTCCCCCATGCGGGCGGGCCAGCGTGCGGGGGGCAGCCGGGCCAGCTCGCCGGTGAGCAGCCCCAGGGAGCCCTGCATCATGTGCTCGAGATAGCGGTCCCCCGCCCGCTCGGCACTGACCTGATAGACGAGGCCGATGAGCAGGATGGCGAGGCCGAAGCAGCCGATCAGCAGCAGGTAGAACTGGATAAACAGGCGGCGCATGGGGGCTCTCCTCTTGCCTGGATTGCGTCTGGGCGCCCCCCTCATCCCCAACCCTTCTCCCGCAAGGGGAGAAGGGAGCAGAGAGCATCAAGGTCATTCGGTAACTGCTTATTCCCAGGCCTGGGGTACCAGCAGATAGCCCTTCTGGCGCACCGTCTTGATCCGGGTCGGGTTGTTGCTGTCATCCCCGGGCTTCTGGTGTGCAGGCGTGTGAGGCACCAGCTCATTCCCAGGCCTGGGGTACCAGCAGGTAGCCCTTCTGGCGCACTGTCTTGATCCGGGTCGGGTTGGTGCTGTCATCCCCGAGCCGGCGGCGCAGGCGGGAGATGGCCACGTCCATGCTGCGGTCCTGGCCGTCGTAGTCGCGGCCCCGCAGGCTGCGAAACAGCGCTTCTCGCCCCAGGATCTGGCCGGCGTGGCTGGCCAGCTCCCAGAGCAGATCGAAATCGGCGGTGGAGAGGGGCACGCTGTTGCCGTCGAGGCGCACGTCCCGCCCCGGGCCGTCGATCCGCAGGCGACCGAACTGCAGGCGCTGGGGCGGCGCGCTGAGGGCGGCCGGTTGCGGCGCCTGCCCCTGCTGGCGGAACTGGACCCGCAGTCGGGCCAGCAGCACGGGGGGCGGCGTGGTCTTGAGGATGTAGTCGTTGGCCCCGAGCTCCAGGCTGAGGATCTGGTTCATGTCGCTGTCGAGCGAGGTGAGCATGACGATGGGGCCGGTGAAGCGCGGCCGCAGATCCCGGCACAGGGAGAGGCCGTCCTGCCCCGGCAGCATGATGTCTAGCAGCACCAGGTCTGGCTGTTCGGCCTCCACCCTGGCCAGCGCGAGATCGCCCCGGGTCTCCAGCAGCACCTCTATGTCGTGGCGACCGAGCCAGCTGCTGATGAGCTGGCCTATCTCGGGATCATCTTCAACAAACAGAACGCGTGGCATGGCGGCGTGGTACCCGGCTATGGCGCGAATGCGCGTGTCGCCAGCATAACGGCTGCGCCAGCGCCCTGCACCGGGATAACTAATCAAAACAGGGCCCGAGAGCCCTTTGCACCCTTCTCCCCTGGCGGGAGAAGGGTGGGGATGAGGGGGGAGTTTGGTCCGCCTTGTGGCGTAGATACCCCCGATTTCCATGTGGCGGGCCGGGGGGAGGCGGTTCGAATCAGCCCGCCTTGCGCTTCAAGTACACCCCGGCTTCCATATGGTGGGTCCAGGGGAACTGGTCGAACAGGGCGAAGCGGGCGATCTCGTGGGTCTCGCCCAGCACCGCCATGTTGGCCTGCAGGGTCTCGGGGTTGCAGGAGATGTAGAGGATGTTGTCGTACTCCTGCACCAGCCGGACTGTGGCGTCATCGAGGCCGGCACGGGGCGGGTCGACGAAGATGGTGTTGCACTGGTAAGCGCCGAGATCGACCCCCTTGAGGCGGTTGAACTCCCGCTCGCCGCGCATCGCCATGGTGAACTCCTCCGCCGACATGCGCAGTATGATCAGGTTGTCCACTCCGTTGGCGGCGATGTTGAACTGGGCAGAATCCACGCTCGGCTTGGCGATCTCGGTGGCCAGCACCTTGCGGAAGTTCTGCGCCAGGGCGATGGAGAAGTTGCCGTTGCCGCAGTAGAGCTCCAGCAGGTCACCCTCGCTGCCGCGGGTGACATCCAGCGCCCAGCCCAGCATCTGCTCGTTGATGGCGGCATTGGGCTGGGTGAAGCTGTTCTCCACCTGCTTGTAGACCAGCTCGCGACCCTGCACGTTGAGCCGCTCGATGACGAACTCCTCCCCCAGGCAGATCTTCTGCTTGTGGGCGCGACCAATCAGTTGCAGATCGAACCCCTGGGCCCGCAGGTCGGCCTGCAGGGCCTCTGCGGCCTGCTGCCACTCCGCCTCCAGCTTGCGGTGGTAGAGCAGGCTGACGCAGAGCTGGCCGGACTGGGTGGAGAGGTAGTCTATCTGGAACAGCTTGCGGCGCAGCACCGGGTGCGGGCGCAGCCCTGCCAGCAGCACCGGCATCAGCCGGTTGATGAGCAGGCTGGCGGTGGGGAAGCTGTCGACCCGGATGATCTCCTTGGTGGCCTGGGCATACATGCAGTGGAAGAGGTCATCCCCCTCGTGCCAGATGCGGAACTCGGCACGCATCCGGTAGTGCTCGGCGGGGGAGGCATGGACCTCAAGCGCGGGCGGGTTGAAGTCGGCGAACAGCTGGGTGAGGCGATCGCGCTTCTCGTCGAGCTGGGCCTGGTAGTCGGCGGGGGTCCGCTGGGATTGGGTCATAGATACCTCAGATGCACACCGGCAGGGCCGGGCAGAAACCGGGGGAAGGCCGCAGCCAACCAAAGGGTGGGGATTTTAAAAGGCCGTCGCGGATTGTCCAAGTTTTTTGTGGTCAAGAAGTGGTCAGTCGGGCCGATAACCGATCCACCACTATGGCGGGAGAGTGATGATGCAGATCGATGGCATGGGCGCAGCCCAACCCAAGGGAGTGGGCATTGCTCCCAAATCGCCTCAACAGGCAGAGTCGAAACCGGCAGGCAGCGGGGAGGAGGTCTCCCTGAACAAGCCCCCGAAGTGGGCCCAGGTGCTGATCCAGCAGGCGCTGCAATTCGCGCTGGAGATCAATGGCCAGCACTATCAGGCCCCCAGGAGTCAGGAGTTCAAGCTGAGCCCGCCGGAGGCTATCACCCCGGAGACCCTGTTCGATTACGAGGCGGTGGCGGACAACGTGCTGCAGTTCGTCACCGGACGGCTGGGGGCGGCCCGTGCCGACGGCAAGTCGGATGAGGATCTGGCCAAGATGATGGAGCAGGCCCGCAAAGGGGTGGAGATGGGCTTCGGCGACGCCAGAAAGCAGCTCGGGGACTGGGCGGACAACGAGGACATCAAGACCGGCATGGATCAGAGCTACAAGCTGATCCAGGAGGGACTGGAGTCCTTCGAGCAAGAGTTCTTTGGCGAGGTTTCGACCACGGATCTCGGGGCGGCCAAGATGGCCAGCCGGCAACAGGCCTTCCTCGAGATCGAGACCCGGGACGGGGACAAGGTGATGCTGCGCTTTAGTGACAGTTGGCAGTTCAAGTCCCGAAGCGACGAGAGCGGCAACCAGTTCAGCCTCAAGTCGAGCCAGAGCTTCGACTTCTCCCTGGAGGGGGATCTCGACAGTGGCGAGATGGACGCCATCGGCAAGCTGGTCAAGGGGCTGGACGAGCTGGCCGGCCAGTTCTTCGGGGGCGGGGAGGGCAAGACCCTGGCTGACAGGCTGGATGGGTTGCAACTGGACGACAGCCAGCTGGCCTCCTACTCCCTCAAGCTCAAGCAGTCGGCCCGCTTGAGCCAGACCTATCAGGGGGCCCATTCGCTGCAGGAGGGGCTCAAGCCGCTGGCGGACTACCTGCCGAAGCTGAGTCAGCTGCAGCAGCAGGCCGATGCCCTGTTGCCGCCTGCCCAGCAGCAGGCGTTGACCCCTGCGGTGCTGGCGGCGCGAGGCCAGAGCGAGGCGGCCGAGGGCGCCGGTTTCATGGGCTTCAACCAGCGGATGCTGGCGGCCATGAGGCAGCTCGGCCAGCAGATGGCGACGAGCTGATCCCGGCTCGTCGCCCCTCTGATGCGGCGTTTGCCAGCCTGGGCCCGGGCTGGCACACTGCCCTTTTCTCCAGCCAGACGATGCCATGAACCCCAAGAAGCCAAGAGACAAGCGCGAGCTCTGCTACCCCTTCATCTTCGAGACCCAGTTCCAGTGCGACTACGAGATCGCCACCGACGAGCTCTGCTGCCAGGTGGGGGCCGTGCTGTCCCACCTGGTGCCGGATGCAGACACCCAGCCCATGCTGGCGGATCTGGCGATCTTGCAGCGGCTCATCTACAACCTCAACGGCTCGGTGCGCGGCAGGCTCGGGATCTTCGAGGAGGATCTGGACTGGCTGAAGGGGCGTTACGATCACTACAACGAGGCGAGCCGCGGCCGGGTCACCGGTTTCGTGCTGCCCCAGGGACCCCAACCCATCCCCACCCTGCACCTGTGCCGCTGCGGCAGCAAGAAGGTGGTGCGCCTGCTGGTGCGCCTCGAAGAGAGCGGCGTGCGCTTCGATCCCATCCTCTACCGTTTCGCCAACCTGCTGGCGAACTTCTTCTTCGTGCTCACCGTCTACCTCAAGCAGGCGTGGGATGTGACTGAAGTGCCCTATGTCAGCATCAACTACTGAAGATGGCTGAAAAAGCTTTTGTTTTTCATGAAGATCAAACACGATCATCCCATTTGTCGGTCGCCGGGATGGTTCCGGTAGTGCAGTGGGGAAGGTCATGACCATGCTTCATCTCAGTGGCAGTTCGTTCTTGATGCCGGGCAACCTTGCCTGGCGACCTCTTGCAGAATATGGCGAGGTGCAGGTGGCTCCCCATGGTCAGTGGCTGCAGACGCTGATGAACCAGGCTGCCGATGCCGCGGCCCAGACTCACATCATCATCTGGCTGTGGGAAGATCTGGTGCCAGTCCAGACCCTGCAGGCATGGGGTCGTCTGACGCAGGATGAGCAGCAGTTGGCCGTAGCCGCTTTCGTCGATGCGCTCTGCAAGCCCCTGTTGCAGTATCTGCAGCGCCGCCCGCAGGATCATCTGCTGGTCGGTGCCTGCAGCCACGCGCCACTCTCCGTCTATGGCCCGGCCCCTGCCGCGCTCGCCGCGCTGGCAAGTGCGTTTGAGCAGCAGATGGCTCGCCTGCGGCAGCAACAACCCGGCATGGACGATCTGCACCTGCCGCTCTGGCTGCAACAGCATGGCCGACATCACTGCTTTGACCGGCGCAACCTCTATCTGATGTCCTGCCCCTTCTCCATGGTCGGTCTGGCCAGCCTGGCGCAGTGGATTGTCCCCTTGTTGCAGCGGCTGCAGCAACCCGCCCACAAGGTGCTGGTGCTCGACTGTGACAATACCCTGTGGGGAGGCGTGGTTGGCGAAGACGGTGTGGGTGGCATCCTGCTGGGGCAGGATGGGGTGGGGCGTCTCTATCAGGCCTTCCAGCAGGCCGCCTGTTACTGGCACGGGCAGGGCGTCATATTGGCGCTCTGTTCCAAGAATCTGGCCGACGATGTGTGGCGGCTGTTCGATGAGCACCAAGGCATGGTGCTTGAGCTCCATCACATTGCTGCCGCTGAAATCGGCTGGGAGTCCAAGTCTCAGGGATTGCACCGGCTGGCGGAGCGGCTGAATGTCGGGTTGGACAGTTTGGTTTTCTGGGATGACAGCGAGCTGGAACGTGCTGAAGTCCGGGCCAATTGTCCCGAAGTGATGGTGGTCACCCCCCCTGCCGACATCTGGGGGTGGCCGGATGCCCTGATGACGCTGCCGGCCCTGTGCAGTCGCCACCAGAGTCAGGATGACGGCCTGCGCCAGCATTCCTATCAGGCGCAAGCCCAGGCAAATGAGGTGCGTCAGCAACTGGGCGATGAGCACGCCTTCTTGCGGCAATTGGCGCTGCATGCCGACTGGCAGCCGCTCTCCCCGGGCAACCAGTTGCGAGCCGAACAACTCAGCCAGAAGACCAATCAGTTCAATCTCTCTGCCCGCCGCTATCAGGCGGCGGAACTGGCCCGGCTGGCCGCTGAGGGTGGTGAGGTCTGGCTGGCTAGCTTACGGGACAGATTTGCCGACCACGGTATGACGGCTCTGCTGGTGGTGCGCCCGCTCGACGAGGGCAGGGCGCTGCTGGATACCCTGGCCATCAGTTGCCGGGTGCTGGGACGTGGTTTCGAATACTGGCTGCTGGCGCAACTGGTGAACCGGTTGCAGGCGCAAGGCAGGACCGAACTGGTCATCAGCCTGGTCGCTACAGAGCGTAATCTGCCGGCACGGGATTTTCTGGCGAGCCTGCCAACCCGGCCGATAACCACTCCAGCGGGGTTGATGCCGCTGGCGGACGAGGTGTTTCTCAGCCTGGCTCTCCCCTCCCTCTCTCTCCCTTTTTTGGAGTTTTATGCCAATGAATGACCTTATCGCGCTGGCACGCCAGCAGTTCCCCCAGGCCAGCGTCAATGAACAGTCAGCCCTCGGCAGTTTTCCCGAGTGGGACTCTCTGGGCCACTTCAACCTGCTGTTGCTGGTCGAGCAGCACTATGGCGTGCGTTTCGAGCCGAACGAGCTGGCTGAGCTGAAGAGTCTGGCCGACATCAAGCAAGCTTTGCTGCGCAAAGGGGTCGCCGTGTGAAGCAGGCGTTCGAGCAGGCGCTGACCGAGTTGGGGATCCCCAGAGGCGGCGCCCTGATGGTGCACTCGGATGCCATGGTGGTGGCCCAGTTTGCCGGCATGGGCAACGCCGCGGGCATCGCAGCCTTCTGGACATACCTAGAGCAGTGGCTGGGCGGGCACTTGTTGGTGCCGACCTTCAGTTATAGCCCGATGGCGGGCGAGTGCTTCGATTCTGCGCAGACCCCGAGCAAGGTGGGGCTGATGACGGAAGTATTCCGGCAGCGTGAAGGCGTGGTGCGTACGCTGGATCCCATCTTCAGTATGGCGATAAGTGGCCCATATGGACCCTCTCTGGTGGCCCGGGAGTGTCACGATTGTTTCGGCCAAGAGAGCCCCTTTGGCTGGCTGGCGGAGCAAGATGGCTGGCTGCTGGGGCTGGGTTGTCACCCTGACCGTATCACCTTCACCCACTACGTAGAGCAGAGGCTGGCCGTCGCCTACCGCTATCACAAAGCATTTGCGGGTCAGGTGCGAGTAGACGGCCGCTTGCGGGAGTGGCAGGCAAACTACTATGTGCGCGACCTGTCTCTGGCCAGCGAGATCGACCTCTCCCGGCTGGTGGCCTTGCTGCAGGCTCGGGGTGTCTGGCGCCAGGCTCTGTGCCAGCGGGTGCCTGTCTGGGCCGTCTCGTGCCGCGATTTTATGCTGGCTGCCGGCGAGTTAATGGCGGTGGCACCATACGCCCTGATCCGGGCGGGAGCAGTGCCTCATGCAATTTGATCATATTGGACTGGTCGTGCCGGACCTGGCTAGCGGTGTGGCCTATTGTCGCGACGTGCTGGGGCTGAACCGCTTCTCGGTGGCAGTTGAAGATCCACTGCAGCGGGTCTGGGTGCAGTTTGTACACGATGAAAATGGGCTGTGTTACGAACTGGTTGCCCCGGCCAGTGAGGACAGCCCCGTGACTCAGGTACTCAAGACCCGGCGCAATGTCATCAACCATCTTGCCTATCGGGTGCCTTGCCTGCAGGAGAGCGCCGTCAGACTGCGTGAGCAACGTCATCTTCCTCTAGGACCCAGCCAGCCGGCAATCGCCTTTGGTGGATCTCATGTCCAGTTTTTTCTAAGCCCCTTGGGGCATATTGTTGAGCTGATTGAGGACGTTGCATGACAATGACAACACCGATGCATACTGGTGGTTATCTTCCCATAGACTGGAGCGATCAGGCTCAACTCGGTGAACAGCTGCATCGATTCTTAACCTTGCTGTTCCCACTCAATCGTAGCCTGACTGGTGAGGGGGTTCGGCAAACACTCTCCTTGATCCGGCAGCACTGCTTGCCTGATTTGACCATCCATGAGGTGGAAAGCGGGACCACATGCTTCGACTGGACAGTGCCCGATGAGTGGAATGTAAGGCAGGCTTATATCGTAGGGCCTGACGGGCACAAGGTCGTTGACTTCAAGGACAGCAACTTGCACCTGGTCGGTTATTCTGAGCCAGTGCGTTGTACCCTGTCGCTGGCAGAATTGCAGCCATATCTGCATTCATTGCCCGAACTGCCGGACGCTATCCCCTATATCACATCTTATTACCAGCGCCGTTGGGGCTTTTGTTTACCCCATAATGTGCGGGAAGCGTTGCCGGAAGGAAATTATGAGGTTGTGATCGATACCAGCTTGCAACCGGGCTCACTGACTTATGCAGAGTGGGTGCTATCAGGGGAGAGTGAGGAGGAGATCTTGTTATCCAGCTATGTTTGCCATCCCTCCATGGCCAACAACGAGTTGTCTGGTCCAGGCGTCGGGGTGTTTCTGATGGCCTGGCTTGCCTCCTTACCCAAGCGACGCTACAGCTATCGATTGATGCTTGTTCCAGAGACGATCGGAGCTATCGTTTATCTCTCTCGTCATCTGGAGCACCTCAAGTCTCATACGTTGGCCGGTTTTAATCTCACCTGCATGGGGGACGAGAGGTGTTACTCTTTCTTACCGTCCAGGCAGGGGAATTCTTTAGCTGATCGTATTGGACGCCATGTGCTGGGTCATATTGCACCTGATTATATGGTGTATAGCTATCTTGAGCGAGGGTCCAACGAACGTCAGTTATGTGCCCCCGGAATAGACCTGCCAGTCACAACTATGATGCGCAGCAAGTACGGTTGCTATGCCGAATACCATACCTCATTAGACGATCTTACCTTGGTCACGCCACGGGGCCTGGCGGATAGCTTCCTGGCGTTACGGCGAGCGATCGAGTGTCTGGAGTTGGATGAATGTTGTGAGGCCACCGTATTGGGCGAACCCCAGCTGGGACGACGTGGCCTCTATCCGAATCTGTCTACACGTGATTCCGGCGATCAGGTGAGGGACATGATGAACTTGCTGGCGTACAGCGATGGCCATATGAGCCTGTTTGAGATTGCCGAGGTCATCGACGTACCGTTTTGGCGGGTCGAACCCTTGGCTAGAAAGCTAATCGATGCAGGGGTTCTGCGCAGGTGTAGTCGTCGTTGAGAATAGGTACTTCGTTGCATGATGTGATGGATGAGAATCCAGAGACAACGCGTTCGAACAACCTTGTTTCATCAATCCTGATCATATCTTTAGGAGAGGATCATGAGATGTCCATATTGTCACAGTGATAACACATTGGTTTTCCTTGAACGCAAGATGCCAGCCGTTTTATCTGCCTACTCTGGTGATTTTCCGGTAAAGGTATCGGAATTGCAGGTCAGTGCCTGCAAGGATTGCCTGGTGGGGTTTGCATCCAAGAAGTTATCATCGGAAGAGCTGACGGAAATATATGACAACTATCTATATATATCTCCGCTGAATAATATCGGCGCTTCTAAGTATGACGGCATGATTAATACCATCGCCAGTCATTTTGGCAAAGATGAAAAAATATTTGAGATTGGCTGTTCAGAAGGCTATTTGTTGAAAAAACTGAACGACATCGGATTCTCCAATGTAACAGGAATTGAGCCAGGCCCCCAAGCCGATATTGCGAAGGGCTTGGGGCTTAACGTCATAAAAGGTTATTTTAATGCACGCCATGTTCAGGACAAGATAGATGGTTACTATCTTATGCATGTGTTTGAGCATTTTGAAGATCCCTTCTCCATCTTTAAATTAATGTCTGAAACCTTGAATGATACCGGAAGGATAATCATTGAGGTCCCTGACTTCGGTGGTTTCCATGTACAGCACCTCTTCTACTATAACATCTACTTCATGCAAGGCCTGGCCCGTGATAACAAACTCAAAATAATATATCACTGCGTTGAGAATGACAGTTTGAGGGTTGTCTTTGTAAAAGCTGAAAATACACGTTACAACGAAATTGAAGTGGCCTTTGATAAAGCAGGTTATATCGAGAACCTCTCAATATTTAAGCAGCGGTGCGATGCATCTCGCAATAGAGTCAATGCCTTTCTCAGAAAGGCAGGCAGCGTCGTTTGGTGGGGGGCTGGTTCTGCATCCGTTATTTTGTTGAACGGGGTTGAGAAAGAGGTTTTGGATGGCACAAATATCATGGTCGTTGATGGCGATCAGAATAAAGCCGGTCGCACTGTGCCTGGAGTGAATCTCAAGGTGAGTTATTTTGAGAAAATCCGTAATAAGCATGTCAGTAACCTGGTGATTGCATCAAGTTTCTATAAAGAAATATTTGAGACAATGAAGGCTAACGGAATCACATATGATCATGTCGAAGTGTTTAGTGATGCCTGATTAAAGGCTTAAGAGTGGTGAGGATCGTCAGGGTGACATGCAGTAAATCATTTTAATTTTACTGGTAGGGAATTTAAGTCTGCCGGTAATAATGGCGGGACAGAGCCCGCCATTTATTTGATAGTATCTCTTCATCAGCTGGAGAGCAGCACCCTGGCCGAGTTGGCCGGTATGGTGAGCTGCACCTCCCCTTGCACCACCTCGAACTTGTCGCCGTTGAAGGCGTCGGTGAAGCGGCTGGCGGGGCTGGCGGTCTGCCACAGGGGCAGGCTGATGGTGCGCGGCTCGGTCGGGTGGCGGTTGCAGGCCACCACCACCTGATCGCTTTGCAGGGTGCGGGCGAACACATAGCTGTGAGGGCCGGCGTAGAGGGTCTGGATGTCGCCCCGGCGCAGGGCCGGACGCTGGCGGCGCAGCTGGATCAGGCGGCGATAGTGATCGTGCAGCACATGATCCCAGTCGGTGGTGTCCCAGGGGAAGCAGCGACGGCAGTCCGGATCGTTGCCGCCGGAGAGCCCCACCTCGTCGCCGTAGTAGATGGAGGGCACGCCTATGTAGGTGATGAGCAGGGTGGCGGCGAGCCGCATGCGCTGCTTGTCCTCCCCCAGCAGGTGGAGGAAGCGGGCGGTGTCGTGGCTGTCCAGCAGGTTGAACTGGGCCAGTTGGTTCTTGAACGGGATATGGGCCCGGGCCAGCTTGAGCCATCTGTCCAGCTCCTCGGCGCTGATCTTGATGGGGTGATAGGCGATGTCCTGCCCCGCCAGGAAGGCGCGGATGGGGTGGGCGAAGCCGTAGTAGTTCATGGCGCCGTCCTCCTGATCCCCCTGCAGCCACTGGCTCGCCTCGAAGAAGTGTTCGCCGAGCACGTAAGCGTCCGGGTTCTCCTGCTTGACGGCGCCGCGAATGGCCCGCACATGGCCGCTGTTGCCCATGGCCGAGCCCCGCTCTCCCAGCATGTGGATGACGTCGAAGCGCCAGCCGTCGATCTGGTAGGGGGCGCGCATCCAGTAGCGCAGAATGGCGTTGTCTGCCCGATACACGGCGTCCTGCACCTGCTCGCTGGCGAAGTCCAGCTTGGGCAGGCTGCGAATGCCTTTCCAGCTGACATAATCCCCTTCCTTGTCGAAGGTGTAGAAGCTGCGCCAGGGGGAGTCAGGGTTGCTCTGGGCCCCCAGCGGCGGGCAGAACCAGGGGTGGTCGGTGGAGGTGTGGTTGACCACGGCGTCCAGGATGATCTTCATGCCGCGCTGATGCAGGTTGCGGGTCAGCTCGGCAAACTGGGCATTGGTGCCGAGGTGCGGATCCACGCTGTAGTAATCCTGGGTGTCGTACTTGTGGTTGCTCGGCGAATCGAAGATGGGATTGAGGTAGAGCGCCGTCACGCCGAGGGACTGCAGGTAGTGCAGCTTGGCGTCTATGCCCGCCAGATCCCCGCCGTAGAACTCGCAGGCGCCGTGGCCCTCCTCGTGGCGGCTGACCGGCTCCCCCCAGGCCTTGCTGATGACCGCCTTGCCGCGGTACTCGTACTCGTGATGCTTGACGCTGAGCGACGGGTCGCCGTTGCAGAAGCGGTCCGGGAAGATCTGGTAGAAGACCTGATCCTGTACCCAGGTCGGCGGCTGGTGATGGCTGTTGAAGCGGAAATGCTGCTCCCGCGGCGGCATGGCGGCGCTGACGCCCGCCCCGTGCAACCACCACTGCTCCTGGTCGGTGAGGCACTTGAAGCAGTAGAGGTGGATCTCCTGCCCCTTGGCCAGCGGCAGCTCGACCTGCCAGACCTGCAGCCTGTCCCGGGTCGAGACGGGGCGCATGGCTACCAGATACTCCTCGTTGTCCGGCTCGTGGCGCAGCCACACCTCGCGGATGGGGGCGTCCAGCTCGCTGAACAGGGTGAGCAACAGGGTATCGGCACTCTCTTTGAACCAGGGTGCCACCTGGGGATGAAACAGGAAGGGATGGGTCATGGTATCTACTGCATCAGAGGGTGGCCAGAGGCTACTGGGTCAGGAGGTCGGCGAGGGCATTGCCCTGCTCGTGGAGTTGCTCCAGCTGATCCGCCAGGGTGGCGGGATCCAGCCCGAGCTGGTCGGCCAGCGGCTTGGGGAAGCGCGCTATGATGGCCTGGGCCGGTACCCCGGCGTGCCAGGCGAAGGAGACGAAGACGGAGAGCCGGATCAGCACCGCCTCCTTGCTCACCGGATCGTGGGAGAGGGGATCCAGCTGCTGGGCGATGGCATCGACGAAGGAGGCCGACAGGTTCCAGCGCTTCGCCAGCTCGGCGCCGAGCTGGGCATAGTCGTACCCCAGCATCTCCCGCTGGGCCTCGACCCGGCTGCTCCCCTTCTCGATGGCCAGGTTGATGAGCCCGGCCTCCTCCGGCAGGGTGCTCTGGATCAGCAGCTCGCCGATGTTGTGAATGAGGGCGCAGGTGAAGGCGCTCTCCGGATCCACCACCTTGGTCTGCTGGGCCAGGGTGCGGGCTATGGTGGCGACCTGGAAGGTCTGGGTCCAGAAGCGGTGCTTGTCAAAGCCAGGGGGGGCCTTGAAGCTGCTGATGATGCCGGAGGCGACCACCACGGAGCGCAAGCGGTTGAAGCCGAGGCGGATCACCGCCTGCTCGATGGAGGTCACCTCGTTGCCCCGGCGCAGGGCGGCGGAGTTGGCCATCCGCAGCACCTTGACGCTGATCACCTGGTCCATGGCGATCTTGGCCGCGATCTCGTCGATGCGGGCATTCTCATCGTTGAAACTCTGCATCAGCTCGTGCAGTAGCTGCGGGATTGTGGGCAGTTGTTTGATCTTGCCAAACAGGCGATCCATCGACATGGCTGAGGCAGCCTCCATTGCGAACAGTGCCTCATATTGTGCCACAGCTGGGCCAGTTGTTCCTGTCGGCGAGTGGTTTTGTGAGCCCTAGTACACCCAGTCTCGCAGTCTGTATTCCAAACGGTGCTGTTTTCCGGTCAGGATCAGGGTCTGTGGCGTGCCGCTCAGGGTCGCGCCCTCCATCAGGGTGGCGAGTACCGCCTGTTCGATCTGGTCGAGCCGGGGCGGGCAGGCCATGGCCGTGCTGCCGAGGCTGGTAACCCAGAGTCTGTCATCCTCGAGATGGCCCTGGCCGAAGTAGCGGTTGCACCCGGCGATGCCATTGACGGTGAAGTGCTCCCCTATCTCGATATCGGGGGGATTGACGCGGCTGCTGGGGATGGCCTGGCCATCCAGCTTGTCGAGCACCCAGTGGTGGTGCTGCAGATCTTGCGAGGCGAAGCGGGGAGTACTGCTGCAGGCGCTGAGCAGGAGCAGGGCGAGCAGCAGTAGCAGAAATCTGGGCATGGAAGGGGCTCCGGTGATGGGAGCGACAAGCATACCCGTGCCATGGCCCGGGAGGCAGGGCGAGGGGGGGCCAGCCCGACCGCTTCTGTCGCCCTCAGGGGAAGGGGGGTGTCGGTAAATGGCAACACCCGCCCCGGGCGAGCCTCGTTTCAGGCAGCAGGGGTCGCCCATGGACCCCTGCCGGTACCTCAGCCGGCAAACAGCCGCTCGGCGTAACGGGCCAGGCCCGAGGTTATCAAACCGAAGTCATCCCCTCCTTCCAGAGGGGATGTGGTGGGTAGCCTTTGGCGTGTCGGGGATCAGCCGGCGAACAGCCGTTCGGCGTAGCGGGCAAGGCCCGAAGCCACAGAGCCGAAGTCATCCCCTCCTTCCAGAGGCACTGCGGGCAGCTTCTGGCGAATGAAGGCCTTGATGAGGGGGGAGCGGGCGCTGCCACCTGTGACGAAGACCCGGTCCGGCGACACGCCAGCGGCGGCGATCGCCTCGTCCATCAGCTCGCCAATCTTCTCCAGCAGGGGGGCCGAGGCACTGGCCAGCTGAGGGCGAGTGAGTTCCGCCTCCAACCCCTTCTCCAGCTCGTTCAGGGTCTGGTGATTGAGCTCATGGTCGGACAGGGCGATCTTGCCCTGCTCGGCACGCCACACCAGCTGGTGGCTCAGCTTGTGGGCCCGCAGGCTGGCGAGCCGTGAGAGCTTGCTGCCGGGCTGGCTGTCGAGCTGCAGATCCTGCAGCTGGCGGGCGGTATCCAGGCTGTAGAAGCGGCTCTGGGCGCTGACGTCGTTGATGGCGGCCGCGTCCCAGAACAGCGGGTGGGGCAGGGGCTTGCCGGTCTTGAGGGTCTCATGCATGCCGAGCAGCGGCATCATGCCCTCCACCGTCAGGCGGATGTCGAAGTCGTTGCCGCCGATGCGCTGGCCGCTGTGGCCGAGCAGATCGCCGCTGCGATCGAGCCGATCGCGGTGGCTGGGGCCCATGCGCAGCATGGAGCAGTCCGTGGTGCCGCCGCCTATGTCCACCACCAGCACCACGGCATCCTCGGTGAGGCGCGCCTCGAACTCGAAGCCGGCGGCGACCGGCTCGTAGAGAAACTCCACCCGCTCGAAGCCGGCGAGGCGGGCAGCCTCACCCAGGATGGCGATGGCCTGGCGGTTGCTCTCCTCCCCGGCCAGCCCCTGGAAGTTGACCGGGCGACCTATCACCGCCTGGCGCACGGGGGCACCTGTCTGCTGCTCCGCCTCGTGGCGGACGTGCAGCATCATGGCGCAGACGATGTCCTCGAACAGGGCGATCTGGGGCGCCTTGAGGCCGTAGGCCCCGAGGAAGGATTTCGGCGACTTGATGTAGTAACCGTCATCCGGCTCCTCCAGGTAGCGCTCCAGCGCCGCCCCGCCGAAGCTGAGCTCGTCGATGAGCCCCTCTTCGCGCATCTGGCGACGCACCGCCTGAGCCCGGGTCACCACGGGGCCGCGCAGCTTGAGGTACTCAGCTTGCTGGGTGCTGGCCAACCGTTCGGCCAGCAGGCCGGCGATGGCGTCCCGGTGCGGGGCGTGCAGGGTGGAGGGGAGGTAGTGGGAACCGGAGAGGGTCAGCAGCCTGGGGCTGCCCTGTTCCATCACGGCGACGGCACAGTTGGAGGTACCGTAATCAAATCCGATAAACATGGCGGCCAGGCTCCTGAGTAAAAAAGGGCTGGTAGCCTACCCGATGGCGCCGGGTCTCACAACCCGGCGCCCGGTTTATTGCGCGGAAAGCTTATTCCACCTCGTTGTCGCTGCGGCCCTGGCTCTCGATGGCCTGGATGTTGCCGAGGGTGGTGTCGGCGATGGCGTGCAGCGCCTCCCGGGTCAGGAAGGCCTGGTGACCGGTGAACAGCACGTTGTGGCAGGCGGAGAGACGGCGGAAGACGTCATCGGTGATCACCTCGTTGGACTTGTCCTCGAAGAAGAGATCTTCCTCCTCCTCGTAGACATCCAGCCCCAGGGCGCCGATGCGGGAGGTCTTGAGGGCCTCGATGGCGGCGTTGGAGTCGAGCAGGCCGCCCCGGCTGGTGTTGATGATCATCACACCGTCCTTCATCTTGGCGAAGGCCTCCTTGTTCAGCAGGTGGTAGTTCTCCTTGAACAGGGGGCAGTGCAGGCTGATGACGTCGGACTGGCGCAGCAGGGTGTCGATGTCCACGTACTCGGCCCCCAGATCGATGGCCGCCTGGCTCGGGTAGGGGTCGCTCACCAGCAGGCGCATGCCGAAGCCCTTGAGGATGCGCAGGGTGGCGATGCCGATCTTGCCGGTGCCTATGATGCCGGCGGTGCGGCCGTGCATGTTGAAGCCGACCAGACCCTCCAGGGAGAAGTTGGCATCACGGGTGCGCTGGTAGGCCTTATGGATGCGGCGGTTGAGGGTCATCATCAGACCCACGGCGTGTTCGGCGACCGCCTCCGGGGAATAGGCGGGCACCCGCACCACTTTCAGCCCCAGCTCCTTGGCGGCGACCAGATCCACGTTGTTGTAACCGGCGCAGCGCAGGGCGATCACCTTGGTGCCGTTGGCGGCCAGCTCGGTCAGCACTTCCCGGTCGGCATCGTCATTGACGAACAGGCAGACCACGGGGAAGTGATGGGCCAGCCGGGCTGTCTTGGCCTCCAGCCGCACGTCGAAGAACTCCAGCTCGAAGCCGTACTGGCTGTTGGCCTGATTGAAGTGTTCCTTGTCGTAGCTCTTGGTACTGAAAACGGCGACTCTCATGGTGCGCTCTCCGCAGATAATGATGTGGTTAAATTACAACAAATAGTGACCGTCATCACGGGATAAATGGTGGGGATTCAGCCCCACGGCATGATGGGGACGGCGCTCACTGCGCTCTTGTACGAACCATCCACCAACTTGGTGCTGTAAGTCAGATAGACCAGCGCATTGCGCTTCTCGTCGTAAAAACGCACCACCTTCTGCTCCTTAAACACCAGGGAGGTGCTGACGTCGAACACCTCTTCCCCGGCTTTGAGCTTGGCGGGCAGGGTGATGGGACCTATCTGGTGGCACGACAGTGAGGCGTGGGAGGGATCTTCCGCCAGCCCGAGACCGCCCTTGACGCCCCCTGTCTTGGGGCGGGCCAGATAGCAGGCGACGCCGGCTATCTTGGGGTCGTCGAACGCCTCCACCAGGATCTTGTGATTGGGGCCGACCAGCTTGAAGGCGGTGCTCACCTCGCCGACGGGATCGGCCTTGTCGGCCAGCGCCGGGCCGGCAAACAGCATGCCCAGCAGCAGAGGCAGGGCGCGGGTGAGGGGGGAATCGTGTGTCATGGTTTCTCCTTTGGACTCCCTCAGTAGGGGATGCCCAAGCGACGATAGAGGCTGGCCAGCACCCAGGCGGGGCCTACCAGCAGAAATTGCAGGTCGGCGAGGAAGGAGGGGCGCTTCCCCTCTATCCGGTGGCCGACGAACTGGGCTACCCAGAGCAGCACGAAGCCGAACAGGGCGGGCCACAGCAAGGGTCCTTGCCAGCTGTGGCAGAAGGCCAGCCCCAGCACGGTCAGCGCCGCCATCCCCACGAACAGGGCAAACGACAGTTGCAGGTAGAAGGCCAGCACCGGAATGGCAACCAGCGCCGCCCAGTTGAGGGAGGGCGGCAAGGGCCCGGCCGGCAGGCACCAGAGCAGGGCCAGGGTGCAGAGGTCGATACCGGGCACCGCCACCTTGTGGATGGCCACATTGACCGGGTGCCGGTGGCTCTGGCCGTAGTCGCTGAACCAGTCGTCGAGTCGTTTCATGGCACCTCCCTGGTGCGGCTGGTTGAAACCGGCCCGCTTATTCCCTGCGAGCCGGTGGTCAGGGACTAACGCCCTTGTGGCGGTGAATGCTTGGCTGCGTTACTGCCCCTGCCTGGGGGGATAGTCCCGGCCCCGGCGTTACTGCCCCTGCCTGGGCGGATAGTCCCAATATTGGGCTGGAATGCTCCTGAGCAAAGGGGTCATGTCCGGGTTGGGCAGGGATATGGTGACCCGCTGCTCCAGGTTCGCGCTGGCCAGCGCCTCGCGGACCCTGGGATTCTCGTGGAAGAACTTCATGAAGCTGCCGTCGGCATAGGCCCGCTCCAGTCCGGTCTGGAGCGCCTTGGCCAGCTTGGGGGACTCTGGGCTGACGAAGAAGAACTCGGCGAAGGGGTAGCGGATCAGCAGGTGCTGCTCTATGGCGAGATTGGGGTACTGGGCCGCCAGCTCACGGCGTTCCGCGAAGATCTCCACCAGACCGCGGGGGAAGAAGTCGAGCTTGTCGCCGTCGTTGATGAGGCGGAACAGGTTGCTGTAGCGCCCCGCGTAGGTCGCTATGCCCGCCTGCTCCAGGATCTTGTTGTCGGCCCAGCCGACCCCCTGGGCCGCCTTCAGCTGCTTGAGATCTGCCAGTGTGTTGACCTGGTTGAACTTCTCCTGGGCATCGCTGTGAATGAACGACAGCCGCAGCCCTTCCAGACCGCGAAACAGCGGAATGGGGACGGGGATCAGGGCGGATTCGAGGGCGCTGGAGGTACCCATCCAGAACACATTGATGGTTTTGCCCTTGCGCAGCTCCTGCTGCAGGGTGAACTGATTGAGATTGAGATCAACCCGCTTCAGCTTGTAGGGCTGTCCGGCACGGTTGAGTGCCAGCTCCAGCAGCTTGAGCTGGTATTCGCTGTCGAGGTCATTGATCGGTCGGCTGGGGACCTTGACGGTGAGAGTCTGTGCCTGTGCCAGCAGCGGCAGGCACAAACACAGCTTGATGAGCCATTTCACGCTCTGATCTCCTGTAGAGTCCGGGACTTGCCCGGAGTCTAACAGAAGTTGTCACGCTCTTGCTGTGAAGCCGCAAACAAGGTTCATGTGCAGCCCGGCATGCTCGTCTGTCTACACGGACGCCGGTGCCTGCACACTGCCTTGCCGGCGGCCTCGTGCGACAAGGTGGTGACGGTTCACTGGCGCATCAGGCGACGCGGCGGAACACGTGGGTGTCGTTGAATTCCTTGGTGCTCTGGCACTCGACGCAGAAGCGGGACTCAGGACGAGCCTGCAGCCGTTTGAGGGAGATCTCGTCACCGCAGGATTCGCAGTAGCCAAAGTCTCCTTCATTGATGCGTCTCAGCGCCCCTTTCAGCTTGCGCAGATGCAGCTTGTCGTGCTCGATGCGGTTCAGCTCCAGACGGCGGGCCTCCTCGATGCTGGCACGATCAATTTCATCGGCCATCTCGTTGGTATCGGTGGCGATGGCCTGGCTGGCTTGGGAGTTGAGACGCTCTTCGAGCTCGAGGATTTGTCGCTCGATCTGACCCTTGTAAAAGGCCAGTTGGTCTTCAGTCATGAAATCACACATAGGGTTTGCTACCAGTCAGTTTCCCAATTTTTCCCATTTATGGGGGCTGTCGGCCCGCAGACCAAGCCCCTGTAGTCCGATTTGCACCAAATCCATGCAGGAGAGTGCAAATCAGGGCGGGCCTTGTACCAAAAAAATGCGGGTATGCAAAGCAAATAGGATAAGGATTGTGCGCCCTTGCAAAGAAATGGGCCCGTTCCGACAGGGGCTGACTGAGTATCGAGCAGGTTCTGTCCAGCCTTGGCATCGGGCTTGCAGTGGGCTTATCGTGGCACAGAGTGTTTAGTATTTGGTGCCGCCTTGGTCATTATATCGGCCGTTGTTTATAGTTTTTTAAACACCACCGCTTGACAAGGGCCTTTGTCACGGGCTTTTATGGTGAGGTCGATTACATTTTCTTAACAAGGGTGTTCCTTATATTAGACACCCTTGCCAATGACAACCGTAGAGTCGGGGTTTAACATGGACAGTATCAAGGGCTGGATGGAGAGCAATCGCATCACGGAAGTGGAGTGCCTGTTCCCGGATTTCACCGGCAATGCCCGAGGCAAGATCATTCCAGCCAACAAGTTTCTGCGCGAAGGGGGCATGCGGCTGCCCGAGGTCATCTTCACCCAGACGGTGACCGGCGAGTACCCGGATGACGACAGCATGATAGACCCGCTGGAGCGGGACATGCAGCTCTATCCCGATCCCAACACCATTCGTTTCGTGCCCTGGGCACTGGAGCCCACGGCTCAGGTGATCCACGACTGTTTCGACATCAATGGCAAGCTGATCGACATAGCGCCGCGCTCCGTGCTGCGCCGGGTCTTGTCATTTTACGAGAAGCAGGGCTGGAAGCCGGTGGTGGCCCCCGAGCTCGAATTCTATCTGGTCAAGCGCAACGAAGACCCCGACTATCCGCTGGTGCCGCCGGTGGGCCGCAACGGCCGCCCCGAGACGGCGCGCCAGTCGTTCAGCATCGATGCGGTCAACGAATTCGATCCCATTTTCGAGGACATGTACGACTACTGCGAGGCCCAGGAGCTGGAGGTAGACACCCTGATCCACGAGTCCGGCGCCGCCCAGATGGAGATCAACTTCCTGCACGGTGACGCCATCGATCTCGCCGACCAGGTGTTCCTGTTCAAGCGCACCATGCGGGAAGCGGCCCACCGTCACGGCATCTATGCCACCTTCATGGCCAAGCCCATGAGCGATGAGCCGGGCTCCGCCATGCACATCCACCAGAGCCTGGAAGACGCCGAAGGGCGCAACCTGTTTGGCACCAGCGAAGGGGGCAACTCCGAGCAGTTCATGCACTTCATCGCCGGCCTGCAGAAGTACACCCCGGCGGTGACCGCCCTGCTGGCGCCGAACGTCAACTCCTACCGCCGCCTCACCTTCGGCGAGAGCGCGCCGCGCAACGTGCAGTGGGGCGTGGAAAACCGCACCTGCGGCCTGCGGGTGCCCTTCTCCGAGCCGAGCGCGCGCCGGGTCGAAAACCGCTTCGCCGGTGCCGACGCCAACCCCTATCTGGCGCTGGCCGCCACCCTGGCCTGCGGCTACCTCGGCATGCTGGAGAAGCTGGAGCCGATGCAGGAGATGAAGGCGAGTGCCTATGACCTGCCCTACAGCCTGCCCCGTTCCCTGGAGGAGTCGCTCAGCCATCTGGAGCAGTGCGAGCCCATCAAGGACATGCTGGGGGAACGCTTCATCCGCGCCTTCGTCGCGGTCAAGCGCAAGGAGTACGAGACCTACTTCGGGGTGATCAGCCGCTGGGAACGGGAATTCCTGCTGCTGAACGTCTGACCCGTCTCGGGAGGGGCGCAGATCCCTCCCGTCACTCTCAAAGCAAGATGGCACTGGCTCGTGAGGGGCGGCTGATGGCGCCCGCTCGCGGCCGTACCGTGCCCGTGGGCCAGCCGCCCTCAGCAATTGACGAACAAACATCGCTCAGATCGAAGGAACCGAGGAGCAAGCAACGCAGCATTCCGCCCGTGAGTAGCAGTGACCGGGAGAGTGCCAGCCGCCCTCGACATTGACGAACAAACATCGCTTAAATCGAAGGAACCGAGGAGCAAGCAATGAAGCAGACCACCCGCGAGTGGCAGCAACTGGATGCCAGCCACCACCTGCATCCCTTTACCGACTTTCAGGCCCTGAACAAGAAGGGCAGCCGCATCATCACCAAGGCCGAGGGGGTCTATCTGGAAGACTCCGACGGGCGCCGCATCCTGGACGGGATGGCGGGCCTGTGGTGCGTCAACCTGGGTTATGGCCGCCAGGAGCTGGTGGATGCCGCCACCCGCCAGATGCAGCAACTGCCCTATTACAACCTCTTCTTCCAGACCAGCCATCCCCCCGCCGCCGAACTGGCGACCCTGCTGGCCGAGATCACGCCGCCCCATCTCAACCACGTCTTCTTCACCGGCTCGGGCTCGGAGTGCAACGACACTGTGCTGCGCATGGTGCGTCACTACTGGGCCAGCAAGGGGCAGCCCGACAAGCAGGTGATCATCAGCCGCCACAACGCCTATCACGGCTCCACGGTGGCGGGCGCCAGTCTGGGGGGCATGAAGGGCATGCACGCCCAGGGTGGTCTGCCCATTCCCGGCATAGTCCACATCGATCAGCCCTATCACTTCGGTGAGGGTGAGGGCATGAGCGCCCACGAGTTCGGCCTGGCCCGTGCCCGCCAGCTGGAAGAGAAGATTCTGGAGCTGGGGGTGGACAAGGTGGCGGCTTTCATCGGCGAGCCTATCCAGGGGGCCGGCGGCGTCATCATTCCGCCCGACAGCTACTGGCCCGAGATCCAGCGTATCTGTGACAAGTACGGCATCCTGCTCATCGCCGACGAGGTGATCTGCGGTTTCGGTCGCACCGGCCACTGGTTCGCCAGCGAAGGCTTCGGCATCAAGCCTGACCTCATGTGTCTGGCCAAGGGCATCACCTCGGGCTACCTGCCGATGGGAGCCGTGATGGTGGGGGACAGGGTCGCCAAAGTGCTGGTGGAAGAGGGGGGCGAGTTCAACCATGGCTTCACCTATTCCGGTCATCCGGTGGCCTGCGCCGTGGCCATTGCCAACATCCAGCTTATGCAAAGTGAGAGCATAGTTAAGCGCGTTCATGATAGTATCGGCCCCTATTTGCAGCGCCGCTGGAGCGAGCTTGCCGATCACCCGCTGGTGGGAGAAACCCGGGGTAAAGGTCTGGTTGCCGCGTTGGAAATAGTCCAGGACAAACAGACGAAACGTCGTTTCCCGGCCGAACTGCACGCCGGGATGACCTGTCGGGAGTTCTGTTTTAACAATGGCTTGGTGATGAGGGCTGTCGGCGATACCATGATCATATCGCCCCCCTTGGTGATCACCGAGGAACAGGTGGATGAATTGGTCAAACTGGCCAGGCTCAGTCTGGATCTGACGGCTGCAAAGCTGCAGGAATAGGCTGAAACCGGGCAGATTGGCTTACGCATACAATTTGCTTAGGAGACAAGGACTATGTCTTTTAAAAAGGGAATGATGGCTGCTTCCGTGGCGCTGGTCATGATGAGTACCGGGGCGATGGCCGACGAGAAGGTGCTGCACGTCTATAACTGGAGCGACTACATAGCGCCGGATACGCTGGAAAACTTCCAGAAGGAGACGGGCATCAAGGTGGTGTATGACGTGTTCGACAGCAACGAGGTGCTGGAAGCCAAGTTGCTGGCGGGCAGTTCGGGTTATGACATCGTCGTCCCGTCCAACCCCTTCCTGGCCAAGCAGATCAAGGCAGGCGTCTTCCAGAAGCTGGACAAGTCCAAACTCTCCAACTGGCAGAACATGGATGTCGATCTGCTCAAGGCGCTCGAACCGAGCGATCCGGGCAACCAGTACTCCATCCCTTACCTGTGGGGCACCATTGGCTACGCCTACAACGCCGAGAAGGTGAAGGCCGTGCTGGGTGCCGATGCGCCGGTCAACTCCTGGGATCTGGTGTTCAAGCCGGAGAACATGGCCAAGTTGAAGGAGTGCGGTGTCTCCTTCCTCGACTCGCCGACCGAAATGCTGCCGGCCGCCCTGCAATACCTGGGCTTCAAGCCGGATAGCCAGAAGCCGGACGAGTTGAAGAAGGCTGAGGAGCTGTTCCTCTCCATCCGCCCCTATACCGCCTACTTCCACTCCTCCAAGTACATTTCGGATCTGGCCAACGGCAACCTGTGCGTGGCGGTGGGTTACTCAGGTGACCTGCAGCAGTCCAAGGCACGTGCCGCCGAAGCCAAGAACGGTGTCAGTCTGACTTACACCATTCCGAAAGAGGGGGCTGGCAGCTTCTTCGACATGATCGCCATCCCGGCGGATGCCAAGAACGTCGAGGCAGCCCACACCTTCATCAACTATCTGATGAAGCCGGAAGTGATCGCGAACATCACCAACGTGGTGCAGTTCCCGAACGGCAACAAGGCAGCCACTCCGCTGGTGGACGAGGCGATCCGCACCGATCCGGGCATCTACCCGACGGCGGACACCCTCAAGAAGATCTACACCTTCCCGGATCTGCCGGCCAAGGTGCAGCGTCTGATGACCCGCAGCTGGACCAAGATCAAATCAGGTAAGTAAGTGACGAGTACCCCTCCCGGTCCGCAGTTCGGCCGGGAGGGTGGTGACCACCCGACAGGTTGGACGGCGCGTATGGATGCGCGACTGGCAAAATCACACAAACGAGGACTGATAAGTGCACATGACCAAGATGGCAACGCTGGCCCTGACCCTGGGGTTTGCAAATCTGACCCAGGCAGCCCCTGTGGTTCATTTTTACAACTGGTCCGATTATATCGGCGAGACCACCCTCAGTGACTTTCAGCAGAAGACCGGGATCAAGACCGTCTACGACGTGTTTGACTCCAACGAGACGCTGGAGGGCAAGCTGCTGACCGGACGCACCGGTTACGATCTGGTCGTGCCTTCCAACAATTTCCTGGCCAAGCAGATCCAGGCGGGGGCTTTCCAGAAGCTGGATCCCGCCCTGCTGCCCAATCTGGCCAATCTGGATCCCCTGCTGCTCAAGCAGCTCGACAAGGTGGATCCGGGTCATCAGTACGCCGTGCCCTATCTGTGGGGCACCAACGGCATCGGTTACAACGTCGACAAGGTCAAGGCGGCACTCGGGGTCGACAAGATTGACTCCTGGGCCATCATCTTCGAGCCGGAAAACATGAAGAAACTCTCCCATTGCGGGGTGGCCTTCCTCGACTCGGCGGACGAGATGATCCCGGCAGCCCTGAACTACCTCGGCCTCAACCCCAACAGCCACGATCCTGCGGATCTCAAGCGTGCCGAAGAGCAGTTGCTCAAGGTGCGCCCCTATGTGACCTACTTCCACTCCTCCAAGTACATAGGGGATCTCGCCAATGGCGACATCTGTGTGGCGGCGGGGTTCTCCGGTGACATACTGCAGGCGGCGGCCCGGGCCGACGAGGCAGGCAAGGGGATCAAGATTGCCTACAGCATCCCCAAGGAAGGAGGCAATCTGTGGTTTGACATGATGGCGATCCCCTCCGATGCCACCAACGTCAAAGAGGCTCACGCCCTGATCAACTACATTCTCGAGCCGCAAGTGATCGCCAAGGTGAGCGACTACGTGGGTTACGCGAACCCGAACATCAAGGCGGGAGAGTTCATGGACAAGGCCGTGCGCGATGACGAGTCAGTCTATCCCCCCCAGGCGGTGCTGGAGCGTCTGTATGTGCAGGAAGCACATCCCCGCTCGGTGCAGCGCCTGATCACCCGGAGTTGGACCAAGATCAAGTCCGGAACCTAACCTTGGCGCCCATCCCGGGGCGCCAGATTGTATTGATGGATCGGCCCCGGCCGGTATCACCTTTGGGAGTTTGGTAATGGCGATAGCCTCCAGTGCCTACAAGAAAGCCCTCGAGGGCAGCCAGCAGCGTAAAGAAGTGCTGGTCAAAATAGACAGGGTAAGCAAGCAGTTCGACGAAACGCTGGCGGTCGATAACGTGTCTCTCAACATCCACAAGGGCGAGATCTTCGCCCTGCTGGGTGGTTCAGGTTCCGGCAAGTCCACCTTGCTGCGGATGCTGGCCGGGTTCGAGCGTCCCACCGAGGGGCGGCTGTTCCTGGATGGGGTCGACATTACCGACATGCCGCCCTATGAACGTCCCATCAACATGATGTTCCAGTCCTACGCCCTGTTTCCTCATATGACGGTGGCGCAGAACATCGCCTTCGGTCTCAAGCAGGATGGCCTGCCCAAGGCAGAGGTCGACGCCCGGGTGGAGGAGATGCTCAAGCTGGTGCAGATGACCCAGTATGCTCGTCGCAAGCCGCACCAGCTCTCCGGCGGTCAGCGCCAGCGGGTCGCCCTGGCCCGCTCTCTGGCCAAGCGCCCCAAGCTGCTGTTGCTGGATGAGCCCATGGGGGCGCTGGACAAGAAGCTGCGCTCCAAGATGCAGCTGGAGCTGGTGGAGATCATCGAGCGAGTCGGCGTAACCTGCGTCATGGTGACCCACGATCAGGAAGAGGCCATGACCATGGCCGAACGGATCGCCATCATGCACCTGGGTTGCATCGAGCAGATCGGCAGCCCGATGGACATCTACGAGACCCCGGCCAGCCGGCTGGTGTGCGAGTTCATCGGCAACGTCAACCTGTTTGACGGCCTGCTGGTGGAAGATGAGCAGGACCACGCCACCATCGCCTGCGCGGATTTGGAGCAGCCCATCTACGTGGGCCACGGCATCAGCTCCCGTGCCGAGAACAAGAAGGTGACCTACGCCCTGCGGCCGGAAAAATTGCTGATGAGTCTGCACAAGCCGGAGGAGATCGAGCATCCGGACTTCAACTGGACCAAGGGTGAGGTCTATGACATCGCCTATCTGGGCGGCCATTCGGTTTATCACATCCAGCTGCCCTCGGGCAAAATCGTTCAGGCTTTCATCGCCAATGCCGAACGCCACGGCAAGCGGCCAACCTGGGATGACCAGGTGTTCCTCTATTGGGAAGATGACAGCGGCGTGGTGCTGCAATCATGAAGGCATTGAGACGACTCAAGCAGTTGGGGGGACGCCAGCTGGTGATCGGCATCCCCTTCTTCTGGCTGTTCCTCTTCTTCCTGCTGCCCTTCATCATAGTGGTGAAGATCAGCTTCGCCGAAGCGGATGTGGCTATCCCGCCCTACACCGACGTGGTGACCTGGGCAGACAATCAGCTCACCATCTTGCTCCACATGGGCAACTACCTGCTGCTGCAGGAGGATGAGCTCTACATAGCGGCCTATCTGGGCTCCCTCAAGATGGCCTTCATCAGCACCCTGCTGTGCCTGCTGATCGGCTATCCCATGGCCTACTCCATAGCGCGGGCCAACAAGGAGACCCAGACCGTCCTGCTGCTGCTCATCATGATGCCGACCTGGACCGCCATCCTGATCCGGGTCTACGCCTGGATGGGCATCCTCAGCAACAATGGTCTGCTCAACAGCTTCTTGCTGGGGATAGGGGTGATAGACGAGCCCTTGCAGATCCTCAACACCAACCTGGCGGTCTACATCGGCATCGTTTACTCCTACCTGCCGTTCATGGTGCTGCCGCTCTACGCCAACCTGGTCAAACACGATCAGAGCCTGCTGGAGGCGGCCTCCGATCTCGGTGCCCGCAACCTGACCCGGTTCTGGCAGATCACTGTGCCACTCTCCAAGAACGGCATCATCGCCGGTTGCATGCTGGTCTTCATCCCCGTGGTGGGCGAGTTCGTCATCCCTGAGATGCTGGGCGGCCCCGAGACTCTGATGATCGGCAAGGTGCTGTGGCAGGAGTTCTTCAACAACCGCGACTGGCCGGTGGCGTCCGCCCTGGCGGTGGTGATGCTGGCGGTGCTGATAGTCCCCATCATCCTGTTCAACCGCAACCAGGCGAAGGAATTGGAGGGCAAGGTATGAAAAAGGCGTTGCAGATAGTCCCTGCATCCATTCCGTTCAACCGCAATCAGGCGAAAGAGCTGGAGGGCAAGGTATGAAGAAGGCGTTGCTGATAGTCCCTGCATCCATCCTGTTCAACTGCAACCAGACAAGCGTATTGGAGGGTCAGGCATGAGACGTCTCGGTTTTTCCAAGCTGATGCTGTGGCTGGGGCTGCTGTTTATCTACCTGCCCATGGTCATCATGGTCATCTACTCCTTCAACGCCTCCAAGCTGGTGACGGTATGGGGGGGCTGGTCACTCAAGTGGTACTTCGGCCTGCTCGACAACAAACAGTTGATTGGGTCCGTGTTCCGCTCCCTGGAGATCGCCTTCTACACCGCCATAGCCGCGGTGGCGCTGGGGACTGTGGCCGCCTTCGTGCTGACCCGGATCCCGCACTTCCGTGGTCGCACCCTGTTCGGTGGCATGGTGACGGCGCCCCTGGTGATGCCAGAGGTGATCACAGGTCTGTCGCTGCTGCTGCTGTTCGTGGCCATGGCCCAGCTGGTGGGCTGGCCCGCCGAGCGGGGCATGCTGACCATCTGGATTGCCCACACCACCTTCTGTACCGCCTACGTGGCGATAGTGGTGTCGGCGCGGCTGCGGGAGCTGGATCTCTCCATCGAGGAGGCGGCCATGGATCTCGGCGCCAAGCCGTGGAAGGTGTTCTTCCTCATCACCATCCCCATGATAGCTCCGTCGCTGGCGGCGGGCGGCATGATGTCGTTCGCCCTGTCGCTGGATGATCTGGTGCTGGCGAGCTTCGTCTCAGGTCCGGGTTCCACTACCCTGCCGATGGAGGTGTTCTCGGCGGTGCGGCTCGGGGTGAAACCCGAGATCAACGCGGTGGCCAGCCTGATCCTGTTGTCGGTGTCGCTGTTCACCTTCGGCAGCTGGTACCTGATGGCGAGGGCGGAGAAACGCCGCCGCGCCGAGATTGCCATGACCACCCAGATGCAGGCCGTCGCCTGACCCCGGGGCTGTTGAGGCAGTAACACGGCTTGCGCCGACGGCTCAACAGCCCCTAAGATCCGCATTCTCTCATCCGTCAGGAGCATGGAATGCGGATCTCCCTCTTTATCGGCCAGAGCGCCGAGATGAATGCCGAACTCGCCCCCGGACTCGTCAGTGCCATCGAAAAGCATGTGGCAGGCCATCCCCTGTGGTGCAGCTTCTCGGGCCTGGAGGGAGATGAGCAGAGCGACCAGCGTCATCACGGCGGCCCGGATCGCGCCCTGCACTATTATCCTGCGGATCACTACCCCTGGTGGAAGACCTGGCAAACCGCGCTGGGCCTGCCTGCCCCCCGAGCTCCCTGGCAGCCGGCGGCCTTTGGTGAAAACCTCTCCGGCCTCGGCTTGACCGAAACGCAAGCCTGTATCGGCGATGTCTATCGCCTCGGCGAGGCGCTCATCCAGATCAGCCAGCCGAGATCTCCCTGCTTCAAGCTCAATCAGCGCTTTGGCTACCCGCACCTCTCCCAGGTGATGCAGCTCAACGGCCGCTGCGGCTGGTTGCTGCGGGTGCTGGAGGAGGGGCGCGTGGCCCCGGTGGATGAGCTGCTGCTGATGGACAGGCCCTATCCCGAGCTGACGGTGAAGCGCACCGCCGACATCCTGTTCAACCAGACCCGCCACGAAGGGGACCTGCAACTGCTGCTGGAGAACCCGGCGCTCTCTCCCAACTGGCGCCAGCATGCGGCCCACTGGCTGGAGCACGGGGTCGTTGCCGATTGGAGTCGACGTCTGCTGGGACCGGCCGAGTTTCAGCTGCCGCCAAAAGCGTAACTGAGTACCGGGACGAGCCCGGCGCCCCTTATCGCCATGAAACGCTGGATTATTGAGCGTAAAGCCCTTTTTTTGTGGCGAAAGCAAAAAAAGGCTTGTGTCATGTCGGGGCTTTCGGTAAATTCTCGCCCCGCAGACATCGGTGTGTAGCGCAGCTTGGTAGCGCACTTCGTTCGGGACGAAGGGGTCGGAGGTTCGAATCCTCTCACACCGACCACATTAGAAAAGGCCGCTCATCGAGCGGCCTTTTCGCATTTGGATTTTGCCTTTGCCGTTCTCGGTAGACGGGGCAGGAGCGGTATACGGGGTCGATTGCCTGGTGCTGAATGCCGCCCATTAAAAGGGCCACCGCTCGGTGGCCCCACAGGTGGAGTCTGATCCTGACTCCGGCACTCTAGATTGTGGCAATCTCGTTGTGGGTCTTGTCGATGGTGCCCTCCTTGCGCCCTGGGCGCATGATCAGATATGCCAGTGTTGATGCCGCAATGCCTTGAAGCCGTGCTGAGTTTGCAGAGCCGCATGCTTGGGGTACTCACTAATGAAATGTGCTATTCCCTCCATCAGTTGTGACCGCAGAGAAGACACGGGCTCGTGCCAGGCCTGCAGGCAGAGATGGCCGGGGATCAACTGCTCTCGATACGCTTCCAGCAGCTGTTCTGGCCAGGGCTCGATATGGGAATCATGATGCAGTAAATAGTGGACGGCGGGTTCACGGGCATAGATGAACTGAACTTGGGCCAGGTCGCGTTGGCTGAGCGTTTGGCTGCCGATGTGGCAAGTCAAATATTTCCCCGTCTTCAGATTCAGGAAGTGACCGCGTTGCCGACAGGCAATGATGCGATACCAAGGCAGGGGTGAACAGAGAGAATACCCCTTCAGCTCCTGTTCCAACCAGTGACGGCACTCGGGCGTCTGCACCTCTTCGCGCATGGACTCGAGCTGTGTCAACAAGGCTCTGGATGGTTGGGTAGCCAGCATCGCGCTCATCGTCTGCAATCCTCCCTCTGCACACAATCCCGACTTCCAGTATGGACCCTGGCCGGTGGCGGGGGTAACAATTCTAATGATTAAAATCAGCTTAGAAGCGCACTTTTTATGCAATAAAGACCATTAGCCGACCAGGTAGGTGCCGGTGCCAAAGGCGATATGAGTCCCTTCTTCGTTGTGCAGTTCCATACGGGCGACGGCGACCTTGCTGCCCGCCCGTATGATGTGGGCGGTGGCGATGAATTCGTTGCCGCGACCGGGCCGCAGATAGTCGACCCTCAGGTCAATGGTGCCGAGGCGGGAGAAACGCTCCTTGAGGTAGCTGGGGGAGAAGTCCTCCAGCTCGTCGATGCAGGAGGCGGCGACTATCATGCCGCCCGCCACGTCCAGCAGGCTGGCGGTGACACCGCCGTGCAGTATGTTGTGAAAGGGGTTGCCGATCAGCTTGTCATCCATCTTGATGCGCAGCTCCACCTTCTCGAAGTCATAGTGGGTCACCTGCATGCCGATGAGCTTGTTGAACGGCATCTTCTCGGCGAACAGATTGGCAATGCCACTGAGCGCCATCTTCTTCAACATCTGTTTCATTCTCTGATACCGATCCCTGTCATCAAAGCCGAGTAAAAACTCCAGCCAGTCTGCAACACTTCCTTAACAGTCGCAATGGCAGGTTTATTGTGGGCGGCGGCTGCTTTAGAATGGCGACCCCAAAGGAGAGCCCATGACCGCCATTGCCGACACCTTGCCCGATACCCCCCTTGCCCTGCTGCAGGCGGTCTTCGGCTACCAGCAATTTCGGCCTGGCCAGCTCGAGATCATCGAACAGATAGTGGGGGGGCGCGATGCCCTGGTGCTCAAGCCCACAGGTGGCGGCAAGTCGCTCTGTTACCAGATCCCGGCGCTGCTGCGGCCCGGGCTCGGGGTGGTGGTCTCCCCCCTCATTTCGCTGATGAAGGATCAGGTGGACAGCCTGCGCGCCAACGGCGTGGCGGCTGTCTACATCAACTCGGCCCTGAGCCGGGAAGAGATGATCCAGAACTTTGCCGCCATGCGTCGCGGCGAGATCAAGCTGGTCTATGTCTCCCCCGAGCGGCTGCTGCAGCACGAGTTTCTGGATCGGCTGGCAGAACTGCCCCTCGGGCTGTTCGCCATCGACGAGGCCCACTGCGTCTCCCAGTGGGGCCACGATTTTCGCCCCGAATACGCGGCGCTGGGGCGGCTCAAGCAGTGGTTCCCCCAGGTGCCCGTGGTGGCGCTCACCGCCACCGCCGACGAGGCGACCCGCAGCGACATGCTGCATCGCCTCGAGCTGAACGACCCCTTCATTCACACCGCCAGCTTCGACAGACCCAACATCCGCTACAGCCTGGTGGAGAAGTTCAAGGGGGCTGAGCAGTTGCTGCGCTACGTGCAGAGCCAGAAGGGCAACTGTGGCATCGTCTACTGCTCCAGCCGTAACCGGGTGGAAGAGGTCGCAGAGCGGCTCTCCCGCCACGGCTGCAAGGCGGCGCCCTATCATGCGGGCCTGCCGCTGGATCAGCGGCTGCGCACCCAGGATGCCTTCCTCAAGGACGACGTCGAGATAGTGGTGGCGACGGTAGCGTTCGGCATGGGCATCGACAAGCCCAACGTGCGCTTCGTGGTGCACTACGACATTCCGAAGAACATCGAATCCTACTATCAGGAGACCGGCCGGGCCGGCCGCGATGGCACCCCCGCCGAGGCGCTGCTGCTCTACGATCCCGCCGACATAGGCCGGGTGCGGCGCCTGCTCGACAACATAGAGAACCCCCAGCAGCTGCAGGTGGAGCAGTACAAGCTCAACGTGATGGCGGCCTTCGCCGAGGCGCAGACCTGCCGCCGTCAGGTGCTGCTCAACTACTTCGGCGAGTACAACGACAAGCCGTGCGGCAACTGCGATATCTGCCTGGATCCCCCCAAGAGCTATGACGGCACCGAAGATGCCCAGAAGGCGCTCTCCTGCGTCTGGCGGGTGGGGCAGAACTTCGGGGTGGGTTATGTGGTGGAGGTGCTCAGGGGCTCGCTCAACCAGCGCATCAAGGATCACGGCCACGACAAGCTGTCGACCTACGGCATCGGCAAGGATCAGAGCCACGAGTACTGGATGAGCGTGATCCGCCAGCTGATCCACAAGGGGTTGCTGACCCAGAACATCACCCGCAATCTGGTGTTGCAGCTGACCGAGGCGGCCCGCCCCGTGCTGCGCGGCGAGACGACGCTGGCCCTGGCGGTGCCGCGGCTGCAGCCCATCTCCAGCCGCAAGGAGAAGCGCAGCGGCCTGCTCGACAATGCCAACTACGACAAGCGGCTGTTCAAGGAGCTGCGGGCCCTGCGCAAGCAGATCGCCGAGGATGAAGAGGTGCCGCCCTATGTGGTGTTCAACGACGCTACCCTGGTGGAGATGGCCCAGCTGATGCCGATGACCGAGGACGAGATGCTGACGGTCATCGGTGTCGGCAACCGCAAGCTGGAGCGCTTCGGTGAAGCCTTTATGGACCTTATCATCGAGTATTGCCGCCGGTAGGGTCGATTAGCGCAGCGTAATCGACCGCATCCGGGATAGGGCGTCGCCAGGCTACTTCAAGCTGGCGTAATAGGCCGCCAGGTTCTCCATGTCCGCCTCGTTCAGCATCGCCATGAAGGGGGCCATCAGCGGCTCTGTGCGGCTGCCCTCCTTGAAGGCTTTCATCTGTTTCAGCAGATAGGCAGCGTTCTGGCCGGCCAGATGGGGATAGACGGGGACGGTCGCCTTGCCATCCACCCCATGACAGGCGGCGCAGACCGCCGCCTTGGCCTTGCCCGCTTCGATGTCGGCGGCCTTGACCTGATGTCCCCAGGCCAGCGCCAGCAGGGGCAGGGCATATATCCATTTTTGCATTGTTTTCTCCGTGAAATGAAATAGCGCGATCGCCTGTTAGCCTGTGCGGGCAGACGGCGGTATAAAGAGTGACACGAGCATACGCAGGGACGAATCACGCCACCATGAAGTTGATCAACACTTTCGCCACCGAACTGCCCTGGGCCTGCGAGCCCGTGGCCCCTCAGCCCCTGCGTGAGCCCAGGCTGCTGCACCTCAATCAGGGGCTGCTGCGGGAGCTGGGGCTGGACGGGGTCGGTGAGGCTGATTGGCTCGCCTGCTGCGGGCTGGGGCAGCCGTTGCCGGGCATGCAACCGGTGGCCCAGGTCTATGCGGGCCATCAGTTCGGTGGCTACAGCCCCCGGCTCGGCGATGGTCGTGCCCTGCTGCTGGGGGAGCAGCAGGCGCCGGACGGCCAGCGCTGGGATCTGCACCTGAAGGGGGCGGGCAAGACGCCCTTCTCCCGCTTCGGTGACGGCCGCGCCGTGCTGCGCTCCAGCATCCGCGAGTATCTCGCCTCAGAGGCGCTCCATGCCCTCGGCATTCCGACCACCCGAGCCCTGGTGCTGGTGGGCAGTGACGAGCCGGTCTACCGGGAGCAGGTCGAGAGCGGGGCGACAGTGCTGCGCACAGCACCTAGCCACCTGCGCTTCGGTCACTTCGAGTATTTCGCCTGGAGTGGCCAGGGGGAGAAGATCCCCGCCCTCATCGACTATGCACTGCGCCACCATTTCCCCGAACTGGAGAGCGGTGCCGAGTTGTTCGCCGAGGTGGTGCGGCGCACCGCGCGCCTCATCGCCAAGTGGCAGGCGGCGGGCTTCTGCCACGGGGTGATGAACACAGACAACATGTCCCTGCTCGGGCTGACCCTGGATTACGGCCCCTACGGCTTTATCGACGCCTATGTGCCCGACTTTGTCTGCAACCACTCGGATCCGGGTGGTCGCTACGCCCTGGATCAGCAGCCGGCGGTGGGTTACTGGAACTTGCAGAAGCTGGCCCAGGCGTTGGCGGATCAGGTGGATGGCGAGGCCCTGGCGGCGGCCCTGGCCCAGTACGAGCATCAGCTGATGTTGCACTACTCCGAACTGATGCGGGCCCGACTCGGCCTGGAAACCTGGGAGGATGAAGACCCGGCCCTGTTCCGCCAGCTGTTCCAGCTGCTGGCGGCACATCGGGTGGACTATCACCTCTTCCTGCGCCGTCTGGGTGAGCTGACGTCTCAGGGAGAGTGGCCCGCCTCCCTGCTGGCGCTGCTGCCGGATCCCGCCCCCTGGCAGGAGTGGCTCGACGCCTATCGGGCCCGGCTGGCCCGGGAAGGGAGCCAGGATGCGGCACGCAAGGCGCGGATGGACGCCGTCAATCCCAAGTACGTGCTGCGCAATGCCCTGGCCCAGCAGGTCATCGACGCCGCCGAGACGGGGAACATGGCGCCGTTCGAGCGGCTGTTTGCTGTCCTGCAGCGCCCCTATGACGAGCAGCCGGAATACGAGGATCTGGCGACCCCGGTTCCCCGGTGGTATTGCGGTGGCGAGCTCTCTTGCAGCAGTTGAGGAGTGAAGGATGAACTGGCGGGTAACGCAGGTGGATGCCGAGTCGGCCGTGCTGCTGACCTGTCCCGGGCTCTGCTGGGACAACTTCCCTGCCCTGGCCGAGGAGCTGGTCGAGGGGTGGGAGCTTATCCCGATCGAGCGGGAGTGGGGGGCGGATCGCCACAGCTGGCTGCTGGAGTTCGAAGGCAGCCGGTTGCGGCTGGAGTATGAGCAGCACAGCGGCTGCTGGCTGGAGGCGACACACCCGGACGACAGGGCGGTGGTGCTCTGGCTGGGTCGGCAACATGGGGCATGAGTCCCGATGATGGTTGCCGGGTCCGTCGCACAAGCATTGAATGACCGGCCTGGGGGTCTGTGGCGTCGCCCTTCGACGATGGTTGCCGCAGGCTGAACCAGCAGCATAAGGATTGAACTATCCGTGTCGGGGCGTATAATCTCGCCCCTCAATTATCGCCAATGGTGGCGGTATGGGTTCCCTAACCCCATTAACCAAAAAGGTCACAATATGAATCTGACCCCTGCTCAGCACCAGACGGCGCTGGTGCGTCTCTCGTTGTTCCACATCCTGATCATCGCCAGCAGCAACTACCTGGTGCAGCTGCCGATCACCATCTTTGGCTTCCACACCACCTGGGGTGCCTTCAGCTTCCCGTTCATCTTCCTGGCCACCGATCTGACGGTGCGGATCTTCGGCGCCGGACTGGCCCGCAAGATCATCCAGACCGTGATGCTGCCGGCCCTGGCCGTTTCCTATGTGCTCTCTGTGCTCTTCTTCGAAGGCAGCTATCAGGGCATGGGAAACCTGGCGGAGTTCAACCTCTTCGTGGCGCGCATCGCCCTGGCCAGCTTTATGGCCTATCTGGTGGGCCAGTTCATGGATGTGGTGGTGTTCAACCGCCTGCGGCTGCTCAGGGCCTGGTGGGTGGCGCCGGCCGCCTCGACCCTGTTCGGCAACCTGGTGGATACCATCGCCTTCTTCAGCATCGCCTTCTGGCGCAGCACGGATCCCTTCATGGCCGAGCACTGGGTCGAGATAGCGACCGTGGACTATGTGTTCAAGCTGCTGATAAGCCTGGGACTGTTCGTGCCGCTCTACGGCGTGCTGCTGCGCTACCTCAGCCGCAAGCTGGTGGGGGAGGCCGGTCTGGCCGGTCTGCAAACGGCCACACGACAAGCCTGACAAGAATGACCACCCGCGCGGTGGTCATTTTTTTGCACTTTTTATAAATAAGGCTTGCACAGTTAAATGAGAATGATTATTGTTAACTTGTTTTCCGGGAAAGACTTCATTCGTTCCAACGTGATGGACTTCTTGTGAAGGCACGACATTGCTCACATTGCTTCCAGTTAAGGGGCCAGTTGTTTACTGGCCCTCTTTTTTTGTCTTTTTTCAGCAGCTTGTAGCCAAATGACGGCCATAAAAAATGGGAGCCAGGGCTCCCATCTTCAGTCTGTGTCGGCTCATTCTATGTCGAGCGCATCGGGGGAGAGGATCACCCCTGTGGTATCGGCGTAGAGGTGATCATCCGGCAGGAAGGTGACACCGCCGAAGTTGACCGGCAGATCCGTCTCTCCCACATCCTTGTGGTCGGCACCGACCGGGATGGCGGCCAAGGCCTGAATGCCGATATCCAGATCCTCCAGGATGTCGACCTCGCGCACGCAGCCGTAGCAGACGATGCCTTCCCACTCGTTTTCCGCCGCCGTGGTGGCGATCTCGCTGTCGATCAGGGCCCGGCGCATGGAGCCGCCGCCGTCGATCAGCAGCACGCGGCCGACGCCGTTCTCCTTGACGACTTCACGGATGAGGCCGTTCGATTCGAAGCATTTGACCGTGGTGATGACGCCGCCGAAAGAGGCACGGCCGCCGAAGGAGCAGAGCATGGGTTCGAGTACATCCACCATGTCCTGATAGATGTCGCACAGTTCTGAAGTGTTGTATTCCATTGAGTCAAATCCACCGCTGGAAACAGGTGGATCCAGTATAAGGAGTGGGACTGGCATTTCAATGAATATTCCTTGAACAAGCATGGGGATAAGAGACTGCACATGGATTCCCTGCAGCCAATCGCCGGGTCGCCGAGAGACTCAGAGCATCGAGCTGCCACGGGGGACTTTCATCACCCGCCTTGCGGGTCAGGGGCATGTGCTCGTCTTCCCGGCCGAAAAAGCAGGCCATCAGACCCCTTCATATTGGCGCCGATCCGGTACTAGAGCAGGAACAGGGTCGCCAGCCCGAGGAAGATAAAGAAGCCGCCGGTGTCGGTGATGGCGGTGATCATCACGCTGGCCCCCACCGCCGGATCCCGCCCCAGCCGACTCATGGTCATGGGAATGATGACCCCCATCAGGGCCGCCACCAGCAGGTTCAGCACCATGGCGAGCGTCATGACGGCGCCCAGGGCCGCATCCTGATAGAGGAAGTAGGTAGCGACCCCCATGGTGCCACCCCACACCAGGCCGTTGATCAGCGCCACCCCCAGCTCCCGCCACAGCAGGAAGGAGACGTTGCCCGGCTGGATGTGCTGCAGCGCCAGGGCCCGCACTATCATGGTGATGGTCTGGTTGCCTGTGTTGCCGCCAATCCCTGCGACTATGGGCATCAGGGCCGCCAGCGCCACCAGCTGCGAGATGCTGTGCTCGAACAGGCCTATGACCCGGGAGGCCACGAAGGCGGTACAGAGGTTGAGGGCGAGCCAGGCCCAGCGGGTCTTGACCGCCTTGGCGACAGGGGCGAACACGTCTTCTTCCTCGCTGATCCCCCCCATGCGGCGCAGATCGGTGTCGCTCTCCTCATAGACCAGGTCCACCACCTCTGCGACGGTGAGCCGCCCCATCAGCTTGCCCTTGCCATCCACCACGGCAGCGGAGACGAGATCGTCCCGCTCGAAGGTACGAGCCGCCGCCTCGTCGTTGTCTTCCGGATCGAAGGTGACGGGGTTTTTCTCCATCACATCTTCCACCTTGGTTTCCGGCTTGTGCAGCAGCACTGTGGTGAGGGGCAGCTCCCCCTGCAGCCGGTTGCGTCTGTCGGTGACGAACAGCTTGTCGGTGTTGGCGGGGATCTTGCCGAGCTGGCGCAGATAGCGCTGCACAGTCGCCAGGCTTATGTCGGCCCGCACCGTGATCAGCTCGAAGTCCATCATGGCGCCGACCGTGTGCTTGCCGTAGCGGATCACCTCCCGCACCCGGTCGCGCTGGTCAGGGGCCATGGAGGTGAGCAGCCGGCCCATCAGGTTGCGGGGCAGGTATTGGCCCAGATAGATCTGATCGTCGATGTCGAGGGTGCGCAGGGCGTGTAGCAGCGCCTTGTCGCTCATGCCGCTGATGAGGCTGTCCCACACCGTCTCAGACGCCTCGACCAGGATCTGGCCGTGGCGCTCCGGATCTACCTGCTGCCACAGCACCTGGCGCTCGTCCGGCGGCAGGGACTCCAGGGCATCGGCGACGTCGGCGGCCGGCAGGCTGTTGACCAGGCGCGTCAGCTCGCTGGTCTGATCCCGCAGCTCGGCGTCCTGCACCCCTTGGGGATCGAGCAGGCTGTCGGTGAGGGCATCGTCGGCCAGCAGCAGGGTGAGGATGCGGGCTCTGTCGTGTTCACGCTGTTTGGCGCTGTTCTTGGGGGGGAGAGACATGCAGCAAGATTCCTGAATTCGGTTGGCCGGATGGCCTTGCTCCATAGGATACCAAATTCAAAACAAGAGGTTATGACAGTAAATGCAGGATAAAGAAACGCCACCCCAAGGTGGCGCTTTCAATACTGGCGTTGGGCCGCGTCTCAGGCCGATGCCGCGATCCGCGCTGCGTCATTGCCCTGGCCGAACCAGGCGAGCTTGTCCGCCAGGGTGACGACCGAGCCGACCATGATGAGGGCCGGGCTCTCGACGCCGATGGCCAGCTCCGGCAACTGGTCCAGGGTGCCACGAATGACCCGCTGGCTCGGTTGGGTGCCGCGCTCGATCAGTGCCACCGGGGTGTCGCCCCCCTTGCCGTGGGCCAGCAACTGTTCGCGGATCACGGCGCAGGAGGAAAGCCCCATGTAGAACACCAGGGTCTGCCGATCCCGGGCCAGCAGGGGCCAGTCGAGATCCTGGGCACCCCCCTTGCCGTGAGCTGTGACGAAGCGCACGCTCTGGGCGTGATCCCGGTGGGTGAGAGGGATGCCCGCGTAGGCGGCGCAGCCACTCGCCGCCGTGATCCCCGGCACCACCTGAAAGCCCACGCCGCTGCCGACCAGCGTCTCCAGCTCCTCGCCGCCCCGGCCGAAGATGAAGGGGTCGCCCCCCTTGAGCCGCACTACCCGCAACCCCTTCTTCGCCTCGTCCAGCAAGAGTTGGTTGATCCCCTCCTGGGGCACGCAGTGGTTGCCCGCCTGTTTGCCGACGAAGATGCGTCTGGCATCCCGCCGCACTAGCGCCATCACCTCGTCCGAGACCAGCCTGTCATAGACCACCACATCCGCCTGCTGCATCTGGCGCAGGGCGTGCAGGGTGAGCAGGCCGGGATCGCCGGGGCCGGCGCCCACCAGGATCACCTCGCCCTTGGCAGCGGCATCCTCGGCAAAGAGCGTGTCGGCCAGCTGGTTGGCGGCGGCCTTGTCGCCGCGCGCCAGAGCCTGACCGAGCCGGTCGGCGCCGAGCAGTCGCTCCCAGAACTGGCGTCGCTCCCCCATGCTAGGGAAGCGGGCCTTGACCCTGTCTCTCAGGCCGCCGGCAAAGGTCGCCACGGCGCCGAGGTGCTGGGGCAGCAGGGCCTCCAGCTTCTCGCGCAGCAAACGGGCCAGCACCGGGGCCTTGCCGCCGGAGGAGATGGCCACCATCAGCGGCGATCTGTCGATGATGGACGGCATGATGAAGCTGGAGCGTTTCGGGTCATCTACCACGTTGGCAAATATCCCCGCTTGGTTCGCGCTCTGGTAGACCAGCGCATTGACCTCGCGCCGATCGGTTGCGGCCACCACCAGCCACTTGCCCGTCAGCTGAGCCGGCTCGAACTCGCCGGCCAGCCACTCTATCTCACCGTCAGCGGCAAGGGTTGCCAGTTCGGGGTCGAGGGCGGGGGAGACCAGGGTCAGCCGGGCACCGGCATCCAGCAGCAGGCGCGCCTTGCGCGCCGCCACCTCACCGCCGCCAACCAGCAGCACGGGTTTGTTGTCGAGTCGGCAAAAGATGGGCAAGTAGTCCATGGGGCCTCCGGATCAGGCGGTTTGGGTCTGGCTGGTGGTGGCGCTGGCGTCGATAGCCGCGACCGGGCGCTCCGCCTTGGGGGTGGCATACCAGTAGCCGAGGCCCATGAAGAGGGCGCCGGAGACTGTGTTGCCCAGGGTCACCCACAGCAGGTTGTGGCCTATGCCGCCCAGGGTGTAGGCCTCGGAGTGGGCGCCGAACCAGGAGAGGGCGAACAGTGTCATGTTGGCGACCGAGTGCTCGTAGCCGGAGGCGATGAAGGCCAGCAGGCACCACCAGATGGCGATGAACTTGGCGGCACCCTCGGTGCGCAGCGCCATCCAGATAGCGAGGCAGACCAGCCAGTTGCAGAGGATCCCCTTCATGAACAGGGTCAGGGCCGGAGCCTGAGTCTTGGCCAGCGCCACCTTGTGGGCAAGGCTGCCCGCATCCGGCAGCAGGCTGCCGCCGTAGGAGTAGATCAGCGCCACTGCTATGGAGCCGAGCAGGTTGCCGGCCCAGGTCTGGGGCAGGATGCGCAGCAGGTCGGCCATGGAGATCCTGCCCGTCTTCACCCCGAAGGTGAGGAACATGGTGTGGCCGGTGAACAGCTCGGAGCCGGCGATGATCACCAGAGTCAGGGCTATGCCGAAGGTGGCCCCCATCACCAGCGGCCGGATGGCCGGATCCACCAGGTTGCCCAGGGTGAAGATGAGTATGATGCCGAGGCCCACATAGGCCCCCGCCATGGCGGAGCTGAGCCAGAAGCCGAGCTTGTCGCTGCGCTCGAAGCGGTTGATGCGGGCCGCGTTGGCGGCGCACTTGTTGATGGTGTCTGTATACATGCTGGCTCTCTTTAAGCGGGCCGCCCGCAGGCAGCCCTGATGTGTATGGGATTAGACGGCGACCCAGACCTGCTGGTCACGCACTTCAACGGCATAGGCCGCAATCGACATGGCCGGATTCTCGAAGCAGTGGCCGTCGCTCAGGCGAAAGCGCTGCTTCTTGAGGGGGCTGGCGACCCAGAGCGCGCCGTCGTGTTCACAGATGATGCCCCGCGACAGCACGTTGGCGGCGAAGAAGGGATCCCGGTTGTCGATGGCGAACACCTCGGCGGCCGCGCTAGGGCGGAACAGGGCGATCTGACGACCCTCGATCAGAGCGCAGACGCCGGTGCCCGGCAGGATGTCGTTGAGTTGGCAGGCAAGTTTCATCGCTTAATCTCCACGTCGAGTTGGAGGAACTGGCTATTGAGCAGGGCGCAAACGTCCATGCAGCCCGGCAGGGTGTCGTTGAATTGGCAGGCAAGTTTCATCATTTGGTCTCCACCTCGATCTGGTAGACGGGGATGCGCTCGGCCGGGGTCGCCGGTCTGTGTTGGTCGCGCTCGGCGACGAACTGGACGTCCGGGTCGCGCTTGTCGCTGTTGATGAAGTGGCTGAAGCGCTGCAACGCTTGCTCTTCGTTGAGGGTGCGGGACCATTCGCACTCGTAGCTGTCGATAAGGCGCTGGATATCGCGCTCCAGGGTCTCGGCCAGCCCCAGCTTGTCGTCGACGATCACCTCGCGCAGGTAGTCGACCCCCCCTTCCAGATTGCCGAGCCAGACCGAGGTGCGCTGCAGTTTGTCGGCGCTGGTGACGTAGAACATCATAAAGCGGTCGATCAGCTTGATCAGGGTCTCGCGGTCAAGATCCGAAGCCAGCAGGTCCGCGTGGCGCGGTTTCATGCCGCCGTTGCCGCCCACATAGAGGTTCCAGCCCGCGTCTGTGGCTATGATGCCGACGTCTTTACCCTGCGCTTCCGCACATTCACGGGTACAGCCGGAGACCCCGAACTTCATCTTGTGCGGGGTGCGAATGCCCTTGTAGCGGTTCTCGAGGAAGACCCCGAGGCCGACGCTGTCCTGCACGCCGAAGCGGCACCAGGTGCTGCCGACGCAGGTCTTGGCCATGCGCAGCGCCTTGGCGTAGGCCTGACCTGTCTCGAAACCGGCCGCCAGCAGCTTGCGCCAGATGGCGGGTAGATCATCCTTCTGGGCTCCGAACAGGCCGATGCGCTGGGCGCCGGTGATCTTGGTGTAGAGCTTGTAGTCGCGGGCCACTTCGGCCACCGCCAGTAGCCCTTCCGGGGTCACTTCGCCACCGGCCATGCGCGGGATGACGGAGTAGCTGCCGTCTTTTTGCATGTTGCCGAGGAAGATGTCGTTGGTGTCCTGCAGCTGGGTATTGAGCGGGCTCAGCACATGCTCGTTCCAGCAGGAGGCGAGGATGGAGCCGACGGTCGGTTTGCACACTTCGCAGCCATAGCCCTGACCATGCCTGGCCAGCAGCTCGTCGAAGCTCTTGATCCCTTCCACCTTGACCAGGTGGAACAGCTCCTGACGGGAGTGGGGGAAGTGGGCGCAGAGGTGGTTGTTGACCTCTATGCCCTGCTTCACCAGTTCGGCGTTGAGCACCTGGCTGATGAGGGGCACGCAGCCGCCGCAGCCGGTACCGGCCTTGGTGTGCTGCTTGATGGCGGCAAGCGTGGTGTGACCCTCGGCCACCGCCTGGGCTATGTCGCCCTTGGAGACGTCGAAGCAGGAGCAGATTTGGGCGGTTGAAGGCAGGGCATCCACCCCCAGGGTCGGCTTGGCACCGGCGTAGGCGGGCAGGATCAGGGTATCCGGGTGGCTCGGCAGCGGCAGGGCGTTGAGCATCATCTGCAGCAGGTTGCCGTAGTCATCCACGTCACCCACCAGCACGGCGCCGAGCAGGCGGCTGTTGTCTTCGCTCACCACTATCTTCTTGTAGACGCCGGCCTGGTCGTCCTGGAACACATAGCTGTGGCTGCCCGGGGTGCGGCCATGGGCATCGCCGATGGAGCCGACGGAGACGCCGAGCAGCTTGAGCTTGGCGCTCATGTCCGCCCCCTCGAAGCGGCTGTCGCCGCCGAGCAGGTGGTCGACGGTGACCTGGGCCATCTTGTAGCCGGGCGCCACCAGCCCGAAGAAGCGACCCTGCCAGGCGGCGCACTCGCCGATGGCATAGATGTCGGGGTCTGAGGTGAGGCAGTGATCGTCGATGAGCACACCGCCGCGCTCCGCTATGGCCAGTTCGCTATAACGGCCGAGGGTGTCCTGCGGGCGTATGCCGGTGGAGAAGACCACCACGTCCACGTCAAGGGCGGTGCCATCGGCGAAGGCGAGGCGGTGTTTGGCCTCCTTGCCGCCATGCATCAGGATCTCGCTGGTGCTCTTGCTGGTGTGAACCTGCACCCCCATGGACTCTATCTTGCGGCGCAGCAGCTGGCCGCCCTGGCCGTCGAGCTGCTCCGCCATCAATACCGGGGCGAACTCCACCACATGGGTCTCGAGGCCCAGCGCCTTGAGGGCGCCGGCGGCTTCGAGGCCAAGCAGGCCACCCCCAATGACAACGCCACTCTTGCCGCTCTTGGCGGCGCTGCGGATGGCTTTCAGATCCTCGATGGTGCGATAGACGAAGCATTCGTGGTGCTGACTGCCCGCAATGGGCGGCACCCAGGGGTAGGAACCGGTGGCCAGCACCAGCTTGTCATAGCCGACCACAGTGCCCTTGTTGGAGTGCACCTCGCGGGCCGCCCTGTCGATTTTTTTCACCGCTTCGCCGAGCAGCAGGCGGATGCCGTGCTTCTCGTAGAAACCGGGTTTGACGAGGGAGAGATCTTCGCTGGTGTGGTGGGAGAAGTAGGAGGAGAGATGGACACGATCGTAGGCGGGACGCGGTTCTGCACCGAAGACGGTGATCTCGAACCGGTCCGGATCGGATCGCTCGATCAACTCTTCGATGAAGCGGTGCCCCACCATGCCGTTGCCGATGACGGCCAGCCTGACTTTGCTCATGATTGCCTCTGATTTGGAGTAATAAAACATCATTCTGAAGCTAGGCTACCCAGTCGGCGGGGGCGGTCGATTGATGCAAATCAAGTGTCTATTTATATATCTCCTCAGGGGTAATTCGAGGGAATTCAAGCTTATACATAAATAGGTATACCAGTTGACGGTTTCCGTACCCGGCGTGGCTGCTGGCTCCGGTCGAGTGCCGGCATGGGGGGCAAGAGGCCGGCCCCTGGCAGGGGCCGGGTCATCAGGCGATATGGCGGCGGAACATGGCCAGCGCCAGGGAGAGGGAGACACCGGCGATGGCGAGCAGGGGCCAGAGCAGGGGCCAGGCCGCCGACCAGCCGAGATCCTTGAGGAAGACCCCCTTGAGCAGCAGGATGAAGTGACTGAGGGGATCCACGGCCGCCAGCCACTGGAACAACAGCGGCATGTTCTCGATGGGGGAGACATAGCCGGAGAGGATCACCGCCGGCACCATGAAGGAGAAGACCCCGAGAAACGCCTGCTGCTGGGTCGAACAGAGGGACGAGACGAAGAGCCCTATCCCCGCCAGCGCCAGGCCGTAGCAGACCATGCCCGCCATCAGCAGCGTGGTGCTGCCGCCAAACGGCACCTGATAGAGGAAGCGGGCCGCCAACGCGACTATGGTGCCCTGGCCCACCGCCACCAGAATGCCGGGCACCGCCTTGCCCGCCATGATCCAGCCCGCGGTGAGGGGGGAGACCAGCAGTTGATCGAAGGTGCCCTCTTCCCGCTCCCGCGCCACCGACAGGGCGGTGACGATGAGGCAGCCTATGGTGGTGATGATGGCCACCAGGGAGGGCAGTATGTGCCAGCTGAACTCTATGTTGGGGTTGTAGAGGTGGCGCACCGTGAGCTCCGGCAGCCCCTTGCCCTCGCTCTGCCAGCGGGCGATCACCTGATTGATGTAGCCCGCCGCCACCTGCCCCCCGTTGGAGCGGCGCCCGTCGATGATCAGCTGCACCTTGGCGGTGTCGCCGCGCGCCAGACGGCGGGAGAAATCCTGCGGGATGATGAGGCCGATCAGGGCCTGCTGCCCGGTGATGGCATCTGTCATCCCAGCCTCGCCCGCCACCGGCATTACAGTGGTGAAGGCGGGCATGTGGGTGAGACGCTCGATGAGCTCCCGGCTCTGCGTCCCCCCATCCTGGTCGTAGATGGCCAGGGTGTTGCCGGTCACCTCCAGGGTGGCGGCGAAGGGGAAGAGGGCCGTTTGCAGCAGCACCGGCATGATGAGCAGGAAGCGTCCCTGGGTATTGCCCATCAGGGCCTGCAACTCTTTTCGGATCAGCCACCAGAGTCGGATCAGCATGTTTACTCCAGGGTGCGCCGCGTCTTGCGGGCGGTGAGGGCCAGCCAGAAGGCGGCCAGCAGCAACAGGCAGACGCCGTTGACCAGCAGGATGGAGAGCACGTTGCCCGCCTGGTAGAGGGTCTGCAACGAGCTCGCGAAGTAGCGGGCCGGAATGAGGTGGGTGATGGCTCGCAGCAGGGGTGGCATGCTGGCGATCTCGAACACGAAACCCGAGAGCATCATGGCCGGCAGAAACGCCGCCGTCAGCGCGGCCTGGGCGGCGTTGAACTGGCTGCGCATCACTGTGGAGAGAAAGAGCCCGAGCCCGAGGGCGCTGCCGAGAAACAGGGTGGTGAGCACGAACAGGGAGATCAGCGAGCCGCGCCAGGGCACCCCCATCACGGCTACCGAGAAGAGCAGGCAGATGAGCATGGCGGCGATACCGAGCCCGTAGTAGGGCAACAGCTTGGAGAGCAGCAGCTCTGTCTTGGTCACCGAGGTGGCGAGCAGCGCCTCCATGGTGCCGCGCTCCCACTCCCTGGCCACCACCAGGGAGGTGAGCAGGGCGCCTATGATGGTCATCACCACGGCGATGGACCCGGGCACCAGGAAGTTGCGGCTCACCAGGGCCGGGTTGAACCAGGCGCGGCTCTCCACCGCCACCGGCAGAGAGACGCCCTCCCTGACGAGCCACCCCTGCCAGATCCCCTGCACGTAGTTGGTGACGAAGTTCGCCGTGTTGGGTTCAGAGCCGTCGGTGAGCAGCAAGACCCTGGGGGTGCCGCCGCCCTGGCCCGCCATGGCACGGGAGAACCCCTCGTCGATCACCAGCAGGCCGCGGATCTCGCCGCGCTCCAGGCTGCCGAGCAGCGCCTCCTTGCTCGGACCGCCCTTCACCTCAAGGGCGTTCGAGCCGCGCAGGGCCTGTTCGAGGCGGATGGCCGGGGCGCCGCCGTCGGTGCGCCAGATGCCGAGTCGCAGGTGGTCCACATCCAGGTTGATGGCGTAGCCCATCACCACCAGCAGCACCACGGGCATGATGAAGGCGATCAGGATGCTGCTGGGGTCGCGCACTATTTGCAGGGACTCCTTGTGGCACAGGGCCAGCAGACGGCGGCGGTTGATGCTCATGCGTCCTCCTCACTGGCCTGCTCGACTAGCGTGATAAAGGCCTCTTCCATCGTTGGTAATGAAGAGGTTGGCAGGGAGAGGGTGGCGCCTCCGGCGGCACTGGCCTTGAGTTCGTCCGGGGTGCCGAGCGCCAGCAGGCGACCGCGGTAGATGAGAGCGATGCGGTCGCAATACTCCGCCTCGTCCATGAAGTGGGTGGTGACCAGCACTGTGACCCCGTGATCGGCCAGGGCGTTGATGTGGGACCAGAACTCCCGCCGGGTCACAGGATCGACCCCCGAGGTGGGCTCGTCGAGGAACAGCAGCGGCGGCTCGTGGAGCAGGGCGCAGGCGAGGGACAGGCGCTGGCGCAGGCCAAGGGGCAGGGATTCCGTCTGCTGGCCGAGCCAGGGGCCGAGGGCGAACGCCTTCACCATAGCGTCGATGCGCGTCTGCTGCTGGCGACCGAACAGGCCGTAGATGCCGGCGAAGAACGACAGGTTCTGGGCCACGGTGAGCTGCTTGTAGAGGGAGAACTTCTGGGCCATGTAGCCGAGGTGCTGACGCGCCGCCGAGGGGCTGCGGGCCAGATCGATGCCGGTCACCAGCGCCTGCCCGCTGCTTGGGCGCAGCAGGCCGCACTCCATCTTGAAGGTGGTGGACTTGCCTGCGCCGTTGGGGCCGAGCAGGCCGAAGATCTCCCCCCGGCGCACCGCGAAGCTGACGTCGTCGGTGGCGGTGAAATCGCCGAAACGCTTGGTGAGGCGGCGAGCCTCGATCACCGTCTCCTGGGAGACCCCCTCGGGCAGGCTGGCCTCGCGCATCAGCTGCGCCAGGCTGGATTCCCCACCCGGGCCGCCCCCCAGCAGATCGATAAAGGCATCCTCCAGCCGGGGCGGGGCCGGTTGAAAGGCGCCGTTGGTCAGTTGCAGTTCTGCCAGCGGCGGGGGCGTCATTCCCGGGTGCAGCAGCAGACGCACCCGCTCCCCCGCCACAGTGCCGTCCATCACCGCCGGGTGGGCCAGGGCGCGGCGTAGCAAGGCGCGCCGCTCCCGGCCGTCCAGTTCTCCGGCTTCCAGCAACCAGCAGCGGCTCGCCATGGCCCCCATGAGTGTCGCCGGGGTGCCGCTGGTGCGCACCTCGCCGTCCGCCATCAGCAGCACGTGGTCGCACAGCTCGGCCTCATCGAGGTAGGCTGTGCTCCAGAGCACCGTCATGCCTCCCTGGGCCAGCTCGCGCACCATCTTCCAGAGGGCGCGGCGGGAGATGGGATCGACCCCGACCCCGGGCTCGTCGAGCAGCAGCACGTCCGGGGTGCCGAGCAGGGCGCAGGCCAGCCCGAGCTTCTGCTTCATCCCCCCCGACAGCTTGCCCGCCGGCCGTGCGGTGAAGCGGGCGAGATCGGTGAAGGCGAGCAGGCGCTCGAAGGTGGGGCTGCGCTCTGGCTCCAGCACCCCGCGCAAGTCAGCATAGAGGTTGAGGTTCTCCTGCACGCTGAGATCCTCGTAGAGCCCGAACTGCTGGGGCATGTAGCCGAGCCGCTGACGCAGGGCATCCCCCTCGCGTACCGGATCCAGCCCCAGCACCCGGATTTCCCCGGCCTCCGGTACCAGCAGGCCGGCCAGCAGGCGCAGCAGTGTGCTCTTGCCAGCTCCGTCCGGCCCCACCAGGCCCGTGATGCCGCCGCTCGGAATGGTGGCCGAGATGGCGTTGAGGGCCACCCGATCGCCGAAGCACTTGGTGAGCCCGGCGAGCTGGATGGCGGCGTTCATGGCTGCAGCCTGACGGTGACCGGCATCCCCTGGCGCAGTGCAGAGTCAGGATCCTGCACCACTATGCGCAGCCGGTAGACCAGGTGGGTGCGAAGATCCGGCGTCTCCACCGATTTGGGGGTGAACTCGGCGGTAGGGGAGACAAAGCCCACCACCCCCTGATAGGGCTTGTCCGGCCTTGAGTCGGTAATAAGGGTCACCTTGGCGCCGCTCGGGAAGTGGCCTAGCCAGGGCTCCTCCACATAGGCGCGTACCCAGACAGGCGCGGTCAGTGAGAGGTTGAAGGCGGTGGCTCCCGGCTGCACCATGCTGCCGGTCTCGATGGCGCGGGTGAGGAGGATGCCGTCGCTCGGGGCTGTCAGCACGGCGTCGGCGAGCGCCAGTTCGGCACTGGCCAGCGCCGCTTTGGCCCCTTGCAGCTGGGCATCGGACTGGGCAATTTCTTCGGGGCGATAACCGGTCTCGAGCTGGCCGAGCTGCTCGCGTGCGGAGCGCACCTGGGCCTGGGTCTGATCCCGCTGGGAGCGGGCGCTGTCGAGCTGACCACGGGAGATGGCACCGGTCGCCGCCAGCGCACTCTGGCGACGCCACTGCTGCTCTGCCTCGAGCGCAGCCGCCTCGGCGGCGGCCAGTTCGGCCCGTGCCCGATCGCGCTCTTCGCTGCGATACCCCTTGTGCACCAAGGCGTTGGCCGCTTCGATCGCGGCCAGATTGGCTCGGGCGCTGTCGCGCTGGTGGGCGAGGGGCACGGGATCGAGGCGGGCCAGCAATTGGCCTGCTTTTACGCTATCCCCCTCATCGACCAGCACCTCGCTGACCCTGCCGCCGACCCTGAACGCCAGGTTCACATCGCGGATGTCGACGTTGCCGTAGAGGATGGAGCCGTCGGCCGGGCGGCCCTGCCACCAGAGGTAGCCGCCGATCAGGGCCAGCAGCACTGCCAGGATGGCGATGCGTTGTTTCATGTCGGATCTCCTTCGGGGCGGCCCTGCCACCCGAGGTAGCCACTGAGCAGGGACAGCAGCAGGGCCAGAATGGCGATGGGTTGTTTCATGCGGGATCTCCTTCGGGGCGGCGCAGGCCGCGCAGGGCCCACGTCAGGCGTTGCCGGGCGGCCTCGGGATTGTCTATCTGGGACAAAAACGGCGCCGCCTCCGGGGGCAGCCAGCCGAGCTGGCGACCACCACCGGCGATCACCAGGGGCAGACCGACGGAGCCCATGATGAAGATCATCAGCTGCAACGGATTGCCCGCCACCAGGGAGCCCTCCGCCTGCGCGTTGCGCACCTGCTCGAGCAGCAGCAGGGGGTGGCGGCGCGGCAGGCTCAGCAGAAAGCGCTGGGCCGCGCGCTCGCCGGCCAGGGCATCGCCAAACAGGTGATTGATGAAGCTGCGCTGGCGCGCCACCAGGGCGATCACCGCCACCATGGTGGCCTCGAAGGTCGCGAGGGCAGAGGGGTAGGTGCCGCGGGCAGCCACCGCCTTGAGCTCATCAAAGAGGGGGGCGTACCAGAGCTCCACCAGCTCGTCGATGAAGGCGTCGCGGTTGCCAAAGTGATAGACGAAGGTGCCGAGATTGACCTCGGCCGCCGCCGCCAGCTCGCGCACAGTGAGGCCGCGCAATCCCTTGTCGGTGGCGATCGCCAGGCCCGTATCGAGCAGTTTTTGACGAGTGGGGTGCATCTAACAGCGCTCCTGTTGCACAGATTTTGATCTGAATTATACGCTTGTATAAAATCGAAGGAAGGGGCGGGCCGATCTTTTTTTGAACAAGTGTGAGCGGCGCCTCGCGGCTCTGTGTGACGGAGGGAAAAGGCGGGTACAGCGGGCCAAAGCCCTCGGAATTCCGGGCGGCCGCACCGTGCTCCCCGGGCGGTCAGGAGGTGGATTTGCCTGCCGCCAGGGGGATCAGCTGTCTCTGGTGTCCCCTCCATAGGGGGCCTGGGCGCAGGTCTCGCGGATGAGGGCGCGCAGCCAGCGGTGAGCCGGGTCGGCGTCCTGACTGGGGTGCCAGATTAGGGCGACCCTGATCCCTGCCAGCGGGAAGGGCAGGGGCAGGGTCACCAGATCGGTGTGCAGGGCGGAGCAGTGCCGCTCGGGAACCGTCGCCACCAGGTCGCTGCCCCGCACCAGGGCCAGGGCAGTGGCAAAGCCGGGGACCAGGGTCGCCGCCTCGCGTGTCAGCCCGAGGTGCGCCAGGGCCTCGTCTATGGGGCCCTGCTCCAGCCCGCGCCGTGACACCAGTATGTGGCGGGCGGCGGCATAGCGGGGGGCGGTCAGGGGGCCCTCGCACAGGGGGTGGCCCGGACGCACCACGGCGACGAAGTGGTCCTGAAACAGCGCCTGGGTGCGCAGCTCGGGTGCCGTCTCTGCGCCTATGACGCCGGTTTCGAAATCCAGCTCGCCGCTGCGCAGGGGGTGGCTCCCCTTGTCGGGTTTGGCCAGAAAGTGCAGCCTGACCCCGGGGGCCTCGGCGGCGAGCCGGGCCAGCAGGGCAGGGCCGACCGACTCCACGAAGCCGTCGCTGGATCTCAGGCGGAAGGTGCGCACCAGCCGGGCCGGGTCTATCTCCTGCTGGGGGCGCAGCACGGCGTGCGCGTCCTGCACCAGCTGGCTGACCTGGGCGCGCAGGGCCAGGGCACGCGGCGTGGGCACCAGGCCCCGGCCCGCCCTGACCAGCAGGGGGTCACCCGTGGTCTCCCGCAGCCTGGCCAGGGCCCGGCTCATGGCGGAGGGGCTCAAGGAGAGTCGTCTGGCGGCACCGGCCACGCTGCCCTCGTCCAGCAGGGCATCCAGGGTCAGCAGCAGATTGAAGTCGGGGGTGTTCATGGCATTGCCCTCGCCGAGCCGGGGATCCCGAGTGATGACCCATGACGGTCGGTTGGCTTCATCATACGCGAGAACCCTGATCTTCATATGGCGTCTGGTGCAGCTATAAGCTGCAAGTCGTGCGTCTTCCGCCAACTCATGCTCCCCGCTAGCCTTGTGGCATCATCCTCTGCCGGAGACAGTGCCATGTCAGAACCCAAGCCCCTCCCGACCCCTGCCGCTCGCCGTCTCGGCCTGCTGGCACTCGGCCTCGCCACCCTGCTGCCCATGTTGGGGGGCAGCCTGGCCAACATGGTGCTGCCCGCCCTGGGGCAGGCCTTTGCAGTGCCCTTTGCCAGCCTGCAGTGGGTGCTGGTGGCCTATCTGCTGGGGATCACCTGCCTGACTGTGGTGGCCGGCCGACTGGGGGACAGGTTCGGTCGGCATCGCCTGCTGCTCCTGGGGCTGGGGCTCTTTGCGCTGGCCTCGTTGCTGTGCGCCCTGGCGCCGACCATAGGCTGGCTGATCGCGGCCCGTGCCCTGCAGGGGGTCGCTGCGGCCTGCATGCTCTCCCTGGCGCTGGCCATGGTGGGCCAGCTGGTGCCACCGGCGCGGCGGGGTTGGGGCATGGGGCTGCTCGGTACCCTGTCGGCCTGCGGCACTGCGCTCGGCCCCTCCTTTGGCGGCCTGCTGACGGCCGGCTTTGGCTGGCAGGCCCCCTTCCTGCTGCTGGTGCCCCTCAGCCTGCTGGCGCTGGGCTGTGCCCGGCTCGGTCTGCCTCGGGACGGCTCCTCGCCACAACAAGAGAGGATGAACCTCGCGAGCCTGTCACTGCTGGTGGCGGCCCTGCTCTGCTACGGCCTGGCGCTGACTCTGGGGGGCGCCCTGGCCCTCTGGTGGGGGGCGGGGGCCCTGCTGGTCACGGCCTCGTTCGTTCGCCGCGAGCGCCGCGCCCCCGTGCCCCTGTTGCCGCTGGCGCTGCTGGGGGCCCCGGGGCTTGGCAACGGCCTTGTCGCCAGCGCCCTGGTGGCCAGCGTCATGGTGCTGACCCTGCTCATAGGCCCCTTCTACCTGAGGGGCGTCTTCGGTCTCAGTCTCGGGACTGTCGGCCTGATGATATCGGGCGGGCCCCTGCTGGCGGCCCTGACGGGCATGCCCGCCGGCTGGCTGGTGGACAGGCTGGGGGCGCGGCAGGTGGTCCGGCTGGGGCTGGCAGTCATGGGGGCTGCGGCCCTCGGCCTGGCCGGGGCGGCGGGGCAGTTCGGCCCGCTCGGCTACCTGCTGCCCATACTGCTGCTGACCGCCGGCTATGCCCTGTTCCAGACTGCCAACAACAGTGCCGTGGTGGGGGAGGCGAGTGAGCAGACCCGGGGCGCCGTGGCCGGTCTGCTGACCCTGTCGCGCAATCTGGGCCAGCTGACCGGGGTGGCCGGGCTCGGCGGCCTGTTCGCCGCCCTGGTGGGAGAGCAGGGTCTGACCCTGGCCAGCGAGCTGGTGTTCGGCACCCGGGCCCTCTTCGCCCTGAGCGCCTTGCTGATTGGTCTGGCGTTCTGGCTGGTGGGTCGCCGCCGGGAGGGGATGCTGGTCAGCGCCTGAGCCTGAGCAGAAACGCATACAAAAACGCCTCCGCGAAGGGAGGCGTTTGTCTAACGGGAGGCGGCGAGCTTACAGAATATAGCGGCTCAGATCCTCGTCCTCGATCAGGGCGCCGAGGTGGGCGTTGACGTAGTCGGTGTCGATGACGAAGGTCTCGCCGGACTTCTCGGAGGCGTCGTAGGAGATGTCTTCCATCAGCCGCTCCATCACTGTGTGCAGACGGCGGGCACCTATGTTCTCGGTGCGCTCGTTGACCTGCCAGGCCGCCTCGGCCAGACGGCGGATGCCGTCCTGGGTGAACTCGATCTTGACCCCTTCGGTGGCCATCAGCGCCTGGTACTGATCGGTCAGGGAGGCGTTCGGCTCGGTCAGGATCCGCTCGAAATCATGGGTAGTCAGTGCGGTCAGCTCGACCCGGATCGGCAGGCGACCCTGCAGCTCGGGGATGAGATCCGACGGACGGGCCACCTGGAAGGCGCCGGAGGCGACGAACAGTATGTGATCTGTCTTGACCATGCCGTGCTTGGTGTTGACGGTGCAACCCTCGACCAGCGGCAGCAGGTCACGCTGTACCCCTTCACGGGAGACATCGGGGCCCGAGCTCTCGCCGCGCTTGCAGATCTTGTCGATCTCGTCGAGGAAGACGATGCCGTTGTTCTCGACCGCGGCAATGGCCTTCTGCTTCAGCTCTTCCGGGTTGACCAGACGGGCCGCTTCCTCTTCGATCAGCGCCTTCATGGCCTCTTTGACCTTGATCTTGCGCTTCTTCTTCTGCTGCTGGCCGAGGTTCTGGAACAGCCCCTGCAGCTGGTTGGCCATCTCTTCCATGCCCGGCGGGGTCATGATGTCGACGCCCATGGGGGTGGCGGCGAGATCCAGCTCTATCTCCTTGTCATCCAGCTGACCTTCCCGCAGTTTCTTGCGGAAGATCTGGCGGGTGTTGGAGTTGTCGGCCTTCTCCTCCTCGCCCCAGCTGTTGCGCGGATTCGGCAGCAGGGCGTCGAGGATGCGCTCCTCGGCGGCTTCCTCGGCGCGGTATTTCATCTTCTCCATCTCGGTCTCGCGCACCAGCTTGATGGCGACATCGGTGAGATCGCGGATGATGCTGTCCACTTCCTTGCCCACATAGCCCACTTCGGTGAACTTGGTCGCTTCCACCTTGATGAAGGGGGCGTTGGCGAGCTTGGCCAGACGACGGGCGATCTCGGTCTTGCCGACCCCGGTCGGGCCTATCATCAGGATGTTTTTCGGGGTCACTTCATGGCGCATCTCTTCGCTGAGCTGCATCCGGCGCCAGCGGTTGCGCAGGGCCACGGCCACCGCACGCTTGGCATCGGCCTGACCGATGATGTGTCTGTCCAGCTCGTGGACGATTTCTCTCGGGGTCATCTCGGACATGATGGAGTTCCTGTATCCGGGGCGGGCAGGGCCCACCCCTTGGAGAATGAGTTGGCTGACGGGCGCCCTTACTTGGCGCTGTAGTCCAGCACTTCGATGGTGTGGTTGCCGTTGGTGAAGACGCAGATGTCGCCCGCAATCTTGAGGGACTTCTCGACTATGGTCCTGGCATCCAGCTCGGTGTTTTCCAGCAGGGCGATGGCGGCGGACTGGGCGAAGTTGCCGCCGCTGCCGATGGCGATCAGGTCATGCTCCGGCTGCACCACGTCACCGTTGCCGGTGATGATGAAGGATTTGTGCTCGTCGGCCACGGCCAGCAGGGCTTCGAGGCGGCGCAGGGCGCGATCGGTGCGCCAGTCCTTGGCCAGCGCCACGGCGGCGCGTTCCAGGTTGCCCTGATGGGCCTGCAGTTTGGCTTCGAAGCGCTCGAGCAGGGTGAAGGCGTCGGCGGTGCCGCCGGCAAAACCTGCCAGCACCTTGCCGTTGTAGAGACGATGAACCTTGCGGGCGTTGCCCTTCATGACGGTGTTGCCGAGGGAGACCTGGCCATCACCGCCGATCACGACCTGGCCGTTGCGGCGGACGGAAACTATGGTAGTCACTTTACTTACCTCGCTTGAGCCGAATGACGGCCGGACTGTGCATGGCAAGAAAGATGGGGATGGCAAACCGGCTTTTCAAGCCTGCCTGTTGTCGGGAGAAAGGGGGAGGCCATGCCGGCGAGGGAGAGGGGAGTCGAAAGGAGAAGGGCCGGGGTTGTCCCCCGGCCCTTCTTGATTGGCTCTGTGGCTAGCCTTTCTTGGGAATGCAGCCGCTGATGCCTGAGCTCTGCAGCTTGCGGTTGGCCGCATCGACGGCCGCCTTGCCGCTGAAGGGACCCACCATCACCTTGTAGACGGTGCCATTGGCGCCATTGACCACCTGCAGGCTGGAGGAGAGGCCGGCGCCGAAGGCGATGCGCGCCTTGAGCGACTCTGCGGAATCCTGCGAGCGCAGCGCGGCACACTGCATCATGTAGCGACCGCCGTCGGCTGCCGCCGTTTGGGTCGCCGCCTTGGCCTTGGCTGCCTCGGCGCGTTCCCGCTCCAGCTCGGCACGGATCTCCCGCTCCATCCGCTCACGCTCTGCCTTCTGGTCGATCACCTGCTCTTGCGCGCTGGCGACCGGGGCACCGGTGGCCGGCTTGGTCGGTTGCACCGGTTGCGGCTGGAAGGGCTTCACCTGACCTAGGGGGGTCCCGGGTTGGGGGATCTCGGTCGGTACTGGCTGCGGCAGCTTCTCGGGTTGCAGGGTGAGGGTCTCGGCAGGCGGAGGCGGCAGCACGCCCGGCTGGGGCGGCGGCTCTATGATGTCCACCTGCTTGTTCTCCAGCCGCTCTATGTAGCTCCACTTCTCCTGGGGCAGGGTATTGCCCTGTGCCTTGGGTTTGTTGGCCTTCACCTGCTCTTCTATGGTGGGGGCATCCGCCCCCTTGCCGTTGATCAGGTAAAGGAAGGCGCCAAAGCCGACGACCAGGGCCCCGGCCAGCAGTGCCGGGATAACAGGAAAGCGGCGAGGTGCCGCTTTCTTGATGTTACGACCACCGGCCCGTCGTCTCGGGCTGTTGCCGACGTAATCCCGGGTCGCCATCTATTACATGCGCTCCAGGGTATGGATGCCCAGCACGCCCAGGCCCAGCTTGAGCACCTTGGCGGTGGCGGCACACAGCAGCAGGCGGCTGTTGCGGGTCGCTTCGTCCACGCCGTCCTTGTTGATCGGGCAGGCTTCGTAGAAGGTCATGAAGTTGCCGGACAGCTCGTACAGATAGGTGCACAGCAGGTGCGGCATGCCCTTGTCTGCCACGCCGTTGACCGCGTCGGAGAACTGGATCAGCTTCTGGGCCAGCACCTCTTCGGCCTCTTCGTTCAGGGTCACGTGGCCGGTCAGGGCCTCGGCATCTATGTTCGCCTTGCGGAAGATGGACTGGATGCGGGTGTAGGCGTACTGCAGGTAAGGGGCAGTGTTGCCTTCAAACGACAGCATCATGTCCCAGTCGAAGATGTAGTCTGTGGTGCGGTTCTTGGAGAGATCCGCATACTTGACCGCGCCCATGGCGATGGCGTGCACCACCTTGGCCTTGTCTTCGGCGCTGAGATCGCTGTTGCGGCTCTCCAGCAGGGCACTGGCGCGCTCTTCGGCCTCGTTCAGCAGATCGACCAGCTTGACGGTGCCACCGGAGCGGGTCTTGTAGGGGCGGCCGTCCTTGCCCAGCATCATGCCGAAGGCGTGGTGCTCAAGCGGTACGGATTCCGGCACATAGCCCGCCTTGCGGGTGATGGTCCAGGCCTGCATCAGGTGCTGGTGCTGACGGGAGTCGATGAAGTACATGACACGGTCGGCGCCCAGGCTCTCGTAACGGTATTTGGCACAGGCGATGTCGGTGGTGGTGTAGAGGAAGCCGCCATCGCTCTTCTGGATGATGACGCCCATGGGCTCGCCATCCTTGTTCTTGAACTCGTCGAGGAAGACCACGGTCGCGCCTTCGCTCTCGACCGCCAGGCCACGGGCCTTCAGGTCGGCCACTATCTGGGGCAGCATGTCGTTGTACATGGACTCGCCCATTATGTCCTTGTTGGACAGGGAGATGTTCAGGCGATCGTAGTTGCGCTGATTCTGCTCCATGGTCATGTCGACCAGCTTCTTCCACATGGTGCGGCAGTACTCATCGCCACCCTGCAGCTTGACCACGTAGTTGCGCGCGCGCTCGGCGAAGGCTTCGTCTTCGTCGTAGTGACGCTTGGCCTGGGTGTAGAAGGCTTCCAGGTCCTTGAGCTCCATGTCGGAGGCGTGCTCGTTGGCCATCTTCTCCAGGTAGGCGATCAGCATGCCGAACTGGGTGCCCCAGTCGCCGATGTGGTTGGCACGCACCACCTTGTGGCCGAGGAACTCCAGGGCGCGGGCGGCGACGTCACCGAGGACTGTGCTGCGGATGTGGTGCACCGCCATCTCCTTGGCCACGTTCGGCGCCGAGTAGTCCACCACCACGGTTTGCGGGGTCGGCAGCTTCACGTTGGCGTTGGCACTGGTCACCATGGCTTCCACCTGACCGGCCAGCCAGCTCGGGTCGAAGAAGAAGTTGATGAAGCCGGGACCGGCGATCTCGACCTTGGCGATCAGATCGGAGGCGGGCAGGTGCTCTATGATGGCAGCGGCCAGCTCACGGGGGTTCTTGCGGGCCGGTTTGGCCAGCAGCATGGCCAGGTTGGTGGCCAGGTCGCCGTGAGCCTTCTCCTTGCATCGGTCTACTTGCACCCGGGCTTCCAGGTCGGCCGGCAAGACGCCCGCGGACTTGAGATTGGCTACCGTTTGTTCAAGTAGATGATGAATATGCTCTTTCATAACTGACCACCGAGGTTGCGCGTCGAAAAATGACTGACTGGATAAGGGCGTGAATTTTACCCGCATCGGGCCGAGAAAACTATAGGAATGGCCCGACCCCCTTGGGGTGGCGGATATTTCACTGCGTTTTTCACCACATTGCAGAATATTGATTTGAATAAGTGGTGGTTATCCATTTCTACTGCATATCGAAGCGGCTTGTCCAGGCTATTTTCCCCTGATTGTTAAGGGGTTATTTATTCCAATTTGGTCTGAATGATCCCGCGTCGTCCGGCGGTCGTATCCTTAGAGGAAGTCGCTAGAGGACGATCCCGATGACACTGGTGCTGTTTCCACTCTCCGCCCACCTGCTGCCCGGCGGCATAATGCCGCTGCGCATCTTCGAGCCCAGGTATCAGCGCATGATTGCCGAGGTGCGGGAGCGGGAGTTTGCGCTCTGCATGCTGGACCCCCGCCAGCCCGAGGCCATGCGCAACATGTATCCCATCGCCACCCGGGTGCGGATCATCGATTTCGATCTGCTGCCGGACGGTCTGCTCGGCATCACAGTGCTCGGGGTGGAGCGGGTCAGGATAGTCGATCTGTGGCAGGAGCCTGACGGCCTGCGGGTGGGTGAGGTGGAGCCGCTGCCCCCCTGGCAGAGCGGCCGGCTCAAGGCCGACCAGCACACCCTGGCCAAGGCGCTGCAGGATGTGTTCAACGACTACCCGGAATACGCTGCCCTCTACCCCGAGCCCGACTGGGACGACGCCAGCTGGGTAGCCCAGCGTTGGCTGGAGGTACTGCCCATCCCGGTGGAGCAGAAGCAGTGGCTGGTTGCGGCCAAGGATAACCAGCCCGCCCTCTCCCTGCTGAGTGGCCTGCTGGTCGCGAGCCACTGAATTCCCGTCCCCGGTGATCCTTTTGCCCCGCCCGTCGTAATGGTGATGACAGCAACACTCAAGGGATGGCGCAATGGCATATACTGGCCAACCACAATCGGCTCCACGCAGGATATCGCCCCCCATGGACAACCCAGATGGCGATCTGACGTCTCTTCTCATTCGGGTGGCCGAACATGGCGACAAGGTCGCCTTCGCCACCCTGTTCCACCACTTCGCGCCGCGCATCCGCAGCTATGGGATGCGCCACCTCGGCAGCGAGGCCAACGCCCTCGAGCTGGTGCAGGAGACCATGCTGCTGGTGTGGCAGAAGGCTCGCCTCTATCACCCCGAGAAGGGGGCGCCGACCACCTGGATCTATACCGTCATGCGCAACCAGAGTTTCGACATGCTGCGGCGCCGTCGCGCCAGCAAGGAGGATCTCTGCGCCGAGGAGCTGTGGCCCCTGCTGGAGTTCAGGGCGGAAGAGGAGCACCTGAGCGGCGGGGAGGACGCCGTGCTGACCCGCCAGATGGCAGATTACCTCGCCACCCTGCCGGAGCCGCAACAACAGGTGGTGCGCGGCATCTATCTGCAGGAGTTTTCCCAGCAGGAGCTGGCCGACAGGCTAGGCGTCCCGCTCGGGACCATCAAGTCCCGCCTCCGGCTGGCATTACAGAAACTGAAAGAGCAAGTGGAGCAAGGCCATGATTAAGACCCATCCGACCGAACTCATGTTGCGGGCCTTCGCCGCCGACGAGTTGCCCCTGCCGCTGGCCGTCGGTGTCTCTGCCCATTGCGAGCTCTGCCCCGAGTGTGCCGCCCAGGTACAGACCCTTGAGGCCGAGCTGGCGAACCAGCTCCTGGCGCCGGCCGCGCCGGACCAGGGGCTGCCGGCCGGGCTCGACGCCATGCTGGCGGAGATACTGCAACAACCCGTGGCGACCGTGGCCGAGCTAGCGCAGCAGGTGCGGCCGGCCCCCGAGTTGCGGGTCGCGGGCCAATCCTACCGGCTGCCACGGGTGCTTGCCCGCCACCATGCGCCCAAGTGGCGCCATGTGGGCGCCATTCGCCAGCACAGCCTGCCGCTCGACGAGATGGGGGCTCGCGCCAGCCTGCTCCACATCGAGGCCGGTGGCCGCATCCCCGAGCATACCCACAAGGGCTATGAGCTGACCCTGCTGCTGGCAGGCAACATGCAGGAGGGGGACATCTGCTATCAGGCGGGGGACTTCATCTGGCGCGACGCCAGTCACGCCCACAGCCCGCACACCCCGGACGGCTGCCTCTGCTACACGGTGCAGGACGCACCCGTCCACTTCACCAAGGGATTGTCGCGGCTGCTCAACGGCATCAGCCATCGCCTCTATTGAGTGCGGGCAGCAATAGAAAAAGGGACCTTAACGGTCCCTTTTTTCATCAGGCAATCCCTCGGGATCAGGCCACAAATACCAGGTAGACGGCGAAGGCCACCACGAAGCGGTAGATGGCGAACGGGATGAAGTCGAGGCGACGGATCAGCGCCAGGAAGGTCTTGATGGCGACCATGGCGACCGCGAAGGCGGTGACGAAGCCCACCGCAAACATGGGGAAGTCGGCCATGGAGAGGAAGTCGCGACTCTTGTAGAGGTCCAGTCCGCTGGCCGCCATCATCATGGGCACCGCCATGATGAAGGAGAATTCGGCCGCCGCATGGCGGCTGATGCCCATCAGCATGCCGCCGCTGATGGTGGCGCCGGAGCGGGAGAAACCGGGCCAGAGCGCCAGGCACTGGAACAGGCCTATGCCGAACGCCTGCTTGTAGCTGATGTCGTCCAGTGTCTCGGCGGTGACGGCTGGGCGGAACTTCTCGGCGATGATGAGCAGTATGCCGCCGGCCACCAGGGCATACATCACGGTTTCAGGGCCAAACAGATGGGCCTTGATCCAGCTGTGGATGGCCAGCCCGATGAGCACGGCGGGCAGCATGCCGAGGATGATGTGCACCAGGGAGAGGGTGGCATGCCCAGGTGCCGGTTTCTGACCAAAATGGATGCCGATGAGGCCGAACAGCCGGCGCCAGAACATGACGACCACAGCCAGGATGGAGCCCAGCTGGATCACCACCTCGAAGGTGGCGGCCTTGGGGCCTTCGAAACCGAGCAGGTGGCCGACGATGATCATGTGGCCGGTGGAGGAAACGGGCAGAAACTCGGTCAGGCCTTCCACTATGCCCAGCACGAAGGCCACAAACAGGGCGTAGGATTCGGTCATGGTACAGATCTCTTGGTTGATGGGTCCGGATAAAATCAGCCCCGATCAGGGTCGGGGCGGCCAATGATGGCGGAAAATCACGCGAGCAACCAGAGATTATTGGAAGGGACCGTCGAACCCGCTAGGTGCCGCGCGGCAGGGGTCGTCTGTCTGCGGGCGGCGCGGGGCAGGGGCCGACAGTCCCCTGGTTCCGTCATCTTCTGACATGGTCAGCGGCATAGGCCCGTCATGCCAGCACCGCCAGGATCTGCTGCTGCAGCGCCTCGTCCAATGGCGGCAGGGCCTGGGCCTCGACCGCGCTCACTATCTGCTGCGGGCTGCTGGCGCCGATCAGGGCGCAGCTCACCACGGGATCGCGAAGCACCCACTGCAATGCCAGCTGTGACAGGGGTTGGCCTCGTTGCTGCGCCAGGGCATGGAGGGCGCGGATGCGGGCCAGCTTGTCCGGGGTGATCTGGTCTGGCTGGAGGAAGGGGCTGGCGCTGGCGGCGCGGGAGTCCGCCGGGATCCCCTCCAGGTAGCGATCGCTCAGCAGGCCTCCCGCCAGGGGCGAGAAGGCGACCACCCCCATTCCCTGCTCGCGGCAGACCGGCAGCGTCTCGGCCTCGATGTCGCGCTGGAACAGGGAGTACTTGAGCTGGTTGACCAGGCAGGGGGTGCCCAGCTCCGCCAGCCGGGTCGCCGCCCTGGCGGCAAGCTCGGCCGGGTAGTTGGAGAGGCCGACGTAGAGCGCCTTGCCCTGACGCACCATGAGCGCCAGCGCCTGACAGGTCTCCTCCAGCGGGGTGCGGGGATCCGGCCTGTGGTGATAGAAGATGTCCACATAGTCGAGCCCGAGCCGGCGCAGGCTCTGGTGCAGGCTGGCAAACAGGTACTTGGCGCTGCCGCCATCGCCGTAGGGGCCGTCCCACATCACATAGCCCGCCTTGCTGGCGATGATGAGCTCGTCTCTGTAGGGGGCCAGACTGCGTTTGAGCACGCCGCCGAAGGTGATCTCGGCGGAGCCTGGCGGCGGCCCGTAGTTGTTGGCGAGATCGAAGTGGGTGATCCCCAGATCGAAGGCCTGATGCACCATGGCCTTCACCCTGGCGGGATCGCTCCCGGCGCCGAAGTTGTGCCAGAGGCCGAGGCCTATGCCGGGCAGGCGCAAACCGTGGCGACCGGCGGCTCTGTAGGGCTGGCGCTGGTAACGATCCGGCGCGGCCAGGTAGTGATCATCCATGTTCATCAAGACTCCTGAGTTGGTTCGGTGGACTGTCGTCAGCAAGAGAGGGTGAAGAACCCCACCTCTCCCCTTCATAAGGGGCGTCATAGCGCCTCCCCCTTTGAAGGGGGAGATCGGTAGGGGTCTTAGCCTGCGGGGATCAGGCGGTAACGGGTCTGGTGGTGATACAGCTGGCCCGGCAGCAGCCAGGGGTCGCCGAGCTCGGGCCGGTTCGGGCTGTCCGGCAACTGTTGCGCCTCCAGGCAGAAACCGTCGTAATCCCGGTATGGCCGACCGCTGCGGTCCGGCGTGCTGGCCAGCCAGTTGCCGGTGTAGAACTGCAGAGAGGGTTGATTGGTATGGACCTCCATCACCAGCTGCTTATCCCCTGAGACCACCCGTGCCGCCCACGCCCGTTCGGGGCCATTCAGCAGAAAGGCGTGATCAAAGCCCTTGGCCTGCTGCTGTTGGGGGTGGCTCAGCCAAGCCTGGCCTATGGGGCGTTCGGTGCGCAGATCGAAGGGGCCCTCCACCGGCGTGATGGCGAGCGGCAAACCGCTCTGGTCGGTGGGCAGGAAGCGATCGGCATTGATGCTGATGGCATGATTGCGAATATCAGAGTGCAGATCGCTGCCGCCCTGGTGGCCATCGAGATTGAAGTAGGCGTGGCTGGTGAGGCTGACCGGGGTCGGCGCGTCCGTGCTGGCCCTGAAGTCGACCACCAGATCCTGCTGCTCCAGCCGGTACTCCAGGGTCACTCGAAGGTTGCCGGGGAAGCCCTGATCTCCCGCCCTTGAGAGCAGGGCCAGCCTGACCCTGTCCGCCTCCCGCTCCTTGATCTGCCAGGACTGACGATGGAATCCGGCTCGTCCGCCATGCAGGCAATGGGGGGCCTGATTGGCGTCCAGAGACCAGCGTTCGTCTCCTCGCACCAGCTCGGCGCCGCCGATGCGGTTGGCAAAGCGCCCCGCCACTGCCCCCAGCCACACCTGCTGGGTGGCATAGGCTTCATCGGTGCAGCCCAGCAGCACTTCACGGCGCTGGCCCGCTACCGGCAGGCTGAGGGAGGTGAGGGTGGCGCCAAATTCGAGGCCGCGCAGGCGCAGCCCCTCCTCGTTTTCCAGTTCGAATATCTTCATGGTTTGCCCGTTTCTATGGTCAGTGACCTATCACTCATCTGCTTCCCGTTAGAGCCTGCCAGCCCCGGCGCTGGCGCGGCAGACGTAGCAGTCCGCCTTGAGGCCAAACCTGGCCGGGTACTGGGCCTCGACCACGGCGATCACCTCGTCCACCTGCGCCGGGCGCAGCAGGGCCACCACGCAGCCACCGAAGCCACCCCCTGTCATGCGCACGCCGCCCTGGGTACCGATCTCTGCCTTGATGATCTCCACCAGGCCGTCGATGGCGGGCACGGTGATCTCGAAGTCATCCCGCATGGCGGCATGGGACTGGCCCATCAGCTCGCCGAGGCGCACCAGATCGCCAGAGGCCAGCGCCTCGGCGGCGGCCAGGGTGCGGGCGTTCTCCCCCACCACGTGGCGGGCACGACGGTAGCAGGCTTCGTCCAGCCCGGCCTTGCCCGCTTCCAGCGCGGCCAGATCCAGGTCGCGCAGGGCCTTGACCCCGTAGTGACGGGCGGCGGTCTCGCACTGCTGGCGACGGGTGTTGTATTCGCTGTCCACCAGGCCGCGGCGCACGTTTGAGTTGACGATCAGCACCGCCAGATCTTCGGGCATGGGGATGAGGCGGGTCTCCAGGGAGCGGCAGTCCAGCAGCAGGGCGTGATCCTGCTTGCCACTGGCGGAGATCATCTGATCCATGATGCCGCAGTTGCAGCCGACGAACTGGTTCTCCGCCTGCTGGCCGTTGAGGGCGATCTCGGCCTGGCTGATGTGAAGCCCCAGGGCCTCCTTGAAGGCCTGGCCTATGGCCACCTCAAGAGACGCGGACGACGACAGGCCGGTCCCCTGGGGCACGTTGCCTGAGACCACCAGATTGAGGCCGCGCAGGGCATGGCCACGGGCTTGCAGATGCTTGACCACGCCGCGAATGTAGTCGCTCCAGCGCTGGTCCGGATGATGGGTGATGGGCTTGTCCAGGTCGAACAGATCCCGTTGGTTGCCGTAGTCGGCGGCGATCACGTGCACCAGGTTGTCGCTGCGCAGGCCGATGGCGACACAGGTCTCGTAGTCGATGGCGCAGGGCAGCACGAAGCCGTCGTTGTAGTCGGTGTGCTCGCCGATGAGGTTGACGCGACCGGGGGCGCGCACCAGCAGGTCGGGTTGTTGCTCAAACTGCTCGGCAAACACGGCGCTGACGCGTTGGCTCGGGGTCATGGGGTCACCTCATTGGCTTTGTAATGAACGGGGGAGAGGGAGCGCAGGCGCTCGGCGGCCTGTTCCGGGGTCAGGTCTCGCTGGGTTTCGGCCAGCATCTCGAAGCCCACCATGAACTTGCGTACCGTGGCGGAGCGCAGCAGGGGCGGATAGAAGTGGGCGTGCAGTTGCCAGGCCTCGGGACAATCCGACTTGGGCGGCGCGAAGTGCCAGCCCATGGAGTAGGGGAAGCTGCACTCGAATAGATTGTCGTAGCGGCTGGTGAGCTCCTTGAGCGCCACCGCCAGATCCTCTTGCTGCTCCTGGGTGAGATCCAGCAGGGAGGGCACATGGGCCTTGGGCAGCAGCAGGGTTTCGAACGGCCAGGCCGCCCAGAAGGGCACCACTGCCAGCCAGTGTTCGGTCTCCACCACTATGCGGGATCTGTCCGCCAGTTCCCGCTCCACATAGTCCAGCAGCAGCGGGCGGCCGTGTTCGGCCAGCCAGTCGCGCTGGTGCTGCTCTTCGCGGGCGATCTCGTTGGGCAGGAAGTCGCTGCCCCACAGCTGGCCATGGGGATGGGGGTTGGAGCAGCCCATGACGGCGCCCTTGTTTTCAAAGACTTGCACCCAGTCCCACTGGCTCGACAGCTCGGCCACCTGGCTCATCCAGGTGGTGATCACCGCTTCTATGGCGGGCAGCGCCAGCTCGGGGAGTGTCTTGCCGTGATCCGGCGAGAAGCAGATGACCCGGCTGGTGCCGCGGGCGGCCTCCAGCTTCAGCAGGGGATCCTGCTGGCTGTCGGCGGCCGGGGTGTCCTGCATCAGGGCGGCGAAGTCGTTGGTGAAGACGAAGGTTTTTTGATAGTCGGGATTCTGGTCGCCGGTGACGCGCTTGTTGCCCGCACAGAGGAAGCAGTCCGGATCGTGGGACTGGCTCGGTGCCTGGCTTATTTTTTCGACCTGACCCTGCCAGGGGCGCTTGGCCCTGTGGGGGGAGACCAGCACATATTGGCCGGTCAGCGGGTTGAAACGGCGGTGGGGGTGATCAACAGGGTTGAACATCATCACTCCAATCAATGAGTTGAGAAAATCGTAACGGGCAGGCCGTCAGGCCTACTCCTCGTAACCGTTCGGGTTGGCGAACTGCCAGCGCCAGCTGTCGGCGCACATGGCCGCGAGATCCCGGGTGGCATGCCAGCCCAGCTCGCGCTCGGCCTTGGCGGGATCGGCCCAGCATTCGGCGATGTCACCCGGGCGTCTGGGTTCGATGCGACAGGGCAGGGGGCGGCCGCATGCCGCCTCGAACGCCGCCACCATCTGCAGCACGCTCTGGCCCTGGCCCGTACCCAGGTTGTAAGGGTGGACGCCGCCTCGCCCCGCACAGTGGTGCAGCGCCTTGACGTGCCCCTCGGCGAGATCCATCACATGGATATAGTCGCGCACCCCTGTGCCGTCCACAGTGTTGTAATCGTTTCCAAAGACCGAGAGACAGTCACGACGGCCAATGGCCACCTGGGTGATATAGGGCATGAGATTGTTGGGCATGCCCTGGGGATCCTCCCCCAGGGTGCCGGACTCGTGGGCACCGACCGGGTTGAAGTAGCGCAGCAGCGTCATGCTCCAGTGGGGTTCGGCAGTCTGCAGATCCTCGAGGATCTCCTCGATGATCAGCTTGGAACGGCCATAGGGATTGGTGGCGCTGCGCGGGAAGTCTTCCCGGATGGGGGTGCTGGCCGGGTCGCCGTAGACGGTGGCCGAGGAGCTGAACACCAGGTTGTGAACCCCGGCCCGCTTCATCGCCTGCAGCAGCACCAGGGTGCCGCTCAGGTTGTTCTCATAATATTCGAGGGGGATCCGGGTCGATTCGCCGACCGCTTTCAGGGCGGCGAAGTGGATCACGGCGTCTATCTGCTGCTCGGCGAAGATGCTGTCCAGCAGGGCAGGATCACGGATGTCCCCCTGATAGAATTTGGGCATCTGCCCGCTGATGGCGGCGACCCGTGTCAGCACGGCGGCCTTGCTGTTGCAGAGGTTGTCCACCACCACGGGCTCCATGCCTGCCGCCTGCAAGGCCAGACAGGTGTGGCTGCCGATATAGCCGCAACCGCCGGTCACCAGTACTCTCATCCTCTTCTCCACCGTTCGTGCCTCACGCAAGGAAAGCCTGAGCAGGAGTCTAGCCGAGGGGCTGACGGACAAACTGTGAACTGGTTAACAAATATGTGGAAACGATTACACTTGTTTGTGTGGTTATAAATGCATCGACATGGCTTTTCCCCCTGTTATCAGTGACATTGCCCGGTATAATGGCGCCATATCGAACCGTGAAATAAGTGAAAACAGCATGAGCACCATCAAGGATGTCGCCCGTTTGGCCAATGTATCGGTGGCAACGGTTTCACGGGTGATGAACAACTCACCCAAGGCCAGCGCCGCCTCCCGCGAGGTAGTGCAGAAGGCCATGGCCGAGCTGGGCTACACCCCCAACGCCAACGCCCGGGCCCTGGTCAGCCAGACCTGCGACACCATGGGGGTGGTGGTCGGTGACGTGGCGGATCCCTTCTTCGGAGCCCTGGTCAAGGGGGTCGCCGCCGTGGCGGTGGAACAGGGGTTGCACCTGCTGATGGGTAATGGTTTTCACCGCGCCCAGCAGGAGCGGGAAGCCATAGATCTGCTGATCGGCAAGCGCTGCGAGGCGCTGGTGGTGCACAGCAAGGCGCTCAGCGACGAGGAGCTCATCGACTACGCCCTGCGAGCCCCCGGCATGGTGCTGATCAACCGCGACATCCCGAGCCTTCGGGGCCGCTGCATCGCCCTCAACAACCGGCAGGGGGCCGCCACCGCGACCCGCCATCTGCTGGAGCTGGGGCACCGTCACATCGCCTTCCTCAGTTCGGATCACGCCATCGAGGATGCCCTGCTGCGCCATCAGGGTTATCAGGATGCCCTGGCCGAGGCGGGTTTGAGCGCCGATCCCGAGCTGGTGGAGAGCGGCATGCCCAATGAGGAAGGGGGGGAGCGCGCCATGCTCAACCTGCTGGCCAAGGGGCTGCCCATCACGGCCGTGGTGGCCTACAACGACGCCATGGCGGCAGGGGCCATCTCGGTGCTGGCGGACAACGGCCTCAAGGTGCCGGAAGAGGTCTCTGTGGTGGGCTTCGATGACATCATCTATGCCAGATACCTGAGACCCAAGCTATCCACCATGCGCTATCCCATCGAACTCATGGCCGCTCAGGCCGCCAAACTGGCGTTGCAACTCGCCGCCGGGGAGAGCGAGACGGTGCAGAGCCGGATCTACACCCCGACCCTTATCAACCGCCACTCGGTCGCGCCCGTCAGGCTCTGATCGCCGCATCTTCTCGCCGCCGTCATGACGGTGGAGTGAAGGCGGTAGAGGCGTGTTTACAGGCTCACGTTCTTCCCATTTGCCGTTGTCATGGCGCTGGAGTGGGGGGGGGCAGAGGCGCCGCTACACGCCCAGGTCCCTGTTCAATTGCCGCTTGATGGCGTCCGCCAGTCTCTGAACAATCGCATCCGATGGCCCTCCAGCCTCTGAAGGCTGTGTCTCCTTGCCGTCTTCTGACGGTGGATTGGAGGTCGTTGAGTGGCCGCCTCTGATGATGCGCCTAAAGAGTTCCCATTCGAGGCTAAGCCTCTCTCTTTTTCCCCGGTTTCCCCGTCTGGATCGCCCCGTTTCAGCCTGCCTATCCGGCAGTGCGATCTTTTACTTTCATTTATCTTATTTTTACCCTGTTTTACTTAACAAAATCAGTGTAATCGTTTACATCTGTGTGAGCGAGATCGCCGATCACCGGGCAAAACTCCCCTACACTGCATGCGTTATCTGTTTCATGCAGGGAGAGAGAAGAATGCTCAGGGAGATAGTGGCCCGTCAGGACTGGCAGACCCAGGCGATTACATCGGTGAATCGTCTGCCTGCCCATACCCCCTTGTTCAGCTGGCGCAGCGAGGCCGATGCCCGTGCCGGGCTCCCTTCGCCCTCCCGCATGCTGCTCGATGGCGACTGGCGTTTCTCCTTCTTCGAAGCCCCTGAGCTGGTGCCAGAGGAGTGGCTGAGCGGGGATCTGCCCGGCGCGACCCCCATCAGGGTGCCCGGCAACTGGCAACTGCAGGGGTTTGATCGCCCCATCTATACCAACATCAAGTACCCCTTCCCCTGCGATCCGCCCCGGGTGCCGGCCGAGAATCCCACTGGCTGCTATTCCCGCGAGTTTGCACTGCCCGTCGACTGGCTGGCCAGCGGCCAGACCCGCATCATTTTCGATGGGGTAGACAGCGCCTTCCATCTGTTCTGCAACGGCCGCTGGGTCGGTTACTCCCAGGACAGCAGGCTGCCCGCCGAATTCGATCTCGGCGACTTCCTGCAGGCCGGTGCGAACCGGCTGGCCGTGCTGGTGCTGCGCTGGTCCGATGGCTCCTATCTGGAGGATCAGGACATGTGGCGCATGAGCGGCATCTTCCGCTCCGTCAGCCTGCTGCACAAACCCGAGCGCCGGTTGCTGGACGTGCGGCTGACCCCAGTGCTGGACGCCTGTTACCGGGACGCCCGCCTCAAGGTGGCGCTGCAGGTCAATGAGGGCGCCGGGCTGGCGGTGGAGGCCAAGCTCTATTTCGGCGAGACGCTGATCGCCGATCGGCGCCAGCCGCTCGGCACAGGCGCCATCGACGAGAAGGGCGCCTACCCAGACAGGGCCGAGCTGTGGCTGGAGGTAGCGGCGCCGCACAAGTGGAGCGCCGAGACGCCGCACCTCTATCGACTGACCCTGACCCTGCTGGATGAGCAGGGCGAGCCCATCGAGAGCGAGGCCCATGATGTGGGTTTTCGGGCGGTGGAGATCAAGGGCGGCCTGCTGAGGGTCAACGGCCAGCCGCTGCTGATCCGCGGCGCCAATCGCCACGAACACGATCCCGCCCTGGGCCATGTGGTGACCCCTGCCGCCATGGAGCAGGATCTGCGGCTGATGAAGCAGCACAACTTCAACGCGGTGCGCTGCTCCCACTACCCCAACCATCCCGAGTTCTACCAACTGTGTGACCGGCTCGGCCTCTACGTGGTGGACGAGGCGAACCTGGAGACCCACGGCATGACCCCCATGGGGCGGCTGGCGCAGGATCCCGCCTGGAGCAACGCCTTCCTGGAGCGGGTTACCCGCATGGTAGCGCGGGACTTCAACCACCCCAGCATCATCATCTGGTCCCTGGGCAACGAATCCGGCTATGGCCCGGCCCACGACGCCATGTACCAGTGGGTCAAACGGGCCGATCCGAGCCGGCCGGTCCAGTACGAAGGGGGCGGGGCCGATACCCCGGCCACCGACATCATCTGCCCCATGTATGCCCGTACCCATCAGGATCAACCCTTCCCGGCGGTGCCCAAGTGGGCGCTGGCCAAGTGGATAGGCCTGCCGGAAGAGACCCGGCCGCTCATCCTCTGCGAATATGCCCACGCCATGGGCAACAGCCTGGGGGGCTACGCCCACTACTGGCAGGCGTTTCGCGATCATCCCCGCTTGCAGGGCGGCTTCGTGTGGGATTGGGTGGATCAGGGGCTCGACAAGCAGACCGACGATGGCCGCCATTTCTGGGCCTATGGCGGTGACTTCGGCGATATTCCCAACGATCGCCAGTTCTGCTGCAACGGCCTGCTGTTCCCGGACCGGACTCCGCATCCCGCCCTGTTCGAGGCGAAACGGGCCCAGCAGCCCTTCATGCTGACCCTGCAAAGCCGGCAGCCGCTCCGGGTCGAGATCCGCAGCGAATACCTGTTCCGCCCCACGGACAACGAGGTGTTGCGCTGGCAGCTGCTGGAGGACGGTGTGGTGCTGAGCCAGGGTGAGTGCCCGCTCGAGCTGGCGCCCCAGGGCAGAGTGACGCTGACCCTGCTGGAGCGGCTGCCGGGATTTGCCGCAGGCACCCTGGCCTGGCTGGAGCTGGCCATAGTGCAGCCCACCGCCACGGCCTGGGCCGGGGCGGATCACGAGGTGGCGCGCCAGCAATGCATGCTGCCGACCCCTCTGGCCCTGCCTGTTACCCGGGCTCCCGCCTCATTGAGCGAACAGCCGGACCACTGGCTGGTGCGTGCCGCAGGCAGCGAGTGGCGGCTGGACAAGGCCAGCGGCCGCATCAGCAGCTGGCAGAAACAGGGCCGTGAGCGGCTGCGGGATGCCATCGCCGATCACTTCTACCGGGCACCGCTCGACAACGACATCGGCACCAGCGAGGCGGATCACGCGGATCCCAACGCCTGGATTGCCCGCTGGCAGGAGGCCGGGCTCAATGATCTGCAGCACCGCTGCCTCGGCCTGGAGGCTAACCCCGATAAGGGGACGCTGGTCGTATCCCACGGTTACTTCGTCGGGGAGTCGCTGCGGCTGCTGACCCGCTGGCATCACAGCTTCGGTGCCGACGGCGCCATGGCGCTGCGCATAGAGGTGGAGGTTGCCGCCGATATGCCATCCCTGCCCCGCATCGGGGCCAGGCTCTGGCTGGCCGACGAGGTCGACGAGGTGAGCTGGCTGGGACGCGGTCCCCACGAGAACTATCCGGATCGTCAGCTTGCCGCCGACCTCCATCGCTGGCAATTGCCGATCTCGGCCCTGCACACCCCCTATGTGTTCCCGACCGACAACGGGTTGCGTTGCGATACCCGTCAGCTGCGCCTCGCAGAGGTGAGCATGGAGGGCAAGTTCCACTTCAGCGTCAGCCGCTACAGCCAGCAGCAGCTGGCCCAGGCCCGCCACCAGACCGATCTGGTGGCTCAGGGGGGATTGCACCTCTGCCTGGATGGTTTCCACATGGGTGTAGGGGGCGATGACTCCTGGAGCCAGAGCGTGCGACCCGAATTCTGGTTGCCGCCTGGAAGTTACAGTTGGAACTGTGTTCTACACTGAATCTGACGCCGATGACGAAAATGGATTCGTAAAGGTCTTTTAATTGGTTATCTGATTGATTTTAAAATGTTTTATGTCTATGTAACAGAGTGTAAACGTTTTCATTTTGTTGCCATGATCACAGACCGCCATACAACAAACTGATTACATTAGGCTGGCGCCAGTTCAAACGGTGTACAGCATTCCCTACAAAAACAGATATTAGAGATCGGAGCATAACAATGAAAAAACTCACGACAGTTGCCACCTTGCTGATGGGACTGATGGCGGGAGCCCAAGCCCAGGCCGATACCCGTATCGGTGTCACCGTCTACAAGTATGACGACAACTTCATGGCGGTAGTGCGCAAGGCCATCGAGAAGGAAGCGGCAGCCAATCCCGGTGTGGAGCTGCTGATGAATGACTCCCAGAATGACCAGTCCAAGCAGAACGACCAGATCGACGTGCTGCTGGCCAAGGGCGTGAAGGCGCTGGCCATCAACCTGGTTGACCCGGCGGCGGCCCCTGTCGTGATCGAGAAGGCCCGTGCGGACGAGATCCCCGTGGTGTTCTACAACAAGGAACCGAGCGCGGCCGACCTGGCCAGCTATGACAAGGCCTACTACGTGGGTACCGACTCCAAGGAGTCAGGCATCATCCAGGGCCAGCTGATCGCCAAGCACTGGAAGGCACACCCTGAGTGGGATCTGAACAAGGACGGCGTCATCCAGTTCGTGCTGCTGAAGGGCGAGCCGGGCCACCCGGATGCGGAAGCCCGCACCACCTACGTCGTCAAGACCCTGAATGACGGCGGCGTCAAGACAGAGCAGCTGCACATGGATACCGGTATGTGGGATACCGCCATGGCGAAAGACAAGATGGACGCCTGGATCTCCGGCCCCAACGCCAACAAGATCGAAGTGGTCATCGCCAACAACGACGGTATGGCAATGGGCGCTGTTGAATCCCTGAAAGCCCAGGGCAAGAGCGCCATCCCGGTGTTCGGCGTCGATGCCCTGCCGGAAGCCCTGGCCATGGTCAAGAGCGGTGCCATGGCGGGTACTGTGCTGAACGATGCGGCCAACCAGGCCAAGGCCACCTACGAGCTGACCAAGAACCTGGCTGAAGGCAAGCCGGCCGGTGAAGGCACCAACTGGAAGATCGACAACAAGGTCGTGCGTGTTGCCTACGTGGGCGTTGATAAAGACAACCTGTCCCAATTCGAGTAATTCCCCCCTCCAGGGCAAGGGAGATCCCCTTGCCCTTTTTTCAACCAGATGTGATGGCTGATATGACAACACGGCAACAATCAGAATGGCTGTTGGAGATGATTGACGTCAGTAAGAGCTTTCCTGGCGTCAAGGCACTCGATAATGTCAATTTACGGGTCCGTCCTCATTCTGTGCATGCGTTGATGGGCGAGAATGGCGCAGGAAAGTCCACGCTGCTCAAGTGCCTGTTCGGCATCTACGAGAAGGATCAGGGCAAGATCTTCTTCAAGGGCGAGGAGGTCAACTTCACCTCTTCCAAAGAGGCGCTGGAAAATGGCGTATCCATGGTGCACCAGGAGCTGAACCTGGTATTGCAACGCACCGTGATGGACAACATGTGGCTAGGTCGCTATCCCACCAAGGGCTGGTTCATCGACCACGGCAAGATGTATGACGACACCAAGCGCATCTTCGACGAGCTGGACATCGACATAGACCCCCGGGTCAAGGTCGGCACCCTCTCCGTCTCCCAGATGCAGATGATCGAGATCGCCAAGGCATTCTCCTATGACGCCAAGATCGTCATCATGGACGAACCCACCTCCTCCCTGACCGAGAAAGAGGTCAACCACCTCTTCAAGATCATCAACAAGTTGAAGGACAAGGGGTGCGGCATCGTCTACATCTCCCACAAGATGGAAGAGATCTTCCAGCTCTGTGACGAGATCACCATATTGCGGGATGGCCAGTGGGTGGCGACCCAGCCGCTCGAGGGCATGACCATGGATCAGATCATCGGCATGATGGTCGGTCGTGAGTTGACCCAGCGCTTCCCGGAGAAAACCAACCAGCCGAAAGAGGTGATCCTCGAAGTCGAGCACCTGACGGCCAAGAACCAGCCTTCCATCAAGGACGTGAGCTTCAACCTGCACAAGGGGGAGATCCTCGGCATCGCCGGTCTGGTGGGGGCAAAGCGCACCGACATAGTCGAGACCCTGTTCGGCATCCGCGATCACAGCGACGGTGTCATCAAGTTGCACGGCAAGGAGGTCGCCAATCGCAACGCCCACGAGGCGATCCAGAACGGCTTCGCCCTGGTGACGGAGGAGCGCCGCTCCACCGGGATCTATTCCCGTCTCGATATCGCCTTCAACTCCCTGATCGCCAACATGGACAGCTACAAGGGATCCATGGGGCTGCTCAGCGACAACAAGATGAAGAGCGATACCCAGTGGGTCATCGACTCCATGCGGGTCAAGACACCGACCCAGCAGACACAGATTGGCTCCCTCTCCGGGGGCAACCAGCAGAAGGTCATCATAGGCCGCTGGCTGCTGACCCAGCCGGAGATCCTGATGCTGGATGAACCGACCCGCGGCATAGACGTGGGCGCCAAGTTCGAGATCTATCAGCTCATCCTGGAGCTGGCGAAGAAGGACAAGGGCATCATCATCATCTCGTCCGAGATGCCTGAACTGCTGGGGATCACGGATCGCATCATGGTCATGAGCAATGGCCGGGTCGCGGGGATCGTCAACACCAAAGAAACTGACCAGAGCGAGATCCTGCGCCTGGCATCTCTGTACCTATAAAGACAGGAAGACATTATGGAGTCGGCTAAAAATTTCAATCTGATGCAGGCGCTCAAAGAGAACGCCATCTACCTGGTGCTGCTGGTGTTGCTCATGATCATAGTGATCCAGGAGCCCTCCTTCCTCAGCCTCACCAACCTCAGCAACATACTGACCCAGTCCTCGGTGCGGGTCATCATAGCCCTCGGGGTGGCGGGCATCATCATCACCCAGGGTACGGATCTCTCGGCCGGTCGTCAGGTCGGTCTGGCGGCGCTGATCGCGGCCACCATGCTGCAGGCGCTGACCAACGTCAACAAGGTGTTCCCCAGTCTGGGTGAAGTGCCCATTCCGGCGGTGATCCTGCTGGTGTGCGCTGTGGGAGCCCTGATCGGTCTGGTCAACGGCCTGATTGTTGCCTACCTGAACGTGACGCCCTTCATCACCACCCTGGGCACCATGATCATCGTCTACGGCATCAACTCCCTCTACTTTGACTCTGTAGGTGCCTCCCCGGTGGCCGGCTTCGACCCCCGCTTCTCCAGCTTCGCGCAGGGCTTTATCCGGATAGGGGGGTTCAAGCTTTCGTATCTCACCTTCTACGCGGCCATCGCCAGCGTCTTCGTCTGGGTGCTGTGGAACAAGACCCGCTTTGGCAAGAACATCTTCGCCATCGGCGGCAACCCGGAAGCCGCCAAGGTCTCCGGTGTCAACGTGGCCGTCAACCTGGTGATGATCTACGCCCTGGCCGGCGTCTTCTACGCCTTCGGCGGCATGCTGGAAGCGGGCCGCATCGGCAGCGCCACCAACAACCTCGGCTTCATGTATGAACTCGATGCCATCGCGGCCTGCGTGGTGGGCGGTGTCTCCTTTGCCGGTGGTGTGGGGACTGTCGCCGGTGTCATCACTGGGGTGCTCATCTTCACCCTGATCAACTACGGCTTGACCTACATAGGGGTCAGCCCCTACTGGCAGTTCATCATCAAGGGCGGCATCATCATTCTTGCCGTGGCCCTGGACTCCATGAAGTACGCCAAGAAGAAGTAAGCATTGGCAGAGAGGGTCGGACATGTTCCGGCCCTTTCTACTTGGAGGGACCCACCCCATGCCATTCAAAGTCAAAATCAACGTTCTGCTGCTGCTCGCCATCCTGGTCACCATCGGTACCGCCTGGTTCAGCGTCAATCACTTCATCAGTGGCTATATCCGCACCCAGGCGACCCAGAACATCAACGAGCAGATCACCCTGGTCAAGGAGAAGCTGGCCGGTGACATCAACCAGAAGGTGCTGCTGGCGGCGAACCTCAACCTCGGGGTGACCAGCGTCAAGAAGGCGCTGCAGGAGACCGGCTTTCACAACATCGTCAAGCTGATCGGCGACATGGCGTTCGACGTGAACGGGGTCATCGACGACAAGGCCAGGGTTGAAGCCCTGCGCAAGCTGATCCCCGCCGCCAACAACCAGATCACCGTCAGCTCGCTGGAGCAGCTGGACGGCAAGCCGGTCATCTCCATCCTGGTGCCCCGGGGTGCCGATTCCGCCTACCTCTATTACCTCGACATGAGCGAGTTCAAGGCGCTGCTGGCGAAGGTAAGCGGGGAGGGGCGCTACTTCTCCCTCGCGGACAGTCAGGGCCAGGTGCTCTACAGCAGCAAGCCACAGGGAGAGAGCGAGTCTCGCCCCAACCAGCTGGATATCCGTGGCAGCCAGTGGCTCCTGACCGGTTATGTTGACCTCGATTACATCCGGTCCATGACCCAGGCGCTCAACGGCAAGATCACCCTGGCCCTGCTCGGGGTCGCGGCCCTGGTGCTGGTGATCTCCATGGTGGCCCTCAACCTGGCCTACCGCCCCATCCTCTCCCTGCGTGATCTGGTGCAGGAGCTGTCCCGGGGCAGCGGCGATCTGACCCGCCGCCTGACGGTGACCAGTACGGATGATCTCGGCCAGATCTCGGCCGGCATCAACCGCTTCATCGAGCGGCTGCAGGAGATGATGGGAGAGGTACGGGAAGCCAGCGGCCAGCTCAACGAAGGGATCTCGGGTCTGGCCAGGCAGACGGGCTCCGCCCAGGGGCTGTTGGCCGAGCATGTGCGAGAGACCGAACAGGTGGTCACCGCCATCAACGAGATGAGCCGTACTGCCGTCTCGGTATCGGAGAGCGCCGCCAGCACGGCCCAGCTGACCGGCCAGAGCCAGCAGCTCGCGAGCCAGTCGCGCCGGGTGGTGGATCAGGCCATGGCCAGCGTGACCGCCCTGGTGACGGAGGTGGAAACCACGGCCCACTCCATCGCCGCCATGCAGCAGGATGTGCAGCAGATTGGCTCCATCCTCGGGGTCATCGGCGGCATCGCCGAGCAGACCAACCTGCTGGCCCTCAACGCTGCCATCGAGGCCGCCCGGGCCGGCGAGCAGGGGCGCGGCTTTGCCGTGGTGGCCGATGAGGTGCGCTCCCTGGCGGGCCGCACCCAGCAGAGCACGGCCGAGATCCAGACCATGCTGACCCGGTTGCAGCGGGGGACCCAGACTGTGGTGGCCGCCATGGGCAACACCCGGCAGAGCTGTCAGGATGCGGCAGAGAATACCAGCAAGGTGAATGCGTCGCTGGATCTGATGGCGGGGGAAGTGGTGGAGATCAACGATCTCATCAGTCATATCGCGACAGCGGCGGAGCAGCAGAGTGCGGTGGCCGAGGAGATCAACCGCAACATGAGCGCCATCGCCGAGGTGATCACCCAGCTCAAGGGCAATGGTGAGCGGACTGTGGAGAGTTCGACTTCAATGCAGCACACCTATGACAGGCTGCGGGAGATAGTGGGACACTTCCGACTGGAGTAAGGTCGGTGGGACTGGTCGTGGGCACCCTGGCCGTTGGCACCGGGGTGACAGATCTGTAGAAAAACGTGAAAAATGCCCAAAAAAGATGGGGGCGACTTGCGTCGCCCCCGATAGTCTTATCGCTCATATCCTTGAACGAAGTTGCTCCCTGCAATCCCTGACTATACCTCTTCCTTTAGGTTTCCCCTTCCCAATCCTTTGGGGTGTCCTTTAGCCATCATGGCCTGACGAGTCATCCGTTCCCGTCGCACTTTCTCCGTCCTGGGAGGTGTCCTTTACCACATCCTGTGGTGAGTCCATTTGCCCAACCCTGGCAGCCAGTCTTCCTGACCGACTTCATTGCGTCCGTGCAGGAGTAACTATAAGGATTTCCCGGGGGACGACAACGGCATGTTGAAAAACGTTTTTTCGAAACTCGTTTCTCGAGAAATGATAATGATGTTATTTCGTTATAAATCATATCATTGCTGTTTTTAAGTGCGGTTTTTTTGCTCCTATCTTCCGACTATGGCGAGAATTTTTGAGGCGCTTGGCTTACACCTTCTATGGCGAATGTCTCACGGCTCGTTTAACTGAGGTTCAGAAAAGTCACCAGGGTCAGAGTCGATCGCAGATAGGCGAGCCGGGGCCGTCAGCATCCAGGGTCAGAGGCACCTGTGCCAGGACGGGTTGAGGGGGGAACACAGAGGGTTGCATGGGGTTGCTGGCCGGAAGCGGCTAGAAGGAGCGGGCTTATCGGGGGAGGGGTATGCCGGTGTGGGGAACTGACAACCCAGGAGGAGGAGTCCTCCCCCTGGGGGCAGTATCAATGGTGCTGCTGGCCGCCATGCTGTTGGCACAGATAGGCGGGGAGCAGCTTCTGGGGGGACTGGTCAACATGGCACACCACCAGCGGTATGGCGGGAGCACCTTGGGCCTGAACCAGGGTCGGGGCCATGGGCAGAACCAGGGCGACCAGTAGAAACAGCGATTTGATCTTCATGGTTATCTCCTTGGTGATAGAAAATAGCGTGATCCTGATCACTTTCTGAGTTAAGGCGAACCCGGGAGTGGCGCAAGGTGGCGCAATAAATTCAACTAATGAAAAAACTTTAAAACCGGGATGCAATGGCGCTGGTGAGAAAAGCATCGCCAGGATGCGCTCAGAATGCATATCCATATAAAGGAGATGCGATGAGCACCCTGATACGGAGGGCTGCCCGTGCGGGTTGGCGCCGATGCCATGATCTGGGACAAGAGATGGATTATTCAGGCGAAGGGATGAAGATGACTATTTATGTGGTGAGTGGCGGGAGTATTTATGAGGATAAATGCATGGATGAGCGTATAAAATTCAAACAAAAAATAAAATCCATCCATGCCAATGATTTTATTGATTATTTTTAATTGTTCATATCCATTTGTAGATATCTGGCATGAATGAAAACGGTATCTTGGTGAAATAAAACCTGCCCTTATTGCGTCGTTATGCGGCAGGCGTTAATGAGTAAATGTCATTTATGTAAACTCCATCATAAATTAACTCCTGATTTTATTCAGTCTCGAGTGAATGTGATCAATGTCTAAGTTTGTGGTGATTGCTAGTCCTAACCTCTGTCACGAAAGGCAAGGGCAGGATAGAACACAAGCCGAGTACCCTACATAAAGAATATCCCGCCTTAGCCACGAGCCAGAATAGAAGGAATCTATTCAATCACTCGCAGGGACCACTGCTAGACGGAATATAATCATGAGCAAATTTTATGTAGGTTCTGAAGTTGGCCAATTGCGCCGCGTCATGCTGCACCGCCCCAACCTCAGTCTGAAGCGCCTGACCCCTTCCAACTGCCAGGATCTGCTGTTCGACGATGTCCTGTCCGTTGAACGTGCCGGTCAGGAGCACGACAAATTCGCTCAGGTACTGCGCGATCAGAATGTCGAAGTCTTCCTGCTGACCAACCTGCTGGCCGAAACCCTGGATGTGCCGGAAGCCAAAGCCTGGCTGCTGCAACACCAGGTCTCCGATTATCGCCTCGGCACCGCACTGGCCAATGACGTGCGCTGCTTCCTGGCTGACATGCCGCACCGCGAGCTGGCCCGCATCCTCTCCGGTGGCCTGACCTACTCAGAGATGCCCTTCAGCGGCGTCAACATGGTAGTGGGCATGCACGCTCCGACCGACTTCATCATAGAGCCGCTGCCCAACCACCTCTTTACCCGTGATACCTCCTGCTGGGTTTACGGTGGCGTCTCCATCAACCCCATGGCCAAGGCCGCCCGTCGCCGCGAAACCAACCATGTGAAGGCCATCTACCGCTGGCACCCGCAGTTCGCCGGTCAGGACTTCATCAAGTACTTCGGTGACGAGGATCGTGACTACGACAACTCCACCATCGAAGGGGGGGATGTCCTGGTCATCGGCCGTGGCGCCGTGCTCATCGGCATGTCCGAGCGCACCACGCCGCAAGGGGTGGAACACCTGGCCCGCGGCCTGTTCAAGCACGGTCAGGCCAAACAGGTCATCGCCATGCAACTGCCGAAACACCGCAGCTGCATGCACCTGGATACCGTCATGACCCACATGGACATAGACACCTTCTCCGTCTATCCGGAGGTCATCCGCAAGGATGTGAATTGCTGGAGCCTGACTCCGGGCGGCGCCACCGGCATGAACATCAAGGAAGAGGGCTACTTCGTCACCGCCATCGAGAAGGCGCTGGGTGTGGATCAGCTCAAGCTCATCACCACAGGTGGTGACAGCTTCGAGGCCGAGCGCGAGCAGTGGAACGATGCCAACAACGTGCTGACGGTGCGTCCCGGCGTGGTGGTGGGTTATGAACGCAACACCTACACCAACGAGAAGTACGACAAGGCCGGCATCACAGTGCTGCCCATCCCGGGTGAAGAGCTGGGACGTGGTCGCGGCGGCGCCCGCTGCATGAGCTGCCCGATGGAACGTGACGGCATCTGACAAGACGGCGTGGCGCCGGCAGAGGCTGGCGCCACACACACCAAGACTCGAGAGTAACACTCATGAAAAAACCAACTGTCGTCGTCGCCCTGGGTGGCAATGCCCTGCTCCGTCGTGGCGAGCCCCTTGAAGCCGACATCCAGCGCAAGAACATAGCGACCGCCGCCAAGACCATCGCCCGGATCGCCGAGGAGTACAACGTGGTGCTGGTACACGGCAACGGCCCGCAAGTCGGCCTGCTGGCTCTGCAGAACAGCGCCTATACCAAGGTATCTCCCTATCCCCTGGATGTGCTGGGCGCCGAGTCCCAGGGCATGATCGGCTACATGCTGATCCAGGAGCTGAAAAACCTGATGCCGAGCCGCAACGTCACCGCGCTGCTGACCCAGGTGCAGGTCGATCCTGAGGATCCCGCCTTCGCCAATCCGACCAAGTTCATCGGCCCCGTCTATGAGGAAGCCGAAGCCCGCGCCCTGGCGGCCGAGAAGCAGTGGAGCGTCAAGGCCGACGGCAAGTTCTTCCGCCGCGTGGTGCCGTCCCCGCTGCCCCAGCGCATCGTCGAAGGCGACGCCATCGAAACCCTGATCGCCCAGGGCCACCTCATCATCTGTACCGGTGGTGGCGGCATTCCGGTGACCTGGGATGGCCAGTGCCTGACCGGCATCGAAGCGGTGATCGACAAAGACATGTCCGCCGCCTACCTGGCCAGACAGATCAAGGCCGATGCCCTGCTGATCCTGACCGACGCCGATGCCGTCTACCTGGATTGGGGCAAGCCGACCCAGCACCCGCTGCGGGTCACCAGCCCGGATGAACTGGCTGGCGTCAAGTTCGATGCCGGCTCCATGGGGCCCAAGGTCGAAGCCTCCTGCGAATTCGTCAAGGCAACCGGCGGCATGGTCGGGATCGGTTCCCTGGAAGATGGCCTCGCCATCCTCAAGGGGGAAGCTGGCACCAATATAGTCGCCACCCATACCGTGAATGCTTGAGTCGTTGAATCACTGCGTAGTTAACAACACTGCCCGAATTGGTCTGACACAAATATAGAGAGAACTCATCATGGCTTTTAATCTGCGTAACCGTAACTTCCTGAAACTGCTGGACTTCACCCCACGCGAAATCCAATACATGATCGACTTGGCCATCGACCTGAAAAAAGCCAAATACGGTGGCTATGAGCGCAAACACCTGACCGGCAAGAACATCGCCCTGATTTTCGAGAAGACTTCCACCCGTACCCGCTGTGCCTTTGAAGTGGCGGCCTTCGACCAGGGCGCCCAGGTCTCCTACCTCGGCCCAAGCGGTTCCCAGATCGGTCACAAGGAGTCCATGAAGGACACCGCCCGTGTACTGGGCCGCATGTATGACGGCATCGAATACCGTGGCTTCGGTCAGGAGATAGTCGAAGAGCTGGGCGCCCATGCCGGTGTACCGGTCTGGAACGGTCTGACCAACGAATTCCACCCGACCCAGATCCTGGCGGACTTCATGACCATGCTGGAGCACGGCAAGGGCAAGCGTCTGGATCAGATCAAGTTCGCCTACCTGGGTGATGCCCGCAACAACATGGGCAACTCCCTGATGGTCGGCGCCGCCAAGATGGGCATGGACATCCGCCTGGTTGCCCCCAAGGCCTTCTGGCCGGAAGAAGAGCTGGTCGCCAAGTGCCGCCAGATCGCCGAAGAAACCGGTGCGCGCATTCACCTGACCGAAGACGTGAAAGAGGGCGTGCTGGGTACCGACTTCCTCTACACCGACGTCTGGGTTTCCATGGGTGAAGCGAAGGAAGCCTGGGATCAACGGGTGAAACTGATGACCCCCTATCAGATCAACATGGACGTCATCAACGCCACCAAGAACCCGGATGTGAAGTTCATGCACTGCCTGCCGGCGTTCCACAACGATGAGACCACCATGGGCAAGGAAGTGGCTGACAAATATGGCATGAAGGGTCTGGAAGTGACCGAGGACGTGTTCGAATCCGAGCACAGCATAGTCTTCGACGAGGCCGAAAACCGGATGCACACCATCAAGGCAGTGATGGTGGCTACGCTGGGCGACTAAGGTCGCAGTAGTGGTGCCGGGGGGTGACCCCCGGCTTTTCGACCATGTGACGGCGGCATAACACCTCTAACCCTACGACCCGCAGATACATGGATACCGCACCACAGAAGGAAGCTGGACCATGACCAAATTCAAGTTCCCGTCAGCCTACACCATATTGTTTGTGCTGATCGCCCTGGTGGCCGCCCTGAGCTGGATAGTGCCGGCCGGCAAATACGACATGGTAATGAATGAAGCCCTCGGCAAGGAAGTGCCGGTGGCTGGCACCTACAAGCTGGTAGAGGCCAATCCCCAGGGCATCGTCGACGTGCTGCTGGCACCCATCGACGGTCTCTACAACCACGACACCTATGAGGCAGGCGCCATCGACGTCTCCCTCTTCATCCTGATCATCGGCGGCTTCCTTGGCATTGTGACCAAGACCGGCGCCATCGATGCCGGTATCGAGCGCGTCACCGATCGTCTGCGTGGCCGCGAGGAGTGGATGATCCCGATCCTGATGGCGCTGTTCGCCGCAGGGGGCACCATCTACGGCATGGCGGAAGAGTCGCTGCCCTTCTACACCCTGCTGGTGCCCGTGATGATGGCCGCCCGCTTCGACCCCGTGGTCGCCGCCGCGACAGTGTTGCTCGGCGCTGGTATAGGGACGCTGGGCTCCACCATCAACCCCTTCGCCACCGTGATTGCCGCCAACGCGGCCGGCATCTCCTTCACCGACGGCATCTGGCTGCGGGTCGCCATGCTGGTGGCCGGCTGGCTGCTGTGCGTGGCCTATGTGATGCGTTACGCCAAGATGGTGCGCAACGACCCCAGCAAGTCCCTGGTGGCCGACAAGTGGGATGAGAACCGTGCCCACTTCCTCGGCAACAAGAGCGACCAGATGCTGGAGTTCACCCTGACCCGCAAGATAGTGCTGGGTATCTTCGTCGCCGCCTTCGCCGTGATGATCTACGGGGTGGCCGTGCTCGGCTGGTGGATGGCGCAGATCTCCGGTGTCTTCCTGGCCGCCGCCATCATAGTCGGCCTCATCTCCCGCATGAGCGAGGAGGAGCTGACCTCCAACTTCATCGACGGTGCCCGTGACCTGCTCGGCGTGGCCCTCATCATAGGTATCGCCCGCGGTATAGTGGTGGTGATGGACAACGGCATGATCACCCACACCATATTGAACAGCGCGGAAGGCATAGTGACCGGCCTCTCCACAGTGGTGTTCATCAACGTGATGTTCGTGCTGGAAGTGGTGCTCTCCTTCCTGGTGCCGTCCTCCTCCGGTCTGGCGGTGCTGACCATGCCGATCATGGCGCCCCTTGCCGACTTCGCCAACGTGGGCCGCGAGCTGGTGGTGACCGCTTACCAATCCGCCTCCGGTCTGGTGAACCTGGTGACCCCGACCTCAGCCGTGGTCATGGGTGGCCTGGCCATCGCCAAGGTGCCTTATGTGCGCTGGCTGAAGTGGGTGGCACCGCTGCTCGGCATACTGACTGTGCTGATCGTGGTCTGCCTGAGCCTGGGGGCCCTGCTCTCATAAGGGATGACCAGCAAGACACAACGGGAGCCTGCGGGCTCCCGTTTTTTTATGGCCTAGATGACAGGCAATAAAAAGGCGACCCAGGGGTCGCCTTGCTGCATTCGGGGCTGGCTTAGCGCGCCTGCTCCAGGGTACGCACCACGGCGGCATGGGCCTGGCGGGTGCGACTGATGTGGCGCGGGGCTATCAGCACCACATCGTTGCCGGCGACGGCCCCCAGGATCTCGGGATCGGCGTGGCGATCCAGCAGGCGGGCCACCACGGTCGCGGCCCCCGGGGTGGTGTGTACCAGCACCATCTGCTGGTTGTGCACCACTGCGCGCACCATGTCGTGCACGGAGCGAGTGCTGCCGGCGGGTTCCAGCTGATCGTCCACCAGGGTGTAGACCTTCTTGCCATTGGCATTCTGGGCCTTGGCGACGCCGAGGCGGCGCAGCAGACGGGAGATGGTGGACTGGCTGATGTCGGCGAAGCCGCGCTCCGCCAGCTCGCGGCGGATCTCTTCCTGGGTGCTGTAGCAGTGCTGGCCGATGATCTGGCGGCAGGCATCGAGCTGGGCCAGGTCGGACTCCTGTTCCGGGGGGCGACTGAGGGTCTTGACCATGGCGACTTCCTTTGACGATGACAGATGGCTATGGCGCTCAGTCTGTCACGCCTGTTTTTCATAGCGAAAAACACTGATGACGAGCATTTCGGTAGGTGATGAGCGATGTCTAGCCGTTGCGAGATGGCAAATTATAACCAAAGGGGGAATAAGTGATGTGACAGGGGTCAAAAATGGGCCCCGCAGGGCCCGACAGAGTATCAATAGCGCTCGCTGACGATGTCCTGGGTGAAGGACTTCTCGCAGTATTTGCACTTCATGCGCACCGCGCCCTTCACTTCGCGCACCCGGAAATAGCTGTCCACCGGCTCGTTGTGGGAGATGCAGTTGGAGTTGGGGCAGTGGAACACCCCGGCGATGAACTCCGGCAGCTTCAGCTGGTGCTTCTTCACCACGGCGAAGTCTTCGATGATGTTTACGGTCGCGGTCGGGGCAAACAGCGCCAGCTGGTTGGCCTGCTGTTCGGTCAGGCGGGTGTTCTCGATCTTGATGAGATCCTTCTTGCCCAGGGCGCCGGATTTGAGGTTGAAGCCGACGGTGATCCGCTCCTGGGTCTCGATCAGCTGGAACAGCTTGAGGATCTTGATGCCCTGGCCGGCGGGGACGTGGTCGATGACGGAGCCGTGACGGATGGCTTCGACTTGCAGTTGGTTCTTCTCGGACATGATGTTCCCCTTTTCCCTTAGACGGTTTCGTTCAGTACCAGTGCCAGCAGCGCCTGGCGTGCATAGACCCCGTTTTCCGCCTGCTGGAAGTAGTAGGCGTGGGGGGTCTTGTCGACGGCGACCTCGATCTCGTCGACCCGGGGCAGGGGATGCAGGATCTTCATGGTGGGTTTGGCCCCTTCCAGGGTCGCCAGCTCCAGCACGAACTTGGCGGCCATGTGCTTGTATTCGGTCTCGTCGAAGCGCTCTTTCTGAACTCGGGTCATGTAGAGGATGTCGAGCTCCGGCATCACCTCTTCCATGGTCTCGTGGACGCTGAACTGAATGCCCTTCTCCTCCAGCTCTTCGCAGAGGTAGTCCGGCATCGCCAGGGCTTCCGGTGAGATGAAGAAGAAGCGGCAGTTGAACAGGCTCAGGGCCTGGGCCAGGGAGTGGACGGTGCGGCCGTACTTGAGGTCACCGACGAAGGCCACGTTGAGGCCGTCCAGCTTGCCCTGGGTCTCGTGGATGGAGAAGAGGTCGAGCAGGGTCTGGGTCGGATGCTGGTTGGAGCCGTCACCGCCGTTGATGACAGGCACCCGGGAGAACTCGGAGGCCAGACGGGCGGCGCCCTCCTTCGGGTGGCGCATCACCACCGCATCGGCATAGGAGCCGATGATCTTGATGGAGTCGGCCAGGGTCTCGCCCTTCTTGGCGCTGGTGTTGCCGCCGTCGGCGAAGCCGATGATGTTGCCGCCGAGGCGCTGTACCGCGGTCTCGAAGGAGAGACGGGTGCGGGTAGAGGCCTCGAAGAAGCAGCTGGCGACCAGCTTGTCTTTCAGCAGGCGGGTGTCGGGTTCGGCCTTCAACCGCTGAGCGGTGGCGACCACCAGTTCCATGTCGGACCGGGTCAGGTCCGAGATGGAGATGACGTGTTTGTTATAGAGTGGATTGGTCATCGTCTGCATTCCCTTTGACATCAATGAAGGTTTTTCTGGCACAAAAAAAAGCCCCTGAAACAGGGGCTCTTTTTAAAAACAACTGGGGATCTGTGGGTCGGAAACCGGAAACAACGGGGCCGCTCTGGTGCGCTCCACCCGTCTGCAAGGCTGCTTTTTTCATCAAAAACGGCATCGTCCTGTCCCGACCTTTTTCAAAACCGGACAGATTATAGGGCTGGTTTTTGAATTGTCAAAAATTTATTTCAGAGGCAGGATTTGCCGGTAAAAACGTTTGAGTGTCGCGAACGGGTCGACAAATCCAGACCTGGTGCTCACTCTGCAACGGCAGGCCATCTTCGGCCATGCTGCGCAGATAGCCGAGTCGGTGGTGCCCCTCCAGCAGGCAATATGGCTGCGGCAGGGGTTGGCCGTCCGGATAATGGCCGCCGGGCTCGGGGGCGAGCACTATGATGGGCTCTGACCAGGTGCCCCGGCTCAGCATGTCCTCGCCGAGCCAGGAGCGGCGCACATAGCGGTTGCTGCGCAGCATCTCGCCCCAGCGCTCGATCACCTCCATATGGCGGGAGCCTATCTGGCTCACGACCTTGGCCGTGTCCCAGGCTTCGCACTCGAAGTGGTGGCGGGCGAGGTCGATAAAGCTCCAGTTGGACTCAAAACCGCGCCAATGGCGGTAAATCCATTGCGTCAGCACATTTTGGGGAATGAAAGGCACCAGGGGAGAGACCCGCTCGAGATAGTCTGGTAGGGACTCGGTTTTGCGCTCATCCCGGAAGTTGAGGGGCGCAAGTTGTTGAAGCAGGCGGTAATTGAGCATGAACGACCTCCCTGTAGCTGGTTTCACCCTACCCCCATTTATGCCCCATTCCTACCCCGGCGGGACTGCAAATACAGCAAGTTACCCCGGCTGGTTGCGGGAATTGCCGCGATTTGCTCGTGAATTGTTCGATCGCATCGAAAGTGAGAAAAAAAGCCTTTACCTTTGATCCCGGCTTTGTATAATTCGCCTCGTTTGTTGCAGGGGCGTAGTTCCAATTGGTAGAACAGCGGTCTCCAAAACCGATGGTTGCGGGTTCGAGTCCTGCCGCCCCTGCCATTTTCAGAAAGGCCAGCTCATTGAGCTGGCCTTTCGCATTTCTGCGATCCCTGAACCCTTCTGCTGCGCCGCTCGCCAGCGACCCCTGACGCGCTTCGCGCGACTCACTTCTCTTGTCCTTGCCTATCCGCCCCTTGGGTTCGCTCACCCTCGCTGGTCGCCCTGGCGCCATGTCGTTGCTGACACTGGTGCCGCCTGCGGGCGGCCTCTGGATGTCGGTGCCCGGCGGCTGAGGTCGCGGCGACATGCACAGCATCTTCAGCTGTTGATAAAGAAGAAATTAAAAGGATTCACTAAAGTCCAGTGGTGCTGCCGCCGATATCACCTACCAATATGGGGGTATTCCTGGCCTCCTGTCACCACAAGGATTTGTAGTCATGACACTCTCGTTGCGCGGCAAGCTGCTCGCGACCAGCCTGGGGGTAGTGCTGCTGATGGCTGCCCTGCTCGGCATAGTCGCCTTCCACACCCTCAAATCACGGACCCTGAGCGCCATCCAGAGCGAGGCGGTCAACTATGGTCACGCCCACTCGGTGGCCATCGGCAACTGGATGGCGGATCGCAAGCACGCGGTCGATGCCCTGGCCGCCGTCATTGCCGACAATCCCGAGGCGACCCTGGTGCCGCATCTGCTGCAGACCCGCACCTCCGGCGGCTTCGGCCTCACCTATTTCGGCTCGGCACAAGGGGCCATGACCCGTCACGATCCCTCCCTCAACACCGCCAACTACGATCCCCGGGTGCGCCCCTGGTATCAGAGCGCCAGCAAGGCGGGCAAGCTGATCGTCACCGCGCCCTACGTCAGCGTGACCATGCAGCAGATGGTGGTGACCCTGGCGGAGCCGGTGAGTCATCAGGGCCAGGTGATCGGGGTGGCCGGGGCGGATCTCTCCCTGGATGCCCTGATCGACGAGGTGCTGGCCATGAAGGTGCAGGGGGAGGGCTACGCCATGCTGCTGGACAGCTCCGGCCTCATCGTCGGTCACCCGCAGAAGGAGCTGGCCCTGAAACAAGTGGCCGAGCTGGCCCCCGGCCTCACGGGGGCTACCCTCGATGGCTGGAGCCGGGACGGCGAGCTGCACATCGCCACCATAGCGGGGCGTGAGGTGCTGCTGTCGGTGCAGGGGGTGCCAGGCACCGACTGGCTGCTGGCCATGGTGATGTACAAGGATGTGCTGGAAGCGCCCTTCGCCAGCCTGCTGTGGCAGCTGGTGGGGCTGACCCTGGTGCTGCTGCTGGTGTTCAGCGCCCTGCTCATCGCCATGTTCAACTACCTCTTTGCCGATCTTGGCCGGGTCTCCAAGGCTCTGGCCGACATAGCCCACGGCGAGGGGGATCTCACCGTGCAGATCGCGGCCCACAGCAAGGACGAGGTGGGGCTGCTGGCCCAGAACTTCAACCTGTTCGTGGCCCGGCTGCACGGCATCGTCAGCCGGTTGCGGGATGTCACCGTCGAACTGGCGGCCCAGTCGCGGACCCAGGCGGCGGGGGCAGAGGCTCGCAGCCAGCGGGTGCGCGAGCAGCAGGACGAGATCGTCATGGTGGCGACCGCGGTGACCGAGATGGCGTCTGCCACCCAGGAGATCGCCGGCAACGCCGAGTTTGCTGCCACCACCTCCGGCGATGCGGTCAGGCTGGCCGTGGCCGGTCAGTCCCAGGTCGGCCAGAGCCAGCGCAGCATCAGCGGCCTGGCAGGGGAGGTGGCCGACGCCAGCCAGACCATTCATGAGCTGGATGGTCATGCCCAGAAGATCAGCGGCATCCTGGCGACCATCAGCGGCATCGCCGAGCAGACCAACCTGCTGGCACTGAACGCCGCCATCGAGGCGGCCCGGGCCGGGGAGCAGGGGCGCGGCTTCGCCGTGGTAGCGGACGAGGTGAGAGTGCTGTCGCGCCGCACCCACGACTCCACCGCCGAGATCCAGCAGATGATCGAGGCCCTGCAGCAGACCACGCGCCGGGCCGTGGGGGGCATGGAGACCAGCCGCCAGCTGGCGGGCACCAGCGTGGAGGATGCGGAGGCCGCCAACCAGAGCCTGGCGCGGATCAACGAGGCCATAGGCGCCATCAGCGACATGGCGACCCAGATAGCGGCGGCGGCGGAGGAGCAAACCTCGGTCACCGGCGAGATCAGCCGTAACACCGAGAACATCCGCCATGTCTCCCAGACGCTGGCGGCGCAGGCGAAGGAGGAGGCCGCCCAGGCCGCCGAGCTCAAGTCCCTGACCGAGCGGCTGGAGCAGGAGATAGGCCGCTTCCGGCTCTAGGCAGAGCCCCTGATGTGACAAAGGCGACCCGGGGTCGCCTTTATTCATGCTGTGTATGGATGTTTTGCCACCATGCACCCGCTGAATAATGCCGAACTCTGGACTCGAAACCGGACCGGTCAGGGGCTCAGAGCGGCTTGATCTAGCCGTAGGAGTCGATGTCCCGCTGGTCGCCGTGCCCCTCGTAGAGGGCCTGGGCCCCCTGATTGTCGGTGGCTGTGCTCAGCATCAGGGGGCGACCCGGGGAATGTCCGGCGGGGTGGCCTGGAAGATCTTCAAGGCGTGTTCCCGGCCTGCTCCTGGCTGACCCAGATAAGCTGGTCGGTGGCAAAGCCCAGCCCCCTCGCCTTGGCGATCAGCGCATCCACCTTGGCCTTGGGCGGCTGGGGGGCGCGGGAGAGGATCCACAGATAGTCGTGGTTGTAGCTGGTCACCAGGGAGAGCTGGTAGTCGGGGTCCAGATCGATGACGTTGTAGCCGCCGTAGAAGGGGCCGAAGAAGCTCACCTTGAGCCGCGCCTCGGTAGGCTTGTCCACGAAGTAGGCCTTGCCTTCGGCCTCGCGCCAGCTGCCATCGCTCTGCAGGCCGCGGTTGAGCACCTTGACGCCGCCGTCGTCACGCAGGCTGTAGGTGGCGCTCACCCGCTCCAGCCCCCGCTCGAAGCTGTGGTCGAGACGGGCGATTTCGTACCAGGTGCCGAGGTAGCGATCGAGCTGGAAGCCGGTGACGGGGCGGATGCCGTCGGCGAGGCCGGTGCAGGCCGTCAGTAGCCAGGCGGTGAGCAGACAAAGCAGTGAACGCATGGGGGATCCCTCTCTTTTAGCCTTCGATGATGTGCAACTGGCCTTCCCGGAAGCGGGAGGCCTGATCCGTCGGCGTGCTGCCGAAGAAGCGCTTGTACTCCCGGCTGAACTGGGAGTTGCTCTCGTAGCCTACCTTGGCCGCCGCCGCCCCCGCCTTGATGCCGTCGTGCAGCATCATCATGCGCGCCTTGTGCAGGCGAAACGACTTGATGTACTGCAGGGGCGAGGTGGCGGTGACCGCCTTGAAGTGGTGGTGGAAGGCGGAGACGCTCATGTTTACCTCCCGGGCCAGCTCCTCCATGGTCAGGGTGTCGGCGTAGCGCGCCTCTATCATACGCAGCACCCGGGCTATCTGGCCCACATGGTTGTGACGATTGGCCAGCGCCTGCAGCGCCGGGCCACCCCCTTCGTGCAGGGCGTAGAACAGCATCTCCCGCACCGTCTGCGGCCCCAGCACCCGGGCGTGGTGGGGCTTGTCCATCAGATCGATCAATCGCTCGGCGGCACAGAACATTTCTTCGGACAGGGGGACAGAGTGCACACCGCTTTTTTGCATAGCCGGGGCGGGCAGGGCATCCCCCAGCTCCAGCAGCAGTTCTTGCAGGGTGGCGACGTTGATCTCCAGGGAGAAGCCGATGAGGGGCTGCTCGGGGGAGGCGAAGCACTCGCACTCGCAGGGCAGCGGCAGTGTCATCAGCAGGTAGTGGCTGGGGTCGTAGCGAAACACCTGATCCGCCAGATAGCCCACCTTGTGTCCCTGCAGTATGACGATCATCCGGGGCTGGTAGAGCACGGGCGTGCGGCCGTGATACTCGGTGGTGTAGATGAGGTTCACCTGATCCACCGGGGAGGGGGTGATACCCGGGGTGGTGACGTGGCGGGCCAGCCTGGCGGCGAGATCGGCGTAACGGTTGGACATGGTCGCTCCGGGTGGATTCTGATGATTTGTAGAAATAGGCAAGCAATGTGCAGAATGTTGCCTTGATGGTAGAGGTTGCCTGTAGAAAAATGCAATCAACATTTTGCGGCCAGGCCGCCGGACCATCAGAAGAAGGCAATGTCGATGAACAACTTTACTCTCCATACCCCCACCAAGGTGCTGTTCGGCAAGGGCCAGGTGGCCCAGCTGCGCGGCCAGATCCCGGCCGACGCCCGTGTCCTCATCACCTACGGTGGCGGCAGCGTGGTGCGTAGCGGCCTGCTGGCGCAGATCCGCAGCGAACTGGCGGGCCTGACCCTGTTCGAGTTCGGCGGCATAGAGCCCAACCCGGCTTACGAGACCCTGATGGGGGCGGTCGAGCTGGCCCGTGCCGAGCAGATCGATTTCCTGCTCGCCGTCGGCGGTGGCTCGGTGCTCGATGGCACCAAGTTTATCGCCGCTGCCGCTCACTACGATCTGGCCAAAGAGCCCTGGCACATCCTCGAGACGGTCGGTGGCGAGGTGGCTTCCGCCATTCCCCTCGGCGCCGTGCTGACCCTGCCGGCCACCGGCTCCGAGATGAACATGGGGGCCGTCATCACCCGCAGGAGCAGCGGTGACAAGCAGCACTTCTTCTCGCCGTTTGTGATGCCGCGCTTCGCCGTGCTGGATCCGGTGCTCACCTACACACTGCCGGCCCGCCAGGTGGCGAACGGCGTGGTGGATGCCTTCATCCACACCCTGGAGCAGTACCTCACCTACCCGGTCAACGCCAAGGTGCAGGATCGCTTCGCCGAAGGCCTGCTGCTGACCCTGGCTGAAGAGGGCCCCAAGGCGCTGGTGGAGCCGGAAAATTACGAGGTGCGCGCCAACATCATGTGGAGTGCCACCATGGCGCTCAACGGCCTGATCGGAGCCGGCGTGCCCCAGGACTGGGCCACCCACATGCTGGGCCACGAGCTGACCGCCCTGCACGGCCTCGACCACGCCCAGACCCTGGCGGTGGTGCTGCCCGCCCTGCTTGACGCCAAGCGTGAACAGAAGCACGCCAAGCTGCTGCAATACGCCGAGCGGGTCTGGGATCTGCGCAGCGGCAGCGAAGAAGAGCGCATCGACGGCGCCATCAAAGCCACCCGCGACTTCTTCGAGCGGATGGGGGTCAAAACCCGGCTGCGGGACTACGGCCTGGCCGATGCCAATATCGACACCCTGCTGGCCAAGCTCGAAGAGCACGGCATGACGGCGCTCGGGGAACACGGCGACATCGACCTGGTGCAGAGCCGGCATATTTATGAAGCCGCCTGGTAAGAGGCGAGAGACCAGCTCCGGCCTTGTCCGGGGTTGAATCAGGGGGCCCGCTCCCGCCTTATGGCGGCGGCGCGGCCCCCGAGTCGTTACAAAACGGTTACTTTTTCCCCTTTCATCTCATCAGATGAGCCAACGGCAGATTTCATAAGAACAAAAAACGCTAAGGTAGAGGCTCGGCAAAACATTTTTTTTGACTGGTTGGATCACTTTTTTCAGCGCATTTTGCTGGTATAAGCCCCTAATTTGGTTTGTTTTTTTTAATCATGGTCCGGGATGGGCTGAATTCTGTACCCGCCCGCTCGGGGTCGTGGTTGTAATAAAACTCCAAAATTTGATACTAATCACCTTCGCGCCTGAAAAGCGGGGGCCTGACCATGACAGGAGGTTGAGGTAAAGCCTGCTGATTTTCATAACAAAGGGCCCGTGACCTGCACTTTGATCATGCCTTGTCCCCTCAGACATGAGAGACTGGGCAGTGATTGTTTATTAACCATCAGGGAATAGTCATGCAGATTGGAATACCGAGAGAGAGTCTCGCCGGTGAGACCCGGGTCGCAGCGACCCCGGCCACCGTCGAGCAGCTGAAAAAGCTCGGCTTCGAGGTCGCCATCGAGGCCGGTGCCGGCCAGCTGGCCAGCTTCGATGATGCCGCCTTCGAGGCTGCCGGTGCCAGCGTGGTGCCGAGCGTCTGGCAAGCCGACCTTATCTTCAAGGTCAACGCGCCGACCGATGCCGAGATCGCACAAATTAAGGATGGTGCCACCCTGGTGAGCTTCATCTGGCCTGCCCAGAACCCCGAGCTGGTCAAGAAGCTGTCCGAGCGCAACATCAATGTGATGGCGATGGACATGGTGCCGCGGATCTCCCGTGCCCAGTCCCTCGATGCCCTCTCCTCCATGGCCAACATAGGTGGCTATCGCGCCGTGGTCGAAGCCGCCCACCAGTTCGGTCGCTTCTTCACCGGTCAGATCACCGCCGCCGGCAAGGTACCGCCCGCCAAGGTATTGGTGATAGGCGCCGGTGTGGCCGGTCTGGCCGCCATCGGGACCGCCGGTTCCCTCGGCGCCATAGTGCGTGCATTCGACACCCGTCTGGAAGTCGCCGAGCAGATCGAATCCATGGGGGGTGAATTCCTCAAGCTGGACTTCGGTAGCGAAGACGGTGCCTCCAGCGACGGTTATGCCAAGGTCATGTCCGATGAGTTCATCAAGGCCGAGATGGAGCTGTTTGCCCAGCAGGCCAAGGAAGTGGACATCATCATCACCACCGCCCTGATCCCCGGTCGTCCGGCGCCCAAGCTGATCACCAAGGAGATGGTCGACAGCATGAAGCCGGGTTCCGTCATCGTGGATCTGGCTGCCGCCACCGGTGGCAACTGCGAGTACACCAAGCCGACCGAACTGTTCGTCACCCCGAACGGCGTCAAGGTGATAGGTTACACCGATCTGCCGGGTCGTCTGCCCGCCCAATCCTCCCAGCTCTACGGTACCAACCTGGTCAACCTGATGAAGCTGATGTGCAAGGAGAAGGACGGCAACGTCGCCATCGACTTCGAAGACGTGGTTCAGCGCAACATGACGGTGATCCAGGCCGGTGAAGTGACCTTCCCGCCCCCCGCCATCTCCGTCTCTGCCGCGCCGCAGAAGCCGGCCGCCAAGGTTGCGCCGAAGAAGGCCGAAGAGAAGAAACCGTCCAACAAGAAGTTCGTGTTCGGTGCCCTCGGCATCGCCGCCTTCGGTTGGGTCGCGGCGGTGGCACCTGCCGCCTTCCTCTCCCACTTCACCGTCTTCATCCTGGCCTGCGTGGTCGGTTACTACGTGGTGTGGAACGTCTCTCACGCCCTGCACACGCCGCTGATGTCGGTCACCAATGCCATCTCCGGTATTATCGTGGTCGGTGCCCTGCTGCAGATTGGGCAAGGGTCGACCCTGGTCACCGTATTGGCCTTTATCGCCGTGCTGATTGCCAGTATCAACATCTTCGGTGGCTTCACCGTCACTCAGCGCATGCTGAAGATGTTCCGTAAGGATTAAGGGGGTTTAACGTGTCTCAAGGACTGGTAACAGCATCCTATATCGTTGCCGCCGTGCTCTTCATCCTCAGTCTCGCGGGACTGTCGAAGCAAGAAACGGCCAAGCATGGCAACCTGTTCGGTATCGCGGGGATGGCCATCGCCCTGCTCGCCACCGTCTTCAACCCGGAAACCAGTGGCGTGCACTGGATTGTCCTGGCCATGGTCATCGGCGGCGCCATCGGCGTGCGCCTGGCGCTCAAGGTCGAGATGACAGAGATGCCCGAGCTGGTGGCCGTGCTGCACAGCTTCGTGGGCATGGCGGCGGTGCTGGTGGGCTTCAACAGCTTCATCGACTTGCACCCCTCCGCACCCGCGGAGGTCGTCGTCTCCGTCGGCTCCAACCTGGATGCGACCCTGGCTGCTGCCCGGGCGGCGTTCGAGCAGGCGGCCAGCGTCGCCCAGGTCGAGCACCTCTCCGGCGCCATGCTGAACATCCACCTGGTGGAAGTCTTCCTGGGCGTCTTCATCGGTGCCGTGACCTTCACCGGTTCAGTCGTGGCGTTCGGCAAGCTGCGTGGCCTCATCTCTTCCAAGCCGCTGCAACTGCCCCATCGTCACAAGCTGAACCTGCTGGCCGTGGTGGTTTCGCTGGCGCTGATGATCCACTTCGTCAACGCCGGTGGCTCCACCTTCGCCCTGCTGGTGATGACCCTGATCGCCTTCGCCTTCGGCTGGCACCTGGTGGCCTCCATCGGCGGCGCCGACATGCCGGTGGTGGTCTCCATGCTGAACTCCTACTCAGGTTGGGCAGCGGCGGCGGCGGGCTTCATGCTCTCCAACGACCTGCTGATCGTGGTGGGTGCCCTGGTGGGTTCCTCCGGTGCCATCCTCTCTTACATCATGTGTAAGGCGATGAACCGCTCCTTCATCTCCGTCATCGCCGGTGGCTTCGGCTCCGACGGTGTGGCCTCCACGGCCGATCAGGAGATGGGCGAATACCGCGAGACCAACGCCGAAGATGTGGCCGACATGCTGAAGAACGCCAGCTCCGTCATCATCACCCCGGGCTACGGCATGGCGGTGGCGCAGGCCCAGTACCCGGTTGCCGAGATCACCCACAAGCTGCGCGAGCGCGGCGTCAAGGTGCGCTTCGGTATCCACCCGGTTGCCGGTCGTCTGCCTGGTCACATGAACGTGCTGCTGGCGGAAGCCAAGGTCCCCTACGACATAGTTCTGGAAATGGACGAGATCAACGAGGACTTCAGCGATACCGACGTGGTGCTGGTGATAGGTGCGAACGACACCGTCAACCCGGCCGCCATGGAAGATCCGGGCAGCCCCATCGCCGGCATGCCGGTGCTGGAAGTGTGGAAGGCGCAGAACGTCATCGGCTTCAAGCGCTCCATGAACACTGGCTACGCCGGTGTCCAGAACCCGCTGTTCTTCAAGGAGAACACCCAGATGCTGTTTGGCGATGCCAAGGCCAGCGTCGAGGCCATCCTGAAGGCGCTCTAAGCGTCGATGGGATGAGACAAGAGGAGGCTTCGGCCTCCTTTTTTATTGCCCGCTTTTCACGGGGCGCGGGCAAGACATTGATGGCAAAGGGCCCTGGCCGGGAGGGGAGATCTGCTACCGGCGGAAGGGCAGCAATCCGGTGACGTTGCCCTCGCTGGAAGGCATAATGGCGGCAAAAGGCGAGGGGGCTCAATTTTATTTGAGACTCGCGCCACTAGAATCAAATAAAGTGACATGGACGGGGTGGCCCGGCGGGCGGCCCTCCAGATAGCACCCATACCCCCATATGATGCCTGCGGCACAGTGAACCAGAGAAACCACAGATGAAAGCACAATGGACCGACTTTATTACTCTGCTCAAGCGTGAAGTGGTGCCGGCCCTGGGCTGCACCGAACCCATGTCGGTGGCGCTGGCCGCCGCCAACTGCCGCAAGCTGCTGGGGCAGGATCCGACCCGCATCAGCGTCTGGGTCAGCGGCAATCTGTTCAAGAATGGCATGGGGGTCGGGGTACCCGGCACCGGCATGATAGGCCTGCCGGTCGCCGCCGCCGTCGGCATCACGGGGGGCAACCCGGATGCGGGGCTGGAGGTGCTCAAGACCCTGACCCCGGAGCAGGTGGACGCCGCCAAGGCGCTGCTGCCCATCATCAAGGTGGACGTGAAGGACGTGCCTGACGTGCTCTACGCCGAGGTGCTGGCCGAGGCCGACGGTCACAGCGCCCGTGTGGTGATCTGCACGGATCACACTCGCATAGTGCTGCTGGAGAAGGATGGCGAGGTGTTGATGGAGCAGGACAGTGCCCCCGGGGTGCAGATCCAGCCCGCGAAATCCGATAAGCCCGCCATGACGCTGCGGGAGATAGTGGCGTTCGCCCTGGAGGCGCCACTGGCCGAGCTCGACTTCATCCGCGAGGCCGCCACCATGAACCAGGCGCTGGCGGATGAGGGGCTGCAGGGCTATGGCCTGCGTATCGGCAAGATCCTCACCGAGCAGGTGGAGCGCAAGCTGCTCTCGGACGATCTGATGACCTTGGCCATGCGCCTCTCTTCTGCCGCGTCGGACGCGCGGATGGACGGCGCCATGCTGCCCGCCATGTCCAACTCGGGCTCGGGCAACCAGGGCATAGCCGCCACCATGCCGGTGGTCGCCGCCGCCCGCTTCCTCAAGGCCGATGACGAGCAGCTGACCCGGGCACTGGTGATGAGCCACCTGGTGGCCATCTACATCAAGGCCTACCAGAACAAGCTGTCGGCCCTGTGCGCCGCCAGTACCGCCGCCATGGGCTCGGGCGCCGCCATCACCTGGCTGCTGGGCGGCCAGTTCGAGCAGATCAGCCACTGCATCAACAACATGATTGGCGACGTCTCCGGCATCATCTGCGACGGTGCCGGCAGCGCCTGCTCCATGAAGGTGTCCACCTCCACCTCGGCGGCGGTCAAGTCGTCGCTGATGGCCATCAACAACCTGCACGTGCCCCAGAGCGAGGGCATAGTCTCCGACGATGTGGACCAGACCATAGCGAACCTGGGCCGTCTCTCGAAACAGGGGATGCTGGACACCGACATAGAGATCATCAACATCATGCGGGCCAAGCAACAAGGCAAGGCTGGCTGATGAGTGGGGGCGGCACTGGCCGCCCCCGGTTTTTACAGAGATTGACGTCACCCCGAACGGGGGGCGTGCCGCCACGATGCGGCCAGTTTCGGGGCGAGGCGCAGGGTGCGCCCGTCCATCCATCTCGGGCCTCGCCCGTTTATTTTTGGGGAATATCATGACTCTTAGCGTTATCGGTAATCTGACCATCCTGGTCATGTTGCTGCTGTTTCTCTACCGCTTGCAGCAGACCCACGTCAGCTTCACCCGCCGGGTCTTCTCGGGGCTGGGGCTCGGGGTCCTGTTCGGCTGGGCCTTGCAACTGCTGTACGGCGTCGGCTCCGAGGTGCTGGTCCAGACCGGCGACTACCTGGATCTGGTCGGCAGCGGCTACGTGAAGCTGCTGCAGATGATCATCATCCCGCTGATCATGGTCTCCATCATAGGTGCCATCCTCAAGCTGAGCGGCGGCACGGCGCTCGGCAAGATCAGCGCCCTGACCATAGGGGTGCTGATCTTCACCACCATGATCGCCGCCGGGGCGGGCATACTGATGTCCAACCTGTTCGGCCTGAGTGCCGAGGGGCTGGTTGCCGGCGCCGCCGAGACGGCCCGTGGCGCGGCCCTGCAGACCAGCCTCGGCAGCGTCGAGAGCATGTCCCTCCCCAAGATGGTGCTGGAGTTCATCCCGGCCAACCCCTTCCTCGACATGACGGGGGCACGCAAGACCTCCACCATAGCCGTGGTGATCTTCTCCATCTTCATCGGCCTGTCCGCCACCGGCATCGCCCGCAAGCAGCCCGAGATCTTCGCCAGCTTCGAGCGCTTCATGCAGGTGGCCCACGCCATCGTCATGCGGATGGTGACCCTGGTGCTGCGCCTCACCCCCTATGGCGTGCTGGCGCTGATGGCCAAGGTGGTGTCCGGCTCCAACTACGCGGACATCATCAACCTGCTGAACTTCGTGCTGGCCTCTTACGGCGCCATCGCCATCATGTTCCTGGTGCACCTGCTGCTGGTGAGCCTGGTGGGCATCAACCCGCTGCGCTTCCTGAAGAAGATCATGCCGGTGCTGGCCTTCGCCTTCACCTCGCGCACCAGTGCGGGCTCCATCCCGATGAACGTGCAGACCCAGACCCGGGCGCTCGGCATTCCGGCGGGCATAGCCAACTTCGCCGCCTCCTTCGGCGCCACCATAGGCCAGAACGGCTGCGCCGGCATCTACCCGGCCATGCTGGCGGTGATGATAGCCCCGACCGTGGGGGTCGATCCCCTGGATCCCGGCTTCATCATGACGCTTATCGCCATCATCACAGTCAGCTCCTTCGGGGTGGCCGGTGTGGGGGGCGGCGCCACCTTCGCGGCGCTGATCGTGCTCTCCGCCCTGGACTTCCCGGTGGCCCTGGCGGGGCTGCTCATCTCCATCGAGCCCCTCATCGACATGGGCCGCACCGCCCTCAACGTCTCAGGATCCATTACGGCCGGCACCCTCACCAGCCGCCTGATGGGGCAGACCGACATGGCGGTCTTCAACGGCGATGCCGAGGTCAGCCTGGACGGGGAAGAGTCCGCGGTCTGACCGGATCTTATCTTCTGATTTGTTTATGAAAAGGGGAGGCGAGGCCTCCCCTGTCGTGACTGGAGTCAAGCTATGCGTATTGTGATCATCGGTGGCGAAGCCGCCGGCATGAGTGCGGCGGCCAAGGCGCGCCGTCTGGCCAAGGATGCCGAGATTGTGGTCTATGAGGCCTCCGAGGTGATCTCCTTCGGGGCCTGCGGTCTGCCCTACTTCGTGGGGGACGACTTCCAGGAGCCGGGCTACATGGCCGAGTTCACCCCGGAGCAGTTCGCCGCCAAGGGGATAGAGGTGAAGATTGGCCACAGGGTACTGAGCCTGGACGCGACTGCCCAGACCCTGCGGGTGGAACACAAGGGGGACAGCTTCACCGATAGCTACGATCGGCTGATGATAGCCACAGGTGCCCGCGAACAGATGCCCCCCATCCCCGGCTTGCAGCAGCAAGGGGTGTTCGGCCTGCGTCGTATGAGCGATGGACTGGCACTGAAGGCAGCGGTGCAGGATCCGCGCAACAAGAAGGCGGTGGTGATCGGCTCCGGCTTTATCGGGCTGGAGGTGGTCGAGGCCCTGGTCCATCAGGGCAAGGAGGTACGCCTCATCGAGTTGGCGGACAGGGTCATCCCCGATGCCTTCGACTCGGAGATCACCCAGCACATCGAGACCGAGCTGCGCGAGCAGAGGGTCTCTCTGCATCTGGGGGAGCGCGTCCAAGCCTTGCTGGGGGAGGGCCGGGTGACCGGCGTGCGCACCGACCAGGGTGAGTACCAGGCCGATATAGTGGTGGTCTGCACCGGGGTCAGGCCCAACACCGAGTTCCTGGCCGACACCGGCATAGAGCGGCTCGGCAATGGCGCCATCAAGGTCGACCGTCAGGGCCGCAGCTCGTTGCCCAACGTCTGGTCGGCGGGGGACTGTGCCAGCGTCTGGCACAGCGTCAAGCAGCAGCAGGTCTATGTGCCGCTCGCCACCATAGCCAACAAGCTGGGGCGCATGGTGGGGGAGAACCTGGCCGGCGCTGGCCAGGAGTTTCCGGGCACGCTGGGCTCGGCGGCGCTCAAGGTGCTGGGGCTGGAGGCGGGTCGCACCGGGCTTTCTGAGAAAGAGGCCCAACAATTGGGCATCGACTACCGCACCGTGGTGATCAAGGACAAGTGTCACACCAACTACTGCCCGGGCCAGTCAGACATCCACGTCAAGCTGGTCTATGAGGCGGGCAGCAAGCGGCTGCTGGGGGGCCAGATCCTGGGTCGCAAGGGGGCGGTACACCGCATCGATGCCCTGGCGGTGGCCATCACCATGGGGGTGACCACGGATCAGCTCGGCATGCTGGACTTCGCCTATGCGCCGCCCTTCTCCCGCACCTGGGATGTGCTCAACGTGGCGGGCAATGTAGCCAAGTAGCTGAATGAAGATGACGGCGCATGCAGGGCGCCGTCGTGGGAGGTGCACTCTGCGCGGAGATTGCAGCCATAAAAAAACCGATGCCTTGGCATCGGTTTTTTTGTTCCCGTCATGCTCAGCCGCGGCCGAGGCGATTGTCCGGGTAGTTCTTGGCCAGCACTTCGCGGGCGTGGCGGGCCAGGGTCGGCATCTTCAGGGTATCGTAGGCGTTGACCATGATCTCCAGTGCCTTCTCTGTCTCGACAGTGTCGGGATAGGTCTCGACCACCAGCTTGGCGCGGTTGGCGGCGGCGATCAGGGCATCACGCTTCACGTAATACTCGGCCACCCCCAGATCGTAGCGGGCGAGGCGGGTCTTCAGACCGACCATGCGGGCACGGGCATCGGCCGCGTAGCTGCTGTTGGGGTAGCTCTGCAGCAGGGTCTTGAAGTCCTGGAAGGCCTGACGGGCGTAGGAGGGGTCCTTGTCGTCCCGATCTATGCCCAGGAAGTCCTGGAAGAAGTTGTAATCCGCCGCCATGTTGGTCAGACCGCGCATGTAGAACACGTAATCGATGTTCTTGTGCGCCGGGTTGAGGCGGATGAAGCGGTCGATATTGGCGATCGCCTGGGCGGTATCATCCTGCTTGTAGTAGGCGTAGATGAGATCGAGCTGCACCTGGTTGGAGTAGGCGCCGAACGGGTAACGAGAGTCCAGCGCTTCCAGCAACTCGATGGCATTCAGGTAGTTGCCTGTGTCCAGTTTGAGACGGGCTTTCTGGTACAGAACTTCCGGCGGTTCGTCGGGAACCTTGGGTTTGGTGCTGGAACAGCCAGTGATCAGCGTAGCGACCAAGGCGAGCGACATCAGCAGGCGAGACTTCTTTCCCATCAACAACATCCGGTCCATTTCCACGAAATTGGCAAAGTATCCGTTATGCTTGGCTAAAAGAAAAGCTAGAATACCCGGATTATTTCGAATTGATACCCCCGCTCAAGAGACCATACATGAGCCAGCATATTGAACTGACAGGCGAATTTCAGGATCACCAATTCGGGCAGCGACTCGACCAGGCCCTGGCCGAATTGTTTCCAGACTACTCCAGAACCCGCATCAAGGAGTGGATTTTACAGGACAGAGTGACCCTGGACGGTCAGGTTGCCAATACCCCGCGCGAGAAAGTGGTGGCCGGGCAGCAGGTACATGTAGATGTCGAGTTGGAAGATGACACCCGCTGGGATGCCCAGAACATCGACCTCAACATCGTCTATGAAGATGAACACATTCTGGTGATCGACAAGCCGGCCGGCCTGGTGGTTCACCCGGGCGCCGGCACGCCGGATGGCACCATACTCAACGCCCTGCTGCACCGTTACCCCGGCATCGCCGAGGTACCCCGTGCCGGCATAGTGCACCGTCTGGATAAGGACACCACAGGTCTGATGGTGGTTGCCAAGACGATCCCGGCCCAGACCCATCTGGTGGAGGCGCTGCAGGCGCGTCAGATCACCCGTGAGTACGAGGCCGTCGCCATAGGTCACATGACCGCAGGCGGTACCGTGGATGCCCCCATCGGCCGTCACCCGACCCAGCGTACCCATATGGCTGTGGTGCCCAATGGCCGTCCTTCCGTGACCCACTACCGGGTGCACGAGAAGTTCCGTGGCCACACCCGTCTGCGTCTGCGTCTGGAAACCGGCCGTACCCACCAGATCCGTGTCCACATGGCTCACATCAAGCATCCGCTGGTGGGTGATCCCGCTTACGGTGGCCGTCTGCGCCTGCTGCGCAACGCGACCCCGGAGCTGACCCTGGCCCTGCGCAACTTCAACCGCCAGGCGCTGCACGCCACCATGCTGAAGCTGGCTCACCCCATCACCGGCGAAGTCATGGAGTGGCACTCTGCCACGCCGCAAGACATGCTGGATCTGATGGAAGTGCTGCGGGCTGATACCCTGGCCAACCCGGACGATTTGGTCTGGAGCTGATGCAATAGGGCCTGCGTCGGTTTCTGCCGCCGTCCGGCCCCAAGAGATGCCAAACGGGGTTCCCTTTCAGGAGCCCCGTTTTTATATCCGTGAATGGAAGGAGTCACAGATGAACTGGATTGAACCCGACTGGCCCGCTCCTGGCAATGTCAGGGTCCTGTCGACCACCCGGGATGGTGGCCTGAGCGAAGGGGTCTTCGCCGGTCTCAACCTGGGGGCCCACGTGGGGGACGAGCCGGCACGGGTCGAGGCCAACCGTGCCCGCCTGCAGCAGGCGGCGCAGATCCCCGGGCCCCTCAACTGGCTCAACCAGGTGCACGGCACCGCAGTCCACAGGGTCGGCAGCGACTATGAAAGGGCGCCGGACGCCGATGCGGCCTGCGCCCAGCAAGCCGGGCAGGCCTGCATAGTGATGACAGCCGACTGCCTGCCGGTGCTGTTTTGCGACCGGGCCGGCACAGTGGTGGCGGCCGCTCACGCCGGTTGGCGTGGGCTCCATGGAGGGGTACTGGAAGCCAGCATCGCCGCCATGGGCTGCGAGCCGGGGGAGATCCTGACCTGGCTCGGTCCGGCGATAGGCCCCACGGCGTTCGAAGTGGGTGGTGAGGTGCGCGAGGCCTTTATGGCGGAGCAGGCCGAAGCCGAATCCGCTTTCGTACCTTCAGTCAGCGAGGGGAAATGGCTGGCGGATATCTACCGGCTGGCCCGGCTGCGACTGGCTCGCGCCGGTGTGAACGCTGTCTATGGCGGCGAATTCTGCACCTTCAGCGACGGCGATCAGTTCTACTCTTATCGCCGCGACGGCCAGACCGGCCGGATGGCATCGCTGATCTGGCTGGCAGAGTAATTGTCTCTGGGGACTGCCTCCCGTGCAGAGCGCAGTTCTACTGCCCATGTCGCCGCGACGGCCAGACCGGCCGCATGGCCACCCTTATCTGGCTGGCCCGCTAAGCGCTGGTCAAGCACCCGCCCCGCTCCTCTCACGATCAAATCCGCGTGGAAGGGGCGGGGATCCGACCCCCTCCCCGTTTTGCAGAAAAAATAACCAGCCTCAACCCTTGAAATAACCCGTACGGGCCTCATTTACCTTGTCAGAAGATCATGTTGTTTGCCGCGCAAGCGGCGTGTCTGTTTCAAAGGGGGAGTGCAATGCGCCTCGATCGCCTGACCAGCAAATTCCAAGTCGCTATTTCCGATGCCCAGTCTCTCGCACTGGGTCGTGACCACCAATTCATCGAACCCGTCCACCTGATGACAGCCCTGCTCAATCAGGATGGCGGCTCCATCCGCCCGCTGCTGACCCTGACCGGGATGGACATCAACGCCCTGCGCTCCCGTCTCGGCGAGGAGCTCGACCGCCTGCCCAAGGTGAGCGGCGTCGAAGGGGATGTGCAACTTTCCAACGGCCTCGGTCGTCTGCTCAACGTCTGCGACAAGCTGGCCCAACAGCGCAAGGATCAGTTCATCTCGTCCGAGCTGTTCGTGCTGGCCGCCCTCGACGAGAAGGGCAACCTGGGGGAGCTGTTGCGCGCCCAGGGTCTGACCAAGGAAAAACTCGAGCAGGCCATCGACAAGGTCCGTGGCGGCAAGAAGATCGATGATGCCAACGCCGAGGAGAACCGCCAGGCGCTGGAGAAGTACACCATAGACCTCACCGAGCGGGCCGAACTCGGCAAACTTGACCCTGTGATCGGCCGGGATGAAGAGATCCGCCGCACCATACAGGTGCTGCAGCGCCGCACCAAGAACAACCCCGTACTGATCGGTGCCCCCGGTGTGGGCAAGACCGCCATCGTCGAGGGGCTGGCCCAGCGCATCATCAATGGCGAGGTGCCGGAGGGGCTCAAGAACAAGCGGGTGTTGTCCCTCGACATGGGGGCCCTGGTGGCCGGTGCCAAGTATCGCGGCGAGTTCGAGGAGCGGCTCAAGGCGGTGCTGAGCGATCTCGCCAAGGAGGAGGGCAACGTCATCCTCTTCGTGGACGAGCTGCACACCATGGTCGGCGCCGGCAAGGGCGAGGGTGCCATGGACGCGGGCAACATGCTCAAACCAGCCTTGGCGCGCGGTGAGCTGCACTGCGTCGGTGCCACCACCCTCGACGAATATCGCCAGTACGTGGAGAAAGACGCCGCCCTGGAGCGCCGCTTCCAGAAGGTGCTGGTGGAGGAGCCCTCGGTGGAGGACACCATCGCCATACTGCGCGGCCTTAAAGAACGCTACGAGCTGCACCACCATGTGCAGATCACTGACCCCGCCATAGTCGCGGCGGCCCAGCTGTCCCACCGCTACATCGCGGATCGCCAGCTGCCTGACAAGGCCATCGATCTCATCGACGAGGCGGCGGCCAGCATCCGGCTGCAGATCGACTCCAAGCCCGAGTCTCTGGACCGGCTGGAGCGGCGCATCATACAGCTCAAGCTGGAGCAGCAGGCGCTGATGAAGGAGGACGACGACGCCAGTCGCAAGCGCCTCGATCTGCTCAACCATGAGCTGACCGAGAAGGAGCGGGAATACAACGAACTGGAAGAGGTGTGGAAGGCCGAGAAGGCCGCCCTTGCCGGTACCCAGCACATCAAGGCTGCGCTGGAGCAGGCCCGTCAGGATCTCGAGGTGGCCCGCCGGGCCGGGGATCTCGGCCGCATGTCCGAGCTGCAATACGGCCGCATCCCCGAGCTGGAGAAACAGCTGGATCTCGCCACCCAGGCGGAGATGCAGGAGACCAGCCTGCTGCGCAACAGAGTCACCGACGTGGAGATCGCAGACGTCCTGGCGCGCTGGACCGGCATTCCGGTGGCGCGGATGCTGGAAGGGGAGCGGGACAAGCTGCTGCGGATGGAAGAGCAACTGCACAGCCGGGTGATCGGCCAGGAAGAGGCGGTGGACGCCGTCTCCAACGCCATCCGTCGCTCCCGCGCCGGGCTGTCCGATCCGAACCGCCCCATCGGCTCCTTCCTGTTCCTCGGGCCGACCGGGGTGGGCAAGACAGAGCTGTGCAAGGCGCTGGCCGAGTTCCTGTTCGATACCCAGGACGCCATGGTGCGCATCGACATGTCCGAGTTCATGGAGAAGCACAGCGTGGCACGGCTGGTGGGGGCGCCTCCCGGCTACGTGGGCTACGAGGAGGGGGGTTATCTCACCGAGGCGGTACGCCGTCGCCCCTACTCTGTGATCCTGCTGGACGAGGTGGAGAAGGCGCACCCGGATGTGTTCAACATTCTGTTGCAGGTGCTGGACGACGGTCGCCTGACCGATGGTCAGGGCCGCACCGTCGATTTCCGCAATACCGTGGTGATCATGACCTCCAACCTCGGCTCGGATCTCATCCAGGAGCACTACGCCGAGAAGGACTATGAGGAGATGAAGGCCCTGCTGATGGAGCTGCTGACCCGCAGCTTCCGCCCGGAGTTCATCAACCGGATCGACGAGACTGTGGTGTTCCACCCGCTGGACGAGGATCACATCAAGTCCATCGCCCGGATCCAGCTCAAGAGCCTGATGGGCCGTCTGGAGTCTCAGGGCTTCGAGGTGGAGGTGAGCGAGGAGCTGCTGACCAAGCTGGTTCACGCCGGTTTCGATCCCGTCTACGGGGCGCGCCCCCTCAAGCGGGCAATCCAGCAGAAGGTGGAGAACCCGCTGGCCCAGGCGCTGCTCAGCGGCCGGGTCATCCCGGGCAAGAAGTTGCTGCTGGGTGCCGACAGCAACGGGCTCACCATGAGCCAGCCATGATGGTGTCATCGATGAAAAACGCAGGCCTTGTGCCTGCGTTTTGTTTTCAGGGTGATTGAGATGCTGAAGTTTTCCGTCTTGGTGGATGATGATGTTCATCTACCCGGCTGCCTGCCTGAAAAGGGACTGTCGTTGTTGTTGGAGTGCGATGGCCTCAGGGTGCTGTTCGACAGCGGTCGGGGCCGGGCGCTGCGCCACAATGCCGAGGTGATGGGGGTCGATCTCGGCTCCCTCACCCAGGTGGTGCTGTCCCACGGTCATTACGACCATGTGGGCGGCATCGGCTCCCTGCCCCTATATCCCGATCCCATCCCGTTGATCGCCTGTCCGGATGTGTTCAATGAGCGGGGCTACTTCCTGCCGTTGCTGCCCCGACGCTACAACCTCTACCGCCTCTCGGGGGATCTGGATCCGCAACAATTGGCGACGAGAGGGCTGATCCCTCACTGTTCGGCCGAGCCGGTCTGGCTGTCCGAGCGACTGGTGTTCCTGGGATCCATACTGCGACGGGATCGGGCCAAACCCTCCTTGCTTGGTTACATGGTGCGGGGCGGGCGAGTGGAGAAGGATCTTATCAGCGACGACTCGGCGCTGGCCTACAAGAGCGAGCAGGGTCTGATTGTCTTCATCGGCTGCGGCCACTCCGGGGTCGAAAACATCGTCCAGTGGGCCAAGGAGGTGTGTGGCGACGAGCGGGTGCATGCCGTCATAGGTGGCTTGCACCTGAAGTTTTCCGGCCCGCAACGGGCAGAGGCGCTGGGGTCGTATTTGCAAGGGGAAGGGGTCGGCCGCCTTTTTGCCTGCCACTGTACCGGCAAGCGGAAGGTGGGGCTGCCAAGGCAAACCCAGATAGGGGCGGGCTTTGAACATGTGTTCCCGTGAGCCTGAGCGAGGTGGGAAGCTAGCCCAACCAGCACCACGGCGCTGGCGATGAGGCCATCGACCAGAACCACGCCAGCCCTAGGGCTGGCGTTTTTTATTGTCGCAGCGTGTTGGCGTTAACATGGCGATAACTATTGGTCATCGAATTGTAGTGATAGGCTTCATACCATTAATGACGCCATTGTCATTGTCAGGAGAGGGAGCCTTTGCCGATGAGAACACGATTTTCGCTCATGTTGCTGTGCAGCAGCCTGGTGCCCCTGGCGGTGCAGGGGGAGCAAGCAACCCAGGATGTACCCCAGATCTGCGCCACCTGCCACGGGATGAACGGCGTGCCCAAGGAGTCGAACATCCCCAATCTCTGGGGACAGTCGGAGGCCTACCTGACCGAGCAACTGCGTGCCTTTCGCAGCGGCAAACGGGTCAGCGATTTCATGAATCCCATCATCTACCAGTTGAGCGACGAGCAGATAGCCCGGGCGGCCAGCCATTTTGCCGGCCAGGCTGCCGCCAGGGAGGTGAGCCTGCACTGGAGCGGCGACAAGTGGCCCGGGGACATGGAGACGGGGGAGCGGCTGGCCCTGGCCGGCAAACCTGAGCGTAATCTGCCGGCCTGCGTGGCTTGCCATGGCCCGAGTGGCGTCGGCGTCATGCCCCTGTTTCCCCGTCTCGCCGGTCAGGATCCCGCCTACCTCAAGCGGCAGTTGATCTACTGGAAGGCCGACAAGCGCCCGCTTGGCGCCATGGGCTCCATGCCTGCCATCGCCAAGTCGCTCAGCGAGGCGGAAATGGACGCCGTGGCCAACTACTTCGCGGCGCAGGGGGTGGCGAAATGAAGCATACATATCTGATGGTCTGCCTGCTGGCCGGTCTGGCTCATGGGGCAGCGTTCGAGGATCAGTTCAGCGTCCCGCTCGGGGAGAAGGCACCCGATGGCAACTACCACAAGGTGCCCGACTGGTCTGCCGTGCCGGAGGGGGAGATGGGTGCGGCCATCAAGCGTGGCTACAGCCTGTTCGTCAACACCCAGCAGCTCAAGGGGCAGGGCCAGCCGGGGAACGGCTTGCAGTGCAGCAACTGCCACCTGGGGGCCGGCATCATTGCCGGTGCCAGTCCGATGTGGGGGGCCTATCCGGCCTACCCCGCCTATCGCAAGAAGAACAACAAGGTGAACACCTATGAGGATCGGCTGCAAGGCTGCTTCCTCTATTCGATGAATGCCAGAGAGGGCCAGCCCCCCGCCTATGACAGTCAGGCGATCCGGGATCTGGTGGCCTACTCCTACTGGCTGGCGAGCGCTGCCCCCATCAGCGACAAGCTGCCCGGGCGCAACTTCTTCACCATCGCCACCCCTCCCCAGGCCCCCGATTTCAAGCGGGGCCAGAGCGTCTATGCCGAGCGCTGTGCCGATTGCCACGGCGGTGAGGGGGAGGGCAAGAAGGTGGCGGATCGCTACGTCTTCCCGCCCCTGTGGGGCAAGGAGAGCTACAACTGGGGCGCGGGCATGCACGGCATCGACAAGGCGGCCGCCTTCATCAAGAGCAACATGCCGCTCTCCCAGGGGGGGAGTCTGAGCGATCAGCAGGCCTGGGATGTCTCCCTGTACATCAACAGCCACGAGCGTCCTCAGGATCCCAGGTTCAAGGGGGATCTCGGCCAGACCACCAAGGCGTTCCATGGCACCTACTCCCAGTACGGCTTGCCTTCCCCGGTGGATGGCCACCTGCTGGGCAGCAAGGCGTATTGAGGGCCGAGGCAGGACTGCAGAGGGGCTCAGGCCCCTTTTTTCATGGGCCGCTCGGGTGCAGGCAAAAAAAACGGCAATCCAAAGATTGCCGGGAGGAATGTATTCGATGCGACCTTGCGTGGGTTGAACGGGTCGCAGGGGCAAGCCCCGGTTTCGCAGAGGGTCATCCTGGATGACCCTCTCCTTACAGCCTGTCCGGACTGCGCTCTTTCAGTCCGCACCGCCACACACCTTCGGCATCCGGCATGGGTTGCCGGATGCCATCAATCTGCTTACAGCATGCCCGGGATGGCAGCCTTCATCTCGGATGGCCAGACACCGACTTGTACCTGACCTATATGCTCTTTTTGCAGCAACAGCATGGCCAGACGGGATTGGCCTATGCCGCCGCCTATGGTTTGCGGCATCCGCTCGGCCAGCAGATCCTGGTGCCAGTCGTACTGCAGGCGATCCTCGTCCCCTGTGATGGCGAGTTGGCGGCGCAGGGCCTCGGCGTCCACCCGGATCCCCATGGAGGAGATCTCGAAGCTGTCTTCCAGCACAGGGTTCCACACCAGGATGTCGCCGTTCAGACCGGCCAGGCCCAGTTCGCTCTCGCTGCTCCAGTCGTCATAGTCAGGGGCGCGCACGTCGTGACGCTCACCGTGGGAGAGGGCACCGCCGATGCCGATGAGGAAGACGGCTCCCAGCTCCTTGGCGATGGCCCGCTCGCGCCCCTTGGCATCGAGGTCCGGGTAACGGGTCAGCAGCTCTTCGCTGTGCAGGAACTGGATCTCGCTTGGCAGGAAGGGGGTCAGCTCGTGCTCGGCGCAGACAGCGCGCTCTGTGGCCTTGATGGCGGCCCAGATGCCGCGCACCGTCTCCTGCAGATAGGCGAGATCCCGGCGCTCGCTTGGCATCACCTTCTCCCAGTCCCACTGATCCACATAGACGGAGTGGATGGGGGTGAGTCTGTCTTCGTCCGGACGCAAGGCCTTCATGTGGGTGTATATGCCTTCACCCGGGCCGAAGCCGAAGCGACCCAGGGTATGGCGCTTCCACTTGGCCAGGGAGTGCACCACCTCGTAGCTGTGTTCGGGCAGCGTCTTCACCTTCACTTGCACCGCATTCTCGTGGCCGGAGAGGTTGTCCTGAGTGCCATCACCGACCCGGCTCAGAATGGGGGCTTGCACCTCCATCAGACCCAGTTGCTGGGCGAGCTGGCGGGAGAACATCTCTTTGACGAAGCTGATCTGTTGTTGGCTGCGAATGTAGTGCTGTTTCATGGGAAATACCTGTTTCAAACCCGTTGGATGTGGCGATTCTTCAACAGATTTCGCACAAAATTCAATATTCGATAATAGAAATAGGCTTTACGCATTTTTTTGTTCAAAATATCCGGGTGTTTGCTGAGAGATCGTCAACGGGAGTGCAAAAAAGTGTCGGAAAATTATCGGATCGATAATCTCGATCAGGCCATCCTCACCGCCCTGATGGAGAATGCGCGGCTTCCCTATGCGGAGCTGGCCAAACAGCTGGCGGTCAGCCCGGGCACCATTCATGTGCGGGTGGAGAAGATGAAGCAGGCGGGGATCATAGAGGGGACCCGGGTGCAGGTGAATGCCAAGAAGCTGGGTTACGACGTCTGCTGCTTTATCGGCATCAACCTCAAGAGCGCCAAGGATTACCCCTCGGCTCTGGCCAAGTTGCAAGCGCTGGACGAGGTGGTGGAGGCCTATTACACCACTGGCCACTACAGCATCTTCATGAAGGTGATGACCCGCTCCATCGACGAGTTGCAGACTGTGCTGATCCACAAGATCCAGACCATAGACGAGATCCAGTCCACCGAAACACTGATCTCGCTGCAGAACCCGATATTGAGAGATGTGAAACCCTGAGGGGGCAGTGCATGGAGGGCAGTGCGAGATCCATGCCCCATGCGAAACCCTGATCTCGCTGCAAAATCCCATCCTGAGAGATGTGAAACCCTGAGGGGGCAGTGCATGGAGGGTAGTACGAGATCCATGCCCCATGCGAAACGCTCATTTCGTTGCAGAACCCGATATTGAGAGACGTGAAGCCCTGATCCTAGGGATCAGGGCTCGAGATAGGGGATGCCGTATTTGTCGTAGAGGGCCTTGAGGCGGCCGTCATGCTTCATGTGCAGCAGTTCGGCGTCATAGGCCGCCATCAGGGCCGGGGTGTCGGCATCGGCCCGGGAGCGGGTCCAGACATTGAAGTAGGGACTGGTCTTGAGGGGTTTTGGCAGGTAGCCGAGCCTGCCCTCCAGCCCCTCTTCCCTTATCTGGGTGAAGGCGGTGACCAGGGACATGGGGACCAGATCGATGCGCCCGGCGATCAGCTTGCGCAGTTGCAGCTGGTTGATGGGGATCGCCTGGAAGCGATAGGCAGGATCGGCCATGGCCGCCGCCAGCTCGGGAGTGTAGGAGAAGTCCTTGGTGACACCTATGCGCCAGGGCTTGAGATCGGCCAGGGTCTGGTAGTGGATCTTGCTCATGTCGGCCTTGCGCACGAAGAAGTGCCAGCTGTGGCGGATATGGGCCTGTTTGGGGTAGAGCAGGTAGCGCGTTCGCTCCGGCTTGTAGGAGTGGCTCAGCAGCAGGTCATAGACGCCGCCCTCGGCGTTGCGGGTGAGTCTGGCACCGGAATCGAGCAGCTCTATTTTGATGGGGATCTGGAGGACGCCAAAGATGGTGGTGACCAGATCCACATCCAGCCCCCGTGGCTGTCCTGTCTCATCCAGCCACTTCAGGGGGGGCTCAAGAAGGCCGCCAATGACCAGCTCCTTGGCCGACAGCCAGCAGGGCAGCAGCAAGCAGAGCACGAGCAAGATTCGCAAATCACATCTCCTGAACACTCGGGGCTGGTTTATGCGCAACGGGGTATAGTGACCGGCAGATACCTCAATAGAGACGACCCCGGATGGCAAACCCTGAAGTAGAAAGCGAACTGGATGGCATCGACAGGCTCTCTGTCTGTCTCTATCGTCTCGGTCTGAGTCTGACAGCTTTGCTGCTGTTGTGTCGAGGGGTTGGCTTGCTGGGAGGACCGGTGCCCTTGTCCCCCGCCGTCTGGCTGACCATGCTGGTGGTGGCCAGCGGCCTGTGTGGGTTCTGCCTGCACATTTATGACAAACGGGTCCGGTTTCTCCTGCAGGGGCTGGCCTGGGGCGGATTGATGCTGGCCGCCTGCGGCGCTCCCGCCCTTCTGGTGCTGGGGGCGGCCCTGGCCACCCTCAGTGGCCTGGCGTTCAAGGAGCAGTTCTGCTTCGCCATCCCGGGTATCAGGCTCTTGCCTCTGTTGTTACCCCTGCTATGGCTGCTGGAGTGGACCCGCTTCGCCTGGGCCACGGCCCTGGTTGCCCTGGTGAGCGGCTTGCTGCTCGGCCTGCTCAGTCTGGCCAAGTGGCGCATGCCCCTGCATTTCGATATCGGCGATCGGAGACGCTACCAGCTCTAGGTGGCCTGGCACTGCTTCATCTGCGCGTTGAGGGCCTGCATCACCTGCCGGCGGTTGATGATGCCGACCACCTTGCCCCCTTCCAGCACCGGATAGACCTTGGGCCTAGCCCCCGTCATCTGGCGGGCGAGATCCAGGATGCTGTCGTCCGGGCTGACGAACAGCGGGGTGTGGCTCATCAGATCCTCCACCCGGGTGCGGCTGTCGCAGTGATAGCTGCCGGTGAGCAGGCTGGGGATGCAGTCCTGCTCGGAGAGAAATCCGATCAGTCGTTTCTGATCGTCCAGCACCGGCAGGCCGCTCGCATCGGCCTGATGGAGTCTGTCGAGGGCCTCAGCCAGGCCGAGTTGCGGGCTGAGGGAGTGGGTCAGGCGGCTCATGTGATTGCGGATCTGCAGCATCTGGATGGCTCCAAAAGGGTTAAAGTGGTGTCACTATGTCCCCTGGACGGCGGACGGGGCCAATGGCTTGTGCCGTGGAGATTGATAGGCAGGGCCCCGGGTCGGCAAGCACTGACAAAAGGAGAGGTTATGCGTGCATTGGTAACGGGCTGCGGCCGTCGGCTGGGATTCTACCTGTGTGAACAGCTGGTGGCAGCGGGCTGGCAGGTGACGGGCAGCTATCGCAGCGAGCGGCCCGAGCTGGCCCGATTGCGGGCACTGGGGGTAGAGCTGGTGCAGGCGGATTTCGCCCTGGAAGGGGAGGTGGCCCGCCTTGTCACTGCGCTGGGTGCCCATGACGATCTGGCGTTGATCATCCACAACGCCTCCGCCTTCGAGCCACAGGCGGCGGATCCTGCGGCACAGCTGGCGCAGTTTGAGCAGTTCTACCGGGTACATATGGCGGCGCCATTTCAGCTGAATCGCGCGCTGGCACCCAAGCTGGCAGGCAATCCCAACGCCAGCATCATCCACATCACCGACATCTATATTCACGCCCCGGCGCCCCAGTTCGCCGCCTATGTGGCCACCAAGGCCGGGGCGCATTCGCTGGCCATGAGCTTTGCCCGGGAGCTGGCGCCCGCGGTGCGGGTCAACACCATAGAGCCCGGCCCCATACTGTTCCTCGATGAACATGGGGACGCCTGGCGACAGCAGGTGCTGGCCCGGACGCCGCTGGCGAGGGAGGGGGGGCTGGAGCCCATCTGGCAGGCAGTCAGGCTCTTGATGACAAACGACTATATGACGGGGGCCAGCATCCGGGTGGACGGTGGCCGGGCCCTCGCCGTCATCTAGACGTCATGAGGGGCTATGGAGCTGGAGGTGGCGGTAGCCTGATCGGGCGTTCGCCGCCCTGTGCCGGGCGCCTAGTTGGGCCGAATGCTTGCCTGATGGGCAGGCAGGTCCGGGTGCACGGCGGGCAACTCCTGACGCTGTTCGGCAGCTTGGCGCAGGGCGACGGGCTGCTGGCCGAAGCTCTGCTGCGCAAACACCTTGCTGGTCTGCAGACGCAGCGCCACCTTGTGGGCGCCGACCCGTCCCCCCTCATACATCTCGGCCAGCAGATCCCTGAGATAGGCATCCACCCCGACCCCGGCGAAGGCATCCCTCTCATGGCTGGCCAGGATGTCGATGTCGAGGGGCCTGTCAGTCACCTTGCACAGGGGATTGCCGCGATCCCGCCCATGGGCCAGCTCCATGGTGACGAATTCGGCTTTCAGCTGGGCGGCGGAGAGCTCGCTCTGGACGACGAACAGGCAGTTGAGAAAGTCATGGCGCGACTGCATCCCCACCGGTTTGGTCTGGATCACCGAGCTCAGACGCAGCTGACCGAAGCGCGCCAGCAGCTCTTCCACGGCCTGGCTGACATGCTGGGCAGGGTCGAGATTGGATCCAATGCTGCAGAGGTAAAACATGGTTGCCATTCCTTGGGTTGGGCTCGTCTGAAATATATACGCAGCTCACGGTTATCGGATTCACTATGAATTAACATGTCGTTATCTGTTGTGATCCAACTCTGATTGGCAGAAAGGAGGTTCATATGAGTGTGGAGATGAAGTGGGCGCTGTTGACCGCCTCAGGTGCCCTGGCAGTGATCCTGATAATCTGCCTGGCGTCCGTCGGTCTGGCGTGAATCCTGACCCCGAGTGCAACCAAACCGGCCCCCTGGCCGGTTTTGCTTTTTCATGGAGTGCGGATATGCTGGCCCACCCATGAAGAATCGAGACAGCAGAAGATGACCAAGGTTCGGCCCCGTTCCCTGCTCCAGGTGGTATTGATGGGCTTCGTGCTGGTGCTGATGCCCCTGGGGGGCATGATCTGGCACGACAGCCAGGCGCTCTCCCATCTGGGTCAGCTGACCAGCGACGAGATGGAGCGGGCGGTGCGGGATACCCGCCGGGCGACCCTGCTCACCACCCAGGCCATCGATCTGGAGCGCACCTTGCGCCGCTATGCGGTGCTGGGGGACGAACGCATCCTCGGCAGTTATCAGCAGCAGCTGGCCCGCTATCGCGAGCTGCTCGCCACTCACCGGCAATCCATCCCGGATGCCGCCGCCTACACAGATCTCGAGGCCATCCTGGCCTGGCTGGATGGCTTGCAGGATCTGCGCAAGGCCAGACAGGAAGCGACCAGCCCCAACTTCACCCAGTTCAACGAGCTCAACCAGCAACTGGAAGTGGTCACCCGCAGCCAGGTCGATGAGCATGTGGCGGGGATGCGGGCAGCCATCGCCGAGCTGCGGAAGGAGATCTGGTGGGTGAGCGGCTTCGTGGCGGGGCTCAGCCTGTTGCTGGTGCTGCTGTTTACCTACCTCATCATCCACCCCGTGCGTCAGATTGAGTCGCGGATCCTGAGCCTGGGAGCCGGTGTCGAGCCGGACAAACGCCCGGTGGATGGCCCCGCCGAACTGGTGCTGCTGGGAGAGCGGATCGGCTGGTTGCACGACAAGCTCAAGGAGCTGGAACAGCAGAAGTACCAGTTCCTGCGCCATGTATCCCACGAGCTGAAGACGCCCCTCGCCGTGCTGCGGGAGGGGGCGGATCTGCTCTCCGAACAGCTGGTGGGGCCGCTCAACGGGGATCAGCAGGAGATCTGCCAGATGCTGGAGGAGAACAGCCGCCGGTTGCAGACCCTGATCGAGCGCCTGCTCGACTTCAACCGCCTCAGCCAGCAGGAGGTGTTCAGCCTGACGGCGGTGCCGCTGGCTCCCTTGTTGTCAGAATTGTCTGCGGAGTACCGGCTGGCGCTGGAATCCAAACAAATCAGTGTACACTTGCCGCCCGAGCCCATCAGCCTGCAAGCCGAGCCTTATCGTCTGCGACTCATCCTCGACAACCTGTTTTCCAACGCGGTCAGTTATGGCGCCAGGGGTGGCCAGATCTGGATCCGTGCCGGCCAGGATGCCAACGGCAGCTGGCTGGAGGTCGCCAACGAAGGGCCCGTCATCCCGCCAAACGAGCGGGAGCGGATCTTCGAGCCCTTCGAGCAGGGCAGCATAGTGCGCCAGGGGTTGTTGAAAGGATCCGGGATGGGCCTCTCCATTGCCCGCGAGTCGGCGATGAGTCTGGGGGGCGAGCTTAAATTAATTGAGGATAAACAGGCTGATGTCTGTTTCCGGTTGGATCTTAAGTGAAATTCAAGATGAAACGATTCGTTGTACCCGTATTGATGATAAGCCTGCTCTCAGGCTGCTCCCTGCTGCCATCGCGCAGCCTGACCGAGCCCTCGGAGCAGGTCCTCGCCAAGCGGATGGAGTTCGCGAACAAAGAGATGCAGGTGCGCCTGCAATACTCGGACTGGCTGCTGGCCAGCCGCCCCCAGCAGCGGGCGCAGGAGCGCGAGCGGCTGGCCGGTGCCACCGATCTCGAGAGCCGGGTCAGCCTGGCCATGGTCAACACCCATCCGTCCGAGTCGGTGGCGAGCCGCCGGGCCGGGCTGGATCGGCTCAAGGCCCTGCTGCCCGAGCTCGGCCTGGATGCCCAGGCCTTCCTGCGCAGCTGGATAGCGCTCGGCGAGGAGCTGCTGGCCCGTGACAGTCGCCGCGACGATCAGAGCCAGGAGGTGCAGCGTCTGCGCCGCCAGATAGAGCAGCTCTCCGCCATCGACGAACAGCTCAACCAGCGCAAGCTCAATGGGGGCGCCCAGCCATGAAGCGCCGAGGGCGTGCAAGGCGGGGAACCACAACAGATCTTCAGGGTAAAGGGGTGAGAGCATGAGTCGCATTCTGCTGGTGGACGACGATGCCAGCCTGCTCAAGCTGATGAGCATGCGCCTGCGCAGTCAGGGTTACGAGGTGGATACCGCCGACAGCGCCGAGGGGGCGCTGGACAGGTTGCGTCAGCAGCGGGCCGATCTGGTGCTGAGCGACCTGCGGATGGGGGGCATGGACGGACTGGCGCTGTTCGAGCGGATCCAGGCCCAGTGGCTCGGCATGCCGGTCATCATCATGACCGCCCACGGCACCATCCCGGACGCCATTCAGGCGACCCGTTCCGGGGTGTTCAGCTTTCTCACCAAGCCCATCGACAAGGACGAGCTGCTGGTCACCATAGAGCACGCCCTGAGCCTGACTCGCCCGAAACAGCAGCATGAGTGGCAGTCCCTCATCCAGACCCGCAATCCCCAGATGGAGCAGTTGCTGATCCAGGCGAGCAGCGTGGCCACCATGGAGGTGCCCGTGCTGATCCTGGGGCCTTCGGGCTCCGGCAAGGGGGTGATGACCCAGGCGCTGCATCAGGCAAGCCGTCGTCGTGACCAGCCACTGCACACCATCAATTGTGCCGCGCTGCCCTGGCCTGTGCTGGACTTGCAGCTGTTTGGCGAGGATGGACAGTCCGGCCTGTTCGAGCAGGCCAAGGGGGCGACCCTCTTCCTCGACGAGATAGGGAATCTGTCGGAGTCGTTGCAGGCCAAGTTGCTGCAGGTGCTGGCGGAATATGGTCAGGGCACCCCCGAGGTGCGGGTCATCAGCTCCAGCCATCAGGATCTGGTGACCGCCATGGAGGAGGGGCGTTTTCGGGAGGATCTCTTCTACCGCCTCAACGTGGCCAACATCACCTTGCCGCCCCTCAGCGCCCGCAGCGAGGACATCCCCCTGCTGGCGCGCCAGGCGCTGGACGACTATCGCAGTCGCCACGACAACTGCGCCGCCCTCGGCTTCTCGCCGGAGGCGCTGGCCCTGCTGGCGGCGGCGGCCTGGCCCGGCAACGTCCGTCAGCTCTACGGAGTGGTGGAACAGCTCGCCAGCCTCTGTTGCAGCCCTGTGATAGGCGCCGCCATGGTGGAATCTGCCCTGAGCGGTGGCGTCGGCGGCATTCCCTCGTTCAACGAGGCGCGCGCCGAGTTCGAGAAGGAGTATCTGATCCGCCTGCTGCGCACCACCGAAGGGAATGTGACCCTGGCGGCCAACATGGCGGGAAGAAACCGCACCGATTTCTACAAGTTATTGAATCGGCACGGTATCGAGGCGGCAAACTTCAAATCGAAGGGATAAGCGAGGCGGGAGCGGCCGGTCAGCGACGGGCCGCTCCCCTTGTTCAGGCCGGATCGACCGCGCTGTTCGCGGCCTGGGCCTTCCGGGTTTTGTCGGAGAGCCAGAGGCCGCTCGCCTTCATCAGATAGCCAAAGAGCGCCCCTATCACCAAGGATGGCAGGATAAGCCGCCACTCCCCCGCCGCCCCGAAGGTGGCGCAGCAACCGGCGAAGGTGCCGGGAATGTAGCCAAGCCACTGCTGCTTGGCCTGCACGCACATCAGGGTCGCCACCACACCCGTCATCAGATAGCCCGCCATGCCAGCCCCCCACCAGCCTTCGCCGTGGATCAGCAGCAGTGCCCACAGCATGCCGGTGGCATTGCACAGCAGGGTCTGCAGCAGCGCCTTGTAACCGCCGCTCGAGGCGAAATAGCTGGTACAACCGAGGAAGCCGACCCAGGAGATGAGGCCGAGGGCGGCGGCCAGTCCACCCCAGACGGCGGAGAGGATCCCGGTCGTGATGGCGATGGCGATCAATGGGCTCATGACATGACTCTCAGTGGTTGAATTCGGAAAAGGAGGCAGCCTACCCTTCGGCGAGGGGGCGGCAAGCAGGGGCCGGATTGTGTGTGATCTTCGTCACTCTTTTCAACTCGGGAATACGCTTGCGCTCGCGAAAAAAATTCATTGGAGGCGTTCTTGGCCTTCGACCATAGTTAGAGGCCCTGTCCTGCTCATGGAGTGAGTCTGATGGCGCCAAACGTGATAGTCCCCCTGCTGGTATTCATTCTGCTGTTCCTGGTCGGCACCATGGCCAAGGCGCTGCCGCTTTACCAGCCCATGTAAATTTGTGTGAAATAAAACTCGGCCGGGGCGGGTCTTATGGTTGTCAGCCTCATCGCCCCGGGAGTTTTCCATGTTGATCAAGCGCCGTTCCTCTCATCACCTCACCGAACAGGATGTCACGCCGGAAGCCGTCTATCAGGATCGCCGCCTCATCCTGAAAGGGCTGGGACTGAGTGCCGCCACCCTGGCATTTCCCACCCAGGCCAGCCTGCTGGATCTCTTCTCCGCCGAGGAGTCGACCCCGGCACCTGCCACCAAACCACTCAATTACAAGGCTGCGACCCGGCAGGACGGATTGACCCTGACGCCGCTGGAGAAGGCCACCAGTCACAACAACTTCTACGAGCTCGGCACCGACAAGGGGGATCCGGCCCGCAACGCCCACTACCTCAAACCCGAGCCCTGGACGCTCAAGGTCGAGGGGGAGGTGGCCAAACCCTTCACCCTGGATGTGTGGGATCTCATCAACAAGAGCACCCTGGAGGAGCGGATCTACCGGCTGCGCTGCGTGGAGGCCTGGTCCATGGTGCTGCCCTGGAGCGGCATTCCGCTGGCGGATCTGATCCGCCGGGCCGAGCCCAACAGTCGCGCCAAGTTCGTGGCGTTCGAGACCCTCTATGATCCCGAGCAGTTGCCGGGACAGGCCTCCCGCTCCCTCGGCGGCGGCATCGACTACCCCTATGTGGAGGGCTTGCGCCTCGACGAGGCGATGAACTCGCTCTCCTTCCTGGCGATGGGGCTCTACGGCAAGACGCTGCCCGCCCAGAACGGGGCACCCATCCGGCTGGTGGTGCCCTGGAAGTACGGCTTCAAGAGCATCAAGAGCATAGTCTCCATCCGCCTGGTGGAGGAGATGCCTCCCACCACCTGGAACCTGCTGGCACCGAACGAATATGGTTTCTATGCCAACGTCAATCCCGAAGTGGATCACCCGCGCTGGAGCCAGGCCAGCGAGCGCTTCATCGGCGAGGGGGGCATCTTCGGCGCCAAGCGCCAGCCGACCCTGATGTTCAACGGCTATGGCGACGAGGTGGCCTCCCTCTATCAGGGGATGGATCTGCGCAAATGGTATTGAAACTGACGCTCTGCCCGAATGGTGTCTTGCCCCCTTCTCCCCTTGTGGGAGAAGGGTTGGGGATGAGGGGTGGGAAAAACATAACGGGAATTGCGATATGACGCCGAGACTGAAAACAGCCCATATCAACGGCTTGCGCCTGCTGGTACACCTGGCCTCGCTGGGCTTTTTGCTCTGGCTGGGCTATGCCGTGCCGGCCGGGTTGCTGGGGGGGGATCCGGTGCAGGGGCTGACCCACTATCTGGGCAAGGGGGCGCTGCATCTGCTGCTGCTTACCCTGCTGGTGTCGCCGCTGGCCAAACGCTGGCGCCAGGGTCAGCTCATCAAGCTGCGCCGCCCTCTCGGGCTCTGGTGTGCGGCCTGGGCCGGGTTGCACTTTATGGTCTGGCTGGGTCTGGATCTGCAGTTTGACTGGGGTCTGATCGGTGGCGAGCTGGTGAAGCGTAGCTACATAGTGGTCGGGGCGCTGGCCTTGCTGCTGTTGCTGGCGCTGAGCATCACCTCGATCCCGGCCCTGCTGCGGCGCATGGGGCCAGCCTGGCAGAAGCTGCACAACTGGATCTATGCGGTGGCCCTGCTGGTGCCGGTGCACTACTGGTGGTCGGTCAAGAGTGGCTGGCAGGAGCCCCTCATCTACCTGTTGCTGGCGATGGCTCTGCTGTGGCCGCGGCGAGAGAAGCTGCTGCGTCCCTGGCGCCGACGTCCGCAACCGGTCGGGAGGGCGGCGCAACAGCCGTCACGCCCATAGCAAAAGAGGCCTAATCGGCCTCTTTTTTGGTGATCTCTCCGCTGTAGGCATCGACCTGCAGCTGCACCCGCCTATCGTCGGCATCCAGGGTTTCCACCTCGAATTTGTCCCCTTCCAGCTCGACTTCCCGAATGTCGTGGTACCCTTGGGCCAGCAACAGCTTGACCAGGGCCGGCATGTCGAGACGCGTCTGAGCCGCCCAGCCAAGGGTGGAAAAAAGGCAGAGGATCAGCAGGATACTGCGTGGGATCATATTCATTCCGGATTCATGGCTGGCACACTATAAACGGCATTATGTTAGGTTTTGAGAGATGAATCACCCATGAATAGCGCGCTGCCCCTGCTTGGATTGCTGCTGCCGATGCTGGTCCAGGCGGCCCAGCCGAATGAGGCCTTGCTGCAACAGGCGGTCAGCGAGGGGCGGATCCGGCCTTTTCATGAGCTGATGGAGGTGGCTTCCCGCCTGCCGGTACGCGTGCTGCGCGTCGATCTGGGGGAGGAAGACGGGGTCTGGCTCTATGAGCTCAGGCTTATCGACGACGAGAACAGCGTCATCAAGGTGGGCTATCGCGCCGACAACCTGGAGATGGTGTGGCTCAAGGGCCATCATCTGGAGCGCCTGTTCGAGCCTCGCCCGCCCCCGGAAGAGGAGTGATCCGCCCTATGCTCCCCGCCCTGATGGTTCGTCCCCCAATTGCCGCCGCGACAGGCGCAACTCTGCTTTGGATACCCATTTATGCGAATTCTGATAGTTGAAGATGAAAAGATCCTGGCCGGCCAGCTGGCGGAACAGCTGCGCCTGTCCGGCTTTGTGACCGATCTCTGCCACGATGGCAACGAGGCGGGTTTTCTCGGCGAGACCGAACCCTATGACGCCATCATCCTGGATCTCGGTCTGCCGGGTCGCGATGGTCTGAGCGTGCTCAAGGAGTGGCGCAGCAAGGGGATAGACACCCCTGTGCTGGTGCTGACCGCCCGTGGCCAGTTGCACGAGAAGATAGAAGGGCTCAACGCCGGGGCCGATGACTACCTCACCAAGCCGTTCCAGGTCGCCGAGCTGGTGGCCCGGGTGCAGGCCCTGGTGCGCCGGGCGGCGGGCAATGCCAGCTCGATCCTGGAGATAGGCGGGGTGCGCCTCGACATGGCGGCCTCCCAGGTGTGGTACGAAGGCACCCCCATCAAGCTGACTGCCCACGAGTTCCGGGTGCTGGGGTATCTGATGCAGCACAGGGGCAAGGTGGTGTCGCGCAGCGAGCTGATCGACCACATCTATGCCCAGGATTTCGATCGCGACTCCAACACCGTCGAGGTGTTCATCGGCCGGATCCGCAAGAAGACCCACGCCGATCTGATCGAGACGGTGCGAGGTCTCGGCTACCGGATCAACGAGTGAGACGGACGCTGATGCCAGCACGGCAGGGGGTCGGTGAATGAGGCTGGTGCGTACCCTGCGGGGACGGCTGGTGGCCATCGCCCTGGTCTGGTGCGGGCTCTTCCTGTTCGCCACCGGCTTCAGCCTGCAGACCATGATGCGCAACTACTGGCAGGAGGCGGAAGCCGACGGCCTGAGGTTGCAGCTCTACGATCTGCTCTCTCGCCTGGAAATCCAGCCCGATGGTCTGCCCGTGGTCACCGAGCCCATGGCGGATCCCCGTTTCCGCCAGCCCTATTCCGGTTATTACTGGCAGCTTGAGCTGGGGGATACGGTGGTCAGCCGCTCCCGCTCCCTGTGGGATGTGCACCTGAGCGCCCACGGCCTGAAGTCGGCCTTCGGGGATCCGGATCTCTTCGTCGGCAAGGGGCCCAACAAGGAGCCCCTGCTGATCATGACTCGCACTGTGCTGCTGCCGGGCTCTGACAAGGTGTTTACCCTGGTGATGGCCAAGGACAGCAGCGCCCTGACCCAGACCCTGAAGAAGACCCGGATCAGCCTCTTCCTCGGTCTCGGCTTCGCCGCCGCCGGCCTGGTGCTGGGTTTCATGTTCCAGATCGTCTACGGCCTGCGTCCGCTCCATCTGCTGCGCCGCGAGCTGAGCCGGGTCCACCAGGGCCATCAGGAGGGGTTCCGGCTGCGCTATCCGCTGGAGATCCAGCCGCTGGTGGAAGACATCAACCGCCTGCTGCACCACTACAGTGAGCTGCTGCAGCGGGCCCGCTCCCACACCGGCAACCTGGCTCACGCCCTCAAGACGCCCCTCAGCATAATGCGCAATCAGGTGGCCCAGCTGCCCCCCGAGGATCAGGCCGCCATCGGCGAGCAGCTCGACCAGATCCAGCGCCACATCGACTATCACCTCGGCAAGGCGCGGGTCACCGGCGCCGCCAAGATCCTCGGGGTCTCGACCCCGGTGCGGGCGCGGGTGGAGTACATCTGCCGCGCCTTCTCCCGTCTCTACCCGGGCAAGACGGTGGACCTGCAGGTGCCGGCCAACCTGGCGGTCGGGGTGGAGGAGCAGGACTTCGACGAGATGGTGGGCAATCTGCTGGAAAACGCCTTCAAATGGTCCGCCAGCCAGTTGCGCATCTCCAGCGCCGAGCTGGGGGGCTGGATCACCCTGCGTATCGAGGACGATGGCCCCGGCATGAGCGAGGATCAGATAGCCAAGGCGGTGCTGCGCGGGGTGCGCCTCGACGAGAAGGTGCCTGGCTCCGGGCTCGGCCTCAACATAGTGTCAGACTTGGCCGAAGCCTATCGTGGCAGCCTCATCATGGGGCGCGCCGAGCTGGGAGGGCTTGCCGCCTCGCTCTCGCTGCCCAAGGTGGCCAGGGTCGACGGTTAGCGTACCTATGAGTGAGGCGGCCCGGCATGGGCCGCTCGGGCCTGTGTCGTCCTCCGAGGTAGCATGGGGGGCGCACCAGGCATAAGATAGGGTCCTTATTTCAAGCGGTAGGAAGGGTAGCAATGACTGACGATCCATGGGCGCTGTGCCATCTCGATGATTCGTTCGATGCCTCGGTGCTGGGTACCAAGGGGGCCCAGATCCAGTGGTTTGAGGACAGGGAGTCCCTGATCCAGTTCTTGCTGGAGGACTTTGTCGATCTGCTGGCCGATGTGGGCGAACTGGATGAGGATCAGACCGAGAGCGCCCGCGAGCGCTTCACCCTGCTGGTGGAGCAGAGTCAGGACGATCGCACCCTGATGGATGCCATCAACGATCTCGCCTCCGGCCTGCGCCGCATCGCCTGGCTGGGGCCGCTCTCGGAGCTGGCCGAGATCAGCGACGATTTCGCGAGCGGCCTGCGCGCCTTCTTCTGGACCCAGTATGATGGGGACGAGGATGACCCCGAAGCCTGGGTGCCGGAAGATCTCTGGCCCCAGCTCGTTGAGTGTGCGGAAGAGTACATGGTTGAGGGAGACTTCTGATCCACCTTGTCTGCGCTCTGGCGGCAAAGCGGATGGAGTGTGCACAAGAGTAGATGGTGGAGGGAGACTTCTGAGTCACCCCGAAAACCGCGATAAAGAAAACGGCGCCTTATGGCGCCGTTTTTGTCTTCATCCCGGCATCAGGCGTGGGCCGGTACCTCATGGGCTGTGTTGACGAGTTCTGGCCCGCTGTACTTCTCGATCTGCAATTGGGCCATGTGACCGCAGTTGCCTTGCGCCAGGCTGGAGGAGCCCTCGTCGAAGGTGAGGCAGTTGACGTTGCCGTTCTTGCAGATGGCGCCCACCTCGCCTGGTTTGGCCGGATCGAACCAGGCCCCTTCGCAGATCCGCACCACGCCGGGGCGAATGTCTTTCGAGAGCAGCGCCCCCACCAGGATCTGGCCGCGCTCGTTGAAGGCGCGCACCAGGTCCCCATCCTGGATGCCGCGCGCCTTGGCGTCGTCCGGGTGGATCAGTATGGCTTCCCGATCGGCGATGGCGAACTTGTCCCGCAGCGGGGTGTTGTCCAGCTGGGAGTGCAGCCGCTGGGTCGGGTGCGAGGTGTTGAGCGACAGCGGATAGCGCGCTGCCACCTCGCTCTTCACCCACTCCTTGGGTTCATACCACTTGGGGTGGCCGGCGCAGTCGGCATAACCCATGCCCGCTACCGTGTTGGAGAAGATCTCTATCTTGCCGGACGGGGTGCCGAGCGGGTTGAGCAGCGGGTTCTCGCGAAAATCGGCGTGACGGATCCACTGGCGGTTCGCCTCGGGGATCGGGAAACGAATGTAGTTGTTGGACTCCCAGAACATGCTGAACGGCGGCAGCGCCACCCGGGCACCCCGGGCCTGGGCGGCCATGCCGTCGTACATCTGCTTGAGCCACAGCATCTCGTCCTTCCCTTCGGTGTACTGCTCCTGCACACCCAGCTTGGCGGCGATGGCGCTGAAGATATCGAAGTCGTTGCGGGACTCGTGCTGGGGGGGCACGCACTGGTGCATGGGGAACACATAGCGCTGGGAGTAATCGCCCCCCATCTCCAGATCGTTGCGCTCGTAGCTGGTGGTGACCGGCAGCACTATGTCGGCGTGCTTGGCGGTGGCCGTCCAGTAGGGCTCGTGCACTATCACCGTCTGCGGCTTGCGCCAGGCCTTGAGCAGGTTGTTGGTGTCCTGATGGTGGTGGAAGGGGTTGCCACCCGCCACATAGACCAGCTTGATGTCCGGATAGGTCACCTTGCGGCCGTTGAAATCGATGGTCTTGCCCGGATTGGCGAGACAGTCGGCGATGCGGGCCACCGGGATGGGGGCCGGGCTGTTCTTGGGGGCGTTGCCGGCGGAGATGCCGGCCAGGATCCCACCCTTGGCGGTGGGGCTGCCACCGGAGGAGTAGTGGTAGCTGAAGCCGTAGCCGCCCCCCGGCAGGCCGATCTGGCCCAGCATGGCCGCTAGCGTGATCAGCATCCAGTTTGGCTGCTCCCCGTGGTGCTGACGCTGCATGCCCCAGCCGGCCATGATCATGGTGCGCTTGGCGGCCATGTCGAGGGCAAGCTGGCGAATGACCTTGGCCTCGACGCCGCAGACGCTGCTCGCCCACTCGGCGCTCTTCGGCTGACCGTCGTCCTTGCCCAGCAGGTAGTCGAGGAACTTGTCGAAGCCGACGGCGTAGCGATCGAGGAAGGCCTGATCGTGCTTCTTCTCGCTGTAAAGGGTGTGGGCCACCCCCAGCATCATGGCCACGTCTGTGTAGGCGTTCGGGGCTATCCACTCGGCGTTGGCCAGCTTGGCGGTCTCGTTGTAGACGGGATCTATGCTGATGACGCGGGTGCCCTTCTCCTTCAGGGCCTTGAAACCGGCCTGGCCCTCGTGATCCGGCATGTTCCAGCTGTTCTTCAGGGTGACCTGGGCGTTGACCCCCCAGAGCACCACCAGTTCGGCGTGCTCCACCACGTTGGGCCAGGCGGTCTGCTGTTCGTACACCTCGATGGAGCCCATCACATGGGACATGATCACCTGGGCCGCGCCTGTGGAGTAGTCACCGGCATAGCCGGTGAAGCCGCCACTGAGATTCATCAGGCGGTGCAGCAGGGTGCGACTGTTGTGGAACATGCCGACACTCTTCCAGCCGTAGGAGCCGGCGTGGATCGCCTGGGGGCCGAAGTCGCGCTGGACCCGCTGGATCTCGCCGGCCACCAGTTCGATGGCTTGCTCCCAACTCACCCGCACCCACTCGTCGGCGCCGCGCAGCTCCGGCTTGGCGCCCGGGCCGTGCTCCAGCCAGCTCTTGCGCACCATGGGGTACTTGATGCGGTTCTTGGCATGGACCTGGAACGGCGCCATGTCGATGAGGTCATTCGGTGCCGGATCATCGGCCACCGGCTGGACCCGCACCATGCGGCCATCGGCGACTATGGCCTCGAAGGCTCCCCAGTGGGCACCGGTCAGTATGCCCTTCTGGGCGGGGACCAGGGTGGGGAACTGCTCCAGCGCCGTGCTGATGGCCTGGGCCAGGGCGTGTTTCGGGAACAGGGCACCGAGCAGGGGCAGGGCAGCACAGGCCCCCAGGCCCTTGAGCAGGCTGCGGCGGGACAGATTGGTCTGTTGATCATTGAAAAAAGTCATATCGAATTCCTCTGTTCCAGCCTTAGTGTGCCGCGCTCATGTCACTGGCGTGTTTCTGCACGTATTGGGTCAGCATGCGAGCCTGCTCCGGGGTGAGGGAGGTGCGGGATTCCATGCCCTTGATGACGCCTATCCACTGGTTGGCATTGAAGTGATCCAGCGCGGTGAGACCGTGGCAGCCGGTACAGTTGTTGGACATCAGGGTGGAGGCGTATTGCCACAGCTTGCCCTGATCGCCGATGAGCTGGGCCTCGTCCACCCAGGCGGTCAGCTTGACCTGATGCCAGGTGAGGTTGGTGGCGCTGTCGGTCTCGCTCTTGCCGGTGACCAGCGCCTGCTTGGCGGCATCGCCGACCAGCACGCTCAGGATGCGTTTGCCGGGGGCTGCGTAGAAGACCTCGCTCACCCCGTCCTGCTGCCAGCCCTCGATCTGCACCTGGGCGCGGCCGTTGTCGTTGGCCAGCACTTCCACCTTGGTCGACGGCATCAGGGTGCCTTCGTCCGTGGTGGCCTTGGCATCGAGGAACAGGGGCGTGGTGGCGATGGCGTAACGGGTGGTGACGCTGGCCGGAGTCTGGGCCGCGGCCGCAGCCAGTTCACTGGCGCCGGCGGCAGCCAGACCGCTCATGTCAGGCATGATGTGGGCGACGCCGCGGTGGCAGTCGATACAGGTCTGGCCCTCCTTGATGGCGACCGGGTGTTCGGCGCGGGCGTTCGGGCGCTGGGCCAGAATGTCCATGGCGGCGTAGCTGTGGCAGCTGCGGCAGGTGGCGGAGTCATTGGCCTTGAGCTGATCCCAGACCGTCTGGGCCATGCGCAGCTTGTGGGCTTCGTATTTCTCAGGCGTGTCGAGGGTGCCGATCGCCTCGTGATAGATGTCCTTCACGGCGCGGATCTTGGTCCATAGGTAGGAGGCGGGCTCATTGGGAATGTGGCAGTCGGCGCACTCTGCACGGATCCCCTTCACGTTCTGGAAGTGGACGCTGCCCTGATACTCGGCGAGCGGTGTCTGCATGGAGTGGCAGGAGACGCAGAATTCGGTGGAGCTGGTCTTGTGCAGCACTGTGACTGTCACTCCCAGTGCCGCGACGCCCAGCAGGGCTCCGAGCAACAGGAGCCAGAACCAGGTCTTTCTCAACATTTTTCCAAGCATGGCGGCAGTGTCCTTCGAATCGGGTATTACCAATATAGTAGTAGTCTTGACGGGTGAGGGATTGACCTCGGTTATGCTTTTTATTCTTTAAATTGGTTTTTCTTGGTTTTAAATTTGATAAATACGCTTTTGTTTGAATTTAAATCAATCCCAGATGGTTAACTTTGTTAGTTTAGCCTTATTTGGCTCTCTTTTGGTCATCATATCCGTACGAATGATGCTGGAAACGGCACTGTCGCGACGTTTTGCTCTCCAGTGCGACTTTCTGGCTCTGAATGGGCCGGTGTTGGGCTTTACGAAAGGCTCGATATATACTGTTTGCATATACAGTGATCAGGTTTGTCAGTCATGCGACTCTTTATTGCCGAAAAGCCCAGCCTTGGCCGCGCCATCGCCGATGTTCTGCCCAAGCCCCACAAGAAGGGGGAGGGCTTCATCGAGACGGCGCAGGGAGACGTGGTGACCTGGTGTATCGGCCACCTGCTGGAGCAGGCGGAGCCCGATGCCTATGATGCTGCTTATAAGCAGTGGCGCATGGAGCAGCTCCCCATAGTGCCGAGCCAGTGGCAGCTGGTGGCCAAGCCCAAGACCAGGAGCCAGCTTGCCGTGATCAAGCGGCTCATCAAGCAGGCCGACTGCGTGGTGAATGCCGGTGACCCGGACCGAGAGGGGCAGTTGCTGGTGGACGAGGTGATCGATTTTCTCGGCTACCCCAAACTCAAGCCGGTGCAGCGCTGCCTCATCAGCGATCTCAACCCCCCCGCGGTGCGCCGCGCCCTCGACAAGCTGCGGGACAACAAGGAGTTCGTGCCGCTGGCGGTCTCGGCGCTGGCCCGCAGCCGCGCAGACTGGCTCTACGGCATCAACATGACCCGCGCCTATACCCTGCTCGGGCGCAAGGCCGGCTGCAGCGAGCTGCTCTCGGTCGGCCGGGTGCAGACGCCGCTGCTGGGGCTGGTGGTGCGGCGGGATCTCGAGATAGACGCCTTCGTGCCGAAACCCTTCTACGAGGTGCTGGCCCATGTGGTGACGGAGCGCAACGAAGGGTTCAGCGCCAAGTGGCTGCCCTCCGAGGCCTGCGCACCCTGGCAGGACGAGGAGGGGCGGGTGCTCAACCGGGCGCTGGCCGCCAAGGTGGTGGAGCGCATCCAGGGCCAGCCAGCCCGGGTGGAGGAGGTGGAAGAGCAAGCCCGGAAGCAGGCGGCGTCACTGCCTTACAACCTCTCCAGCCTGCAGATCGATGCCGCCAAGCGGTTCGGCATGGACGCCAAGCGGGTGCTGGATGTCTGCCAGAGCCTCTACGAGCGCCACAAGCTCATCACCTACCCCAGATCCGACAGCCGCTATCTGCCGAGCGATCACTTCAATCGGGCACCCCAGGTGCGGGATGCCATCGCCGCCACGGCCCCGGCCCTGGCCAAGGCAGTGAGCGAGGCAGATGGCAAGCTGCGCAGCAAGGCGTGGAATGACGGCAAGGTGGATGCCCATCACGCCATCATCCCCACCGAGAAGCATGGCAACCTGGCCAGCCTCTCCGCCGACGAGGGCAAGCTCTATGGCCTGGTCGCCCGTCAGTACCTGCTGCAGTTCTATCCGCCGTTCGAATACAACGACAGTCGGGTGTTGCTGCGCATCGCCGGTGGCCTGTTCCAGGCCAAGGCGCGGCGCATCCTCAAGGCGGGCTGGAAGGCGCTGCTCGGGGTCGAAGAGGACGATGAGGAGGAGGCGGGCACCCTGCCGGCCCTGCGTCAGGGCGAGGAGCTGCGCTGCGAGCGGGGCGAGCTGCTGGAGAAGATGACCCAGGCTCCCAAGGCATTCACCGACGCCACCCTGCTGGCCGCCATGACAGGCATAGCCCGCCATGTGCAGGATCCCGAGATCCGCAAGATCCTGCGCGAGACCGATGGGCTGGGCACGGAGGCGACCCGGGCCGGCATCATAGATCTGCTGTTCAAGCGCCGCTTCCTGGTGCGGCAGGGCAAGAGCATCAAGGCGACCCCGACCGGACGGGCCCTGATCCAGGCATTGCCTGCCACAGCAACGACGCCGGACATGACGGCGCTGTGGGAGCAGCACCTTGGCCGGATCGCCGAGCGTCACGCCAGCTACCAGCAATTTATGGGGCCGCTCACCGAGCAGCTTAACGGCCTGATTGAGGGGGCCAGGCAGGATTCGGGGGCCAGCTTCAGCGCCCTGCCCAAGGAGGCGCCGGGGGCCTGCAAGCGGCGCTTCAGCCGCAAGAGTGCCGGTGCACAGCCCCGCAAGGGGGCAGGCAAGCGCCCGGCCAGAAGCAAGGCCGCCTGAGTGGCCCGGGGCCATTGCGGCGACATGAGGCGTAAAAAGAGAGAGGGGCCCTGGGCCCCTCTCTCGTTCCGGTTCTGGCGGCCGATCAGCCGGTATAGACGCCCTCTTCCGGGTAGCGGATCCGGGTCTCGCTCGGTCTGGCCAGCATCAGCGCTAGGGTCAGCGGTCCGAGACGGCCGCAGATCATCACCAGCACCAGGATGAGCTTGCCCGGCTCGCTCAGGGAGGCGGTGATGCCGGTCGAGAGGCCGACGGTGGCAAAGGCCGAGACGGTCTCGAACATGATCTTGTCGAAGGGTTGCGACTCGGTGAGCATCAGCAGGAACATGGCCAGCATCAGCACCATGGTGCTGACGATGATGATGGCCAGGGATCGGGTCACTATCTGGGGTGACAGGGTGCGGCCGAAGGCGGTGACATGGGGACGCTTGGTGAGGAAGGCCCGGGTGGCCAGCAACACCACGGCGAAGGTGGTGACCTTGATACCGCCCCCCGTCGAGGTGGCACCAGCACCGATGAACATCAACATCATCATGAACAGCAGGGAGGCGGGCACCATCTGGCCTATGTCCACAGTGTTGAAGCCTGCCGTGCGCGCCGTGGCCGACTGGAAGAAGGCCGCCAGCAGCTGGCCGCCGGGCCCGGCGTTGCCGAAGGTGGCGGGATTGTTGTGCTCCAGCAGCCAGAACATCAGGGTGCCCAGCAGCAGCAGCCCCGGGGTCATCAGCAACATCAGCTTGCTGTGCAGCTTGAGCTTGCGCCAGCGACGGTTGCGCACCAGATCGACGATGACGGTAAAACCCAGGCCGCCGAGGATGAGCAGGGCCGGTATGGTCAGGCTGATGATGGGGTCGTCTCTGTAGTCGATGAGGTTGTTGGCAAACAGCGAGAATCCGGCGTTGTTGAAGGCAGAGACCGCATGGAAGAAGCTGACGTAGAGGCCATGGCCCCAGCCCATCTCGGGCACCCAGCGAATAGCCATGATGGCGGTGCCGATCAGCTGGGCAATCAGGGCGAACAGCACTATGCGCTTCACCAGCTGGATGATGTTGACCGATCCCTCCTGGCCCAGTGCCTCTTTCGCCAGTACCTGCTGGCGCAGGCCGACCCGCTTGCTGAACATGGCGATGAGCAACAGGGTCATGGTCATCTGGCCCAGGCCCCCTATCTCCATCAGCATCAGCAGTATGATCTGTCCTTGCAGGGTAAAGGCGGTGCCTGTATCCACCACCCCGAGCCCGGTCACACTGATGGCCGAGGTCGCGGTGAACAGGGCATTGATGAAGGTGACCTCGCCGTTGTGGCTCGAGGGCTGCACCAGAAACAGGGTGCCGACCAACAAGATGATGAGAAAGCTGCCCAGGATCAGCCTGGCTTCACTCCAGCGGGACTCGGTATCCCTGTACAGGGCGAAGGCGTAGTTGCTGCGCCAGTTGATCATAGGGTGTCGAGCCAGTGATCGATGGCGTGCTTGTTGCCGGCCAGGATCAGGATGTCACCGAGCTGCAGCTCCATCTTGCCGGTCAGCACGTTGTGCAGCACCTCACCGCGCTTGATGGCCAGCAACTGGAAGTCGCTCTGTTGCAGCAGGTGCAGATCGGCCAGGGTACGGCCGTTCTGTTGCAGACCGATCACGAATTCGGTCAGCACCATGTCGTGCCCCAGCTCCAGATAGTCGAACAGACGGTTGTCCAGCATGCTCTGGGCGACCCGGCGACCCATGTCCCACTCCGGGTTGATCACCTTGTCGGCGCCCACCTTCTGCAGGATCTTGGCGTGGAACTTGTCACGCGCCTTGACCCATACCTTCTTCACCCCGGCTTCCTTCAGCACCAGCGTGGTGAGAATGCTGGTCTCCAGACTGTCGCCGATGGCCACGAAGACGATATCGAAATTGGCCAGCCCCAGCTCGGCGACCGTGGCCTCATCGGTGGCATCGGCCACGATGACGTGATTGCACAGGGTTGCTATCTGGCGGGTCTTGCTCTCGTCGATATCGATGGCCAGCACCTCGGCATTCTGCAACTGCAGCTCTTCACACAGTGCGCTGCCGAACAGGCCGAGGCCGATGACGGCGAATTGATTGTTCATTCATGCTTCCTCAACGGGCTGAAGGGCTTACTTTACTCCAGCGGTTTGAGTCCGAACAGTACCCGGGTTTTTCGTCCCGGGGGATCTGGGGTAAACTGCGCCCTTGCCCTTGTCGGAACACGCAGATGAAACTCACTCCCCATGCCCCCTTGGCGGCCCTCAATACCCTGGGTTTGGAAGCACATTGCCTCTGGCTGGCCGAAGTGGCCCAGTTGGATGATCTTTGCCAGTTGCGGGCCAATTCGGAGCTGAACGCCTTGCCGCGCCTGGTGCTGGGTGGTGGGAGCAACATCTTGTTCTGCAATGATTTTGCCGGTCTGGTCGTGCTCAATCGGATGAAAGGCATAGCGCTGCAGGATGACGACAGCCACTGGTTGCTGCACGTGGCGGCGGGGGAGGAGTGGCATCAGCTGGTGTGCCATGCCCTGCAACAGGGCTGGCATGGGCTGGAGAACCTGGCGCTGATCCCGGGCACAGTCGGTGCGGCCCCGGTGCAGAACATAGGTGCTTACGGGGTCGAGCTGGCCCGGTTCTGTGCCTATGTGGAGGCGTTCAACTGGCAGAGCGGCGAGGTGGAGCGCATCGACGCAGCCGACTGTCAGTTCGGCTATCGTGACAGCATCTTCAAGCACGATTATCAGGACACCCACTTCATCACCGCCGTCGGGTTGCGCCTGCCCAAGGCCTGGCAACCCGTGATCGGTTATGGCCCCCTGGCGGCCCTCGGCGAACATCCCGGTGCGCAGGCCATCTTCGACACCGTCTGTGCCACCCGCATGGCCAAGTTGCCGGACCCTGCCGTGCTCGGCAACGCGGGCAGCTTCTTCAAGAACCCCGTGGTGCCAACCTCGGTGGCGGATGCACTCAAGGGGCAATATCCGCAGATGCCCTGCTACCCGGCCGGGGAGGGGCAGGCCAAGCTGGCGGCGGGCTGGCTCATCGATCAGTGCGGGCTCAAGGGCTTTGCCATCGGCCGTGCCGCCGTCCATCAGGAGCAGGCGCTGGTGCTGGTCAACCTCGGGGGCGCCAGTGCCATGGAGCTCATCGCCCTGGCCGCCCATGTGCGTGACAGCGTGGAGCACAAGTTCGGTGTCGTGCTGGAGCACGAGGTGCGCTTCATGGGGCTCACCGGCGAGACCTGGCTGGACGAGGTGCTGGCATGACCCTCACTCCCATCAGGCAGACTCTGATCGGCTTGCTCAGCGACGGCCAGTTCCACTCCGGTGAGCAGCTCGGTGAGCAGCTTGGCATCAGCCGCGCGGCTGTGAGCAAACACATGGCCGCCCTCAAGGAGCTGGGGCTGGATCTGTTCAGCCTGACCGGCAAGGGGTACCGCCTGGCGGTTCCCATGGCACTCTATGATCAGGCGCAACTGCAGGCACTGGCTCCCATGGCGCCGGTACACTGCTTCTCGGTTATCGACTCCACCAACCAGTATCTGTTTGAGCGGGTCAACCAGCTGAGCGCCGGCGAGAGTTGCCTGGCCGAGTGCCAGACTGCCGGTCGGGGGCGTCGTGGCAAGCCCTGGGTCTCGCCGTTCGGTTGCCAGCTGATCCTCAGCATGTACTGGCGGCTCGAGCAGGGCATGGCGGCCGCCATGGGGCTGAGTCTGGCGGTGGGGGTGGCCGTGGTGGAGGCGCTGGAATCCCTCGGCTACCCCGGGGTGGAGCTCAAGTGGCCGAACGATCTCTATTACCTGGGCCGCAAGCTGGCGGGCATCCTGGTAGAGATGAGCGGCAGCGCCGGCGCCAGCTGCCATCTGGTGATCGGCATCGGCCTCAATCTGGCGATGCCGAGCCAGCAGGGGGAGAAGATCGATCAGGCCTGGTCAGAGCTGCGCCAGGTTCAGCCCGAACTGGTGGATCGCAACCAGCTGGCGGCCTGCGTACTCCTGCATCTGCAACGGGCCATGCAGACCTTCGAGCAGAGCGGTCTGGCGAGCTTCGTCGAGAGCTGGAACCGGCTTGACTACTTTGCCGGCCAACCGGTGAAGTTGTTGATGGGGGAGCAGGTGATCCGCGGCATAGCCCGGGGCATCGACGATCGCGGTGCCTTGCGGCTGGAAACGGACGAGGGAGTCAAACTCTATCTGGGGGGAGAGATCTCCCTGCGCCGGGGCGACTGAGCGAGACTGGCTCATGAGAACCCAATAGAAGAGGGGGCCTGCGGGCCCCCTCTTCGTTATCCGGCGACCCGCTGCGGTCACTTGCGCAGCTTGATCTGCTCGATGGCGTGCTCTTGTCCCTTGGTCAGGATCAGGTTGGCCCGCTCCCGGGTCGGCAAGATGTTCTCTTGCAGATTCAGATAGTTGATGTCTTGCCATATGTTGCTGGCAATCTCGGTCGCCTCGCTTTCCGCCAGTTTGGCATAGTGGTGGAAGTAGGAGTCCGGATCCGAGAAGGCCCCGCTACGGAACTTGAGGAAGCGATCTATGTACCAGGCGCGCAGCAGCTCGGCGTCGGCGTCCACATAGATGGAGAAGTCGACAAAATCTGACACGAAGACCCTGTGGGGCTCCTGAGGGTAATCCATGCCGCTCTGCAGCACGTTGAGCCCCTCCAGGATCAGGATGTCCGGCTGTTCCACCACCTTCTTCTCATCGGGCAGGATGTCGTAGATAAGGTGAGAGTAAACCGGCGCTTCGACCTTCTCGTGACCCGCACGTATGTTGGCGACAAACTCCACCAGATGGCGGATGTCGTAGGATTCCGGAAAACCCTTGCGGCGCATCAGCCCTCGCTCTTCCAGCTCCTTGTTGGGATAAAGGAAGCCATCCGTGGTGACCAGTTCCACCCGCGGATGCTCGGGCCAGCGCTCCAGCAATGCTTGCAGGATGCGGGCCGTGGTGCTCTTTCCCCCCGCCACGCTGCCGGCGATGCTGATGATGTAGGTGCCCTTGCCGCGGGACTGGCCGAGAAACTGCTCCAGCACCCGACTGCGGCGCTGCTTGGCCTTGACGTAGAGATTGAGCAGGCGGGAAAGGGGCAGATAGATCTCTTCCACCTCGCGCAATGACACCTTCTCGTTGATGCCACGCAGGGTGTGCAGGTCCCTCTCGGTCAGGGTCAGGGGGACCGCATCGCGCAATAACGCCCATTGTTCGCGGGTGAATTGCAAATAGGGGTTATGCTCTGTCGTCATGGTGTCATCACTGTTTCTTGGGCAGGGCGACCATACACCAAGGGATCGGGAGCGACAAGGGACGCGTCCGGTTGGGACTGAGGAGGAGCGTTTTTTTGCATAGATCCCGGCAATAATGCACATTTTGCAGGGCGCAGTGGTTGCATCCCCAAAATCCTTACCATAAAATGCGCGACGCTTGGATGTCTGTCGTCTATTTGCCCAGCAAAAGCGACAAAAACAACGGGTGCAAGCAGAATTACCGTTGTGGCATTCGTGCAATCGGAGGGGTTCCCGAGCGGCCAAAGGGATCAGACTGTAAATCTGACGGCTCTGCCTTCGAAGGTTCGAATCCTTCTCCCTCCACCATATTTCTCTGCGGTTTGAGTTCTTTGGGTTAGAGAAATGCGGGCATCGTATAATGGCTATTACCTCAGCCTTCCAAGCTGATGATGCGGGTTCGATTCCCGCTGCCCGCTCCAAGATGCTGATATGGCTCAGGTAATTCTGAAAGCCACACCCTAGGGTGAGTTCGGCAATCGAACCTGCCTGCCAGCACCATCCTCTCTGTCCCCCTGATTCAAATCCATCATATAAACTGTTCTGTGGTTAGCTTGCCACCGCGTACTCAGCGTTAGTTTAGAGGGACGATCATGTCTAAAGAAAAATTTGAGCGTAATAAACCGCACGTTAACGTGGGTACCATCGGCCACGTTGACCACGGTAAAACCACCCTGACCGCCGCCATCACCAACGTGCTGGCCAAGCACTTCGGTGGTAAAGCTTTCGCCTTCGACCAGATCGACAAGGCGCCGGAAGAGCGTGAGCGTGGTATCACCATCAACACCTCCCACGTAGAATACGACACCGCTATCCGTCACTACGCCCACGTAGATTGCCCGGGTCACGCCGACTACGTTAAGAACATGATCACCGGTGCTGCCCAGATGGACGGCGCGATTCTGGTAGTAGCCGCGACTGACGGCCCGATGCCGCAAACTCGTGAGCACATCCTGCTGGGTCGCCAGGTTGGCATCCCGTACATGATCGTGTTCATGAACAAGTGCGACATGGTAGATGACGAAGAGCTGCTCGAACTGGTCGAGATGGAAGTTCGTGAACTGCTGACCGAGTACGACTTCCCGGGTGATGACCTGCCGGTAGTTCGTGGTTCCGCGCTGAAAGCGCTGGAAGGCGACGCTGCATGGGAAGAGAAGATCATCGAGCTGGCTCACCACCTGGATACCTACATCCCGGAGCCGGAGCGTGCCATTGACCAGCCGTTCCTGATGCCTATCGAAGACGTCTTCTCCATCGCTGGCCGTGGTACCGTTGTTACCGGTCGTGTAGAGCGCGGTATCGTCAAGGTCGGTGAGACTGTAGAAATCGTCGGTATCAAAGACACCGTTTCTACCACCTGTACCGGTGTTGAAATGTTCCGCAAACTGCTGGACGAAGGCCGTGCTGGTGAGAACGTTGGCGCCCTGCTGCGTGGCGTGAAGCGTGAAGAAGTTGAGCGTGGTCAAGTACTGGCCAAGCCGGGCTCCATCAAGCCGCACACCAAGTTCGAATCCGAAGTGTACGTGCTGTCCAAAGAAGAAGGTGGTCGTCATACCCCGTTCTTCAAGGGCTACCGTCCGCAGTTCTACTTCCGTACTACCGACGTGACCGGTACCATCGAACTGCCGGAAGGCGTTGAAATGGTAATGCCAGGCGACAACATCAAAATGGTTGTTACCCTGATCGC
>NZ_JBFODK010000023.1:0-244166 GCF_040908275.1 Aeromonas sp. R4-3
GGTAATCCCCCCGAAAAACTGAGGTGCTCATAAGTAGAATTTTCTCGTATCTTGAACGCAGGAGGTTCTACATGAAAACATCACGCTTTAGCGATGCACAGATCATCGCCATCCTCAAGCAGGCCGAGTCTGGTTCACCCGTCCCTGAGCTCTGCCGTGAGCATGGCATCAGCTCCGCCACCTTCTACAAGTGGCGCTCCAAATTCGGTGGCATGGATGCCTCTCTCATGGCGCGCCTCAAAGAGCTGGAAGAGGAAAATCGTCGCCTTAAGAAGATGTATGCCGAGGAGCGCCTAAAGGCTGAGATCATCTCCGAGGCGATGGCAAAAAAGTGGTGACGCCATCTGCCCGCAGGGAGATGGCGACCAAGGCTGTGGCTCATTACGCCATTTCTATCCGTCTGGCTTGCCAGGTGTTCAAGGTGAGCGAGGGTTGCTACCGTTATCAGCCCGTGCTGGCTGATGAAAACCAGGAGATTGCCGACTGGCTGCTGCGCCTCACCGCCAACCAGCGCAACTGGGGTTTCGGACTGTGCTTCCTGTACCTGCGTAACGTCAAAGGCTTTGGCTGGAACCACAAGCGGGTCTACCGGATCTATCGGGCGCTAGAGCTCAATCTGCGGATAAAACCCAAGAAGCGGCTAGTGCGGGCCAAGCCGGAGCCGTTGGCAGTCCCTGACCAACCGAATCACTGTTGGTCGATGGACTTTATGCATGACCAGCTCAGCGATGGTCGTTCGGTGCGGTTGTTTAATGTGATCGATGACTTCAATCGCGAAGCACTGTGCATCGAGGTGGATTTTTCCTTGCCTGCCTCGCGAGTCAAACGGGTGCTGGAGCAGGTCATCGAGTGGCGGGGCAAACCAGCCGCTATCCGCTGTGATAATGGTCCGGAATACATCAGCGAAGAGCTCAAGCAATGGGCGCAGCAGAAGAGGATTGCGCTGAGGTATATCCAGCCAGGCAACCCGCAGCAGAATGCCTACATAGAGCGATTTAACCGCACTGTGCGTTACGACTGGTTGGGCCATTACCTGTTTGAGTCACTGAATGAGTTACAGGAATTTGCCACGAACTGGCTGTGGGTTTATAACCATGAGCGGCCCAATATGGCGCTGGGCGGCTACACGCCGAAACAGCGCTTGGCACAGGCCGCATGACCTCTACTTTTGAGTGCTCCAAAAAATGGGGGGATTACCGGCGGCCTCCACCACCTCCAGCAAGCCGGGGCTGGCCAGCTGTATGGTGGAGAGGTTCACCGCCACGCTCCAGTCGTGATGACCCGCCTCCCGCCAGCGGCTCATCTGACGGCAGGCCTCATCCAGTACCCAGTTGCCGATGGGGATGATGAGCCGGGTCTTCTCCGCCAGGGGCAGGAAGCTCGCCGGGGAGATGGCGCCATGGTGCGGGTGCTGCCAGCGCAGCAGCGCCTCGGCGCCGACCACTTCGCCACTGTGGGCACCGTACTTGGGCTGATAGTGCAGGGCCAGCTGCCCCCGCTCCAGGGCATGGCGCAGCTCCTTTTGCAGCAAGAACTGCTGGTGGGCGTTGGCATTCATGGCGCTGTCGAAGTAGTAGTAGTCGTTGCGCCCCCGCTGCTTGGCGTAGTACATGGCGGCATCGGCGTTGAGGGTCAGCTCGTGCAGGCTGGTGCCATCCTGGGGATAGACGGCGATGCCGATGCTGGCGGTGATGTGCAGGCTGTGATGCTCCCAGGGATAGGGCTGGGCCAGAGTCGCCAGCAGCCGCTCGGCGAAGGCCGTGGTCTGGGTGATATCCCCCGGCGCCAGGGCCAGCACGAACTCGTCGCCGCCAAAGCGCGAGGCGGTGTCGCTGGCGCCGAGCAGCCCGGTGATCCGTGTCGCCACCTCGGCCAGCAGCAGATCCCCGGTGTGGTGACCGTGGGCATCGTTGATGATCTTGAAGCCGTCGAGATCGAGAAACAGCAGGGAGAAGCTGCGCTGATGGTGCTGGCACTCCTGGATGCGCTGCTCCAGCCGGTCGGCAAACAGCAGCCGGTTCGGCAGCCGGGTCAGGCTGTCATGGAGCGCCAGCTTGAGCAGCTCGTCGTGGGCCAGGTGCAAGGAGGTCGAGAGGCGGGCGGCGTGGGCATCCAGCAGGGAGAGGACCAGGGCGATGGCGAACACCGCCAGGGTCACTATGATGATGACGGTCGCGAGCCACTGGGTATTGAGGCCGGTGTAGAGGGCGCCGCACAGGCTCCCCTCAGGGAACTGGGCCGCCGCCATGCCGGTGTAGTGCATGCCGATGATGGCGGCCCCCATGACCAGGGAGGCGAGGGCCTTGCAAAAGAAGGCGCGCGGTGTGCTGTTTCGCAGGCGAAACGCAATCCAGAGCGCGGCGCCGGAGGCGAGCACGGCAATCAGGATGGAGAGGACGAAGAGCCCGCTGTGGTAGTGAATACCAGGCTCTATCTTCATGGCCGTCATGCCGATGTAGTGCATGGCGGCGATGCCTGCCCCCATCAGCAGGGCGCCCCCCGCGATCTGGCGCCAGGGTAGCTCGGGGCGGCTCACCAGCCAGAGCGCGAAGGCCGAGGAGCCGATGGCCGCCACCAGAGAGAGGCCGGTGAGGGTCAGATCGTAGCCCAGCGCTATGGGCAGGTTGAAGGCGAGCATACCGATGAAGTGCATGGACCAGATGCCAAGCCCCATGGCGAAGGCGCCCCCCGCGAGCCAGAGGGCGGCGGCCCGTCCCCGGCTCTGGCTTACCCGGCTCGTCATATTCAGCGCCGTGTAAGAGGCGAGCACCGCCACCAGGATGGAGAAAAACACCAGATCCTGGCTGTAATAACTGTCGAGCATGGGGTGGGTCGCGGTCACTTGATTCACTCTGGGATGGATAACGGCCTGAGCCATGGCCGGGCTGGGGAGGAAAATCGGGCTGGAGATTGTACACCAGAGGTGCCCCAAACCGGCCAGCTATACGCACCAAAATGGGCCCAGGATCAGAGTAAAAACACTGAATTTACCCCTTGATGGCAATGCCCTCCCGCCCCTTGTCCCAAGGCGGGTTCCAAATTTTCCCGCTTGAAAAGCAGGGGCATGATGAATGTGACGTTCCCGCTCAGTGACACTCGCTAGCCCACCGCCAGCTTGGCGACCTCTTTCCACATGAAGGGAGGCATTGGTGTCATCAGGCGCCATTTAATGTTCATCGGTTGGCTGCCGCTGTGGGAGACGTACTCCACTTCACCAAAATTCACGAAGCCGAGGGTTCGTCCAAACTCATCGCTATTCTGCTCACGGACGAACAAAAACAGGCGCTTCCCCTTCTCCTTTTGTTCGATGTAACTCAAACCCTTGCCACGATCGGGGCGAGCGCTGTTTTGACTCTGCCAATGGAAAAGCGACTCGCTGATGGCGTAATCGTGGTAGCGCGTGGTGGGGGAGAAGTGTTTCTCCGTTTTGTTTAGGGTCACAAACAGCAGCTCAATATTCTGCTCTGCAATCACGAACACCCCTTCACGAGCTGACGGTTGCTGTTCGAAATTGGTGGCACCAAAACCAACTAACACCTGCTCTCTGGCATAACGGGCATGTAGCCGTAGCGGATTATCGGGAAGGTGGGGCATTGCTAACTGCTCGTGTTGAACCCGATTGATCAACAGGGGTAATAGGTCTGACAGTTCAGCCCTGAGCTCCGGGTGTTCGAGCCGCTTAAGGCTCTGCGCCAGGGTGGCGAAACCCGCCTTGGGACCGCTCTGTTGCCAGAAGTCGTAATGGCACATCAAGGCCATGCGCTCATCTTGTTCAGAAGGGGGGGCAAAGTGTCCTGCGGCCAGCTCTTGCAGAAATTGCAAGTAATGGAGCGCATCACAGCCGAGCAAGCGGGTGTTAATGGCACGGGTGTAGAGGGTGTGTAGCTTATCGTCGGTGAACTCAGAAACTGTGTGGTTGTGTGCTTGCTTGACCAATGCGCTCCAGTTGCCGCGTTTGTAGACCTCCTCAAGAGTGATGTGAGGGTAAAAGTTCAAAAAGTTCGCCAGGGTCAGCGGTAAATCACAATCCTGTGAGAAACGGCGGATCAGACCAATCAACCGTGCCGTATTAAGGGTGGCTTGGCGGATATTATTCAGTATCAACTCTTGGGTCTGCTTCGATAGCTCGATGCGACAACGCAAGGGGGCATGAGGGAAGCCCTGCTTGATTTCGTGGCTAATCGCCTTATTGGTTTTGCCAACCAGTGCTCGGAATTTTTGGGCAAAGTCATATTCCGCACGGGCATTGCCGACAAAGTCCAGCACTGTGCAGCACTCTTTATCGTTTGCCAGTCGCAGGCCACGCCCTAATTGCTGTAAGAAAATGGTTAGGCTTTCCGTTGGTCTTAAAAACAGCAAGGTATCGACTTCCGGAATATCGACACCTTCGTTGAAAATGTCCACTACGCAGAGAATGTTGATAACCCCGGTGCGCAAATCTTGTTGTTTGCTATGCCGCTCGTCGCGGTTATCGCTGGTGAGAATGTCCGCCTTGATGCCCTTGAGTAAAAAGGCCTTACACATAAAGTCGGCATGGTCACGGCTCACGCAAAATGCCAGTGCTTTGACCTTGGTAATATCGGTGACGATCTCATCGAGGCTCTGGACTATTTTCTGCACCCGCTGCTGATTGTGGGTGTAGATATTGGTGAGCTCGGTGATGTCATAGCGGCCATTTTTCCAAGGGACTTGGCGTAAATCTGTATCATCGTCGATGCCAAAATATTGGAATGGACAGAGATGACGACGATTAATGGCTTCTGGTAGGCGGATTTCGGCTGCGATCACGCCACAAAAGTCGGCGAGAATATCACCGCAATCGTGGCGCTCAGGAGTGGCTGTCAATCCCAAGAGAATGTGAGGGGAAAAGGCGGCGAGCAAGCCACGATAACTGGCCGCCGCAATATGGTGAACCTCATCGATAACGATGTAATCGAAGTAATCAGGGCTAAGACGCAAGTTCGGTAGTTGATTATTCAAGGACTGCACTGAAGCAAAGAGTTGCTTGTAGTGGTTTGGTGTCACACCGCCGACCATCAACTCGCCAAAGTGAGACTGTTTAAGTACTCCTCGGTAAGCCGCCTGTGCCTGGCGCAAGATCTCCTCTTTATGGGCGACAAACAGCAACTTGGCATCGGGTTTTATGTTCAGAAAACGAGAAAAATCAAAGGCTGAGATCAGCGTTTTGCCTGTACCGGTTGCCGCCACGATCAAGTTACGAAAGCGTTGATGCAGAGAACGCTCCATTGCCAGTTGCTCAAGGATCTCCTGCTGATGAGGAAATGGTGTGATATCAAAGAAGTGGGCAGGATTGTGCTTGTCACCGTCGCTACGGGCTTCTTGTAGAGCATGCTGTAATTTTGTTCGGCTTTCGAGCTTGCCATCAAACAGCTCAAAATCATCGGATTCCCAATAGGTTTCAAAGGTACTGAGGGATTTCTCGATGATATGGGGGATCTCTTGCGAGGTGATTTTAAGGTTCCACTCTAATCCACTGGTGAGGGCTGAATGGGAGAGGTTAGAGGAACCTATATAACCAGTATGAAAGCCGGTCTCGCGATAAAAGAGATAGCTCTTGGCATGCAAGCGCTCACGTTGAGTGTTATAGCTGAGTTTGACTTCGGTATTAGGTAGGTTGGCTAAAAACTCTACTGCTTTGGCATCAGTGGCCCCCATATAAGAGGTGGTGATGACTTTTAACTTGCGGCCACTACGGGTAAATTCTTCCAGCTCATGGCGGAAAATACGAATGCCTGCCCATTTGATAAACGAGACCAGCCAGCAGATGCTATCTGCAGATAATATTTCCCGTTTAATCTCTGATTCCATCGACAAGCCCGCATTGCTGCCGCAAAACAACTCACTTTGGGTCAGCCCAGTCAGAGGAAAAATATCTTCAGCATATTGCTTTAAATTGGCGGAGAGGGGGTTATCCAGTGCATAGAGGGCGGTGAGGATGTTGCCTTGGCTGCTAATCAGGTTTTCTTCAACAAAGCCAGGGTCTTGAATGTGATCTTTCAACCAGAGTAGTAATTGATTGGCCAGTTCAATCTGCCGTTGTAGTTGATCATCCCCAGCGGCTACCGAGCCCACCGCATATTCCAAAATGCGGCTAAGAAATCGAGATAACCAGACGGCAGCTTCGGAGGGGTCAAGCTGGCGCTCTCCTACGTAAAAGCGATCTCGGTCGAGTCGGGATGCCAGCAGTTGAGTAATGAGCTGTTCATAAATGCCGCATTGTTGCATCACTATTGACCTTGAGCTTGTACATGAGGATGGTGGGAAGAGTATCATTTTTCGTAACTAAATCAGTAAGCTGTTGTCGCCTGTTACTCGTTTGAAAATCCATCAGGATTTTAGCGGTGCAGAGCAGCAAAGCCAACCACAGGGAGGTGGTGATGGATCCGGTTTCTTACCTTTTTTCGGCTTATCTCAATTTGGTGCAGCAGCAGGTGACGGATATCTATGGCACCGAGGTCAAGGCGCTGGTGGTGCAGTATGAGGGGGAGCAAGTCCCCTTCTCTTATCAGCTCTGGCAGATCAAACAGAACAGCGTCTGCCGTCCCTATGAGCAGGATGTACGGCGCTTTAGCCAGTATACGCTCAAGGCAAGGGCGCTGTTTGGCAAGCTGTGCGATGAGTTATCGCGCCAGGATGACAGTAGCTGACAGCTCCCTAAGTACCGCACCATGTACGGCTCGGCCGCCATCGGCTATCGCCCCATGATTGCGGAGATCGCCGATGCCAAGCAGAGCCCGGCGAAGCTCGCGGAGCGGGCCTGCAATCAGGCCATTCTGGCGGCCATGGAGAGCGAGGACGAAGCCCTGCTTGCCCAGCGCGACAAGGCCTGTTCCGCCGTGCGATAAGGCGTATTTCCCTGATAAAAGAAATGCTTAGGGATAATGGATGTGCGCCAAGGCACAGTCTCTGCCAAGGGGACTGGTTATGATGGGGTGGGGATCACCACCACAGGGAGCATGCATGATCAGCCATATCGACCATCTGGTATTGACGGTGAGCGACATCGAGCGGGCGGTAGCGTTTTACAGCCGCGCCTTCAAGATGGAGCCCATCACCTTCGGGGCCGGGCGCCGGGCCCTGCGCTTTGGCAACCAGAAGATCAATCTGCAACTGCCGGGGGAGGAGCCGCGCAACCGGGCACAGGTAGGTTCGGGGGATCTCTGCCTCATCACTCGCTGGCCCCTGGATCAGGTGATGGCCCAGCTCGAGAGCCAGGGGGTCGAGATAGTGGAGGGGCCCGTGACGAAGAGCGGCGCCTGCGGCCCCATCGAATCTGTCTATTGCCTGGATCCGGATCAGAACCTCGTCGAGATAAGCCGCTATCGCTGAGTCCCCTGACGCATCAGGGCCGGTTTTCCTCGCCTTTGGCGAGGGCCCTGCGCAGTAGAGGGAGCAAGCTGAGCACCATGCCGGTGAAGAGCAGCAGATAGCCCAGGGGCAGCAGGGCAAAGGGCTCGTGCAAGAATCCCTGTGTATCCACTGTGGTGCCAAGCAGGTTGAAGGCCACAAAGCAGCCGAGCCCGGCCAGGATCAGCAGGGCGCCTATGGTCGTTGTCATCTCGTTGTCCTCGTTCGCGTATGGAAGAGGGGTGAGGGTGTCATGGCTGGATGAAGCGAGCGTGAAGTGGCGCCGGGCATGCAACCTGCGATCGCCCAGATTAAAGCGACAGCGATACATCTAACACAACAGGGCAGCCATGGGCTGCCCTGTTGCTTTTGGGGGCGTTTCGGGGAGTGGCGTGACTAGCAGACCCCTTGCGCCAGCATGGCGTCGGCCACCTTGACGAAGCCGGCGATGTTGGCGCCGCTTTCGTAGTTCACATGGCCATAATCCTGACCATAACGGACACAGGTGGCGTGGATGCTGGTCATTATCCCCTTGAGGCGGGCATCCACCTCTTCCCGGGTCCAGGAGAGGCGTTGGGCATTCTGGCTCATCTCCAGGCCCGAGGTGGCGACCCCACCGGCGTTGGCGGCCTTGCCCGGGGCAAACAGCACCCGCGCCTCGTGGAATACCTTGATGGCGGCGGCGCTGGAGGGCATGTTGGCCCCCTCGGCCACCAGTTGCACCCCATTGGCGACCAAGGCTGCGGCATCCTCTGCATCCAGCTCGTTCTGGGTGGCGCAGGGCAGGGCGACGTCCGCTTGCAGGTGCCAGGGGGTGCGACCGGTGAAGAACTCCAGCCCCAGCTCATGGGCGTAATCCGCCACCCGCTTGCGCTGCTCGTTTTTAAGCGCCATCAGGCGGGCCAGCTTCTCGGGGGTGAAGCCGTCGGGATCGTAGACTGTGCCACCGGAGTCGGAGGCGCTGATGACACAGGCGCCCAGCGCCATCGCCTTCTCGATGGCGTATTGGGCGACGTTGCCCGAGCCCGACACCGAGACTCGCATGCCGGCCAGGGACTGGCCACGGTGGGCCAGCATGGCCTCGACAAAATAGAGCAAGCCGTAGCCGGTGGCTTCCGGGCGGATCAGGCTGCCGCCAAAGGAGAGCCCCTTGCCGGTGAAGACGCACTCGGCGCTGTTGGTGAGCTTCTTCATCATGCCCGCCATGTAGCTCACCTCGCGCCCGCCCACCCCGATGTCACCGGCCGGCACGTCGGTGTTGGCCCCGAGGTGGCGATAGAGCTCCAGCATCAGCGCCTGGCAGAAGCGCATCACCTCTCCCTCGCTCTTGCCCTTGGGATCGAAGTCGCTGCCCCCCTTGCCGCCACCCATGGGCAGGGTGGTGAGGGCATTCTTGAAGGTCTGCTCGAAGGCGAGGAATTTCAGCACCGAGAGATCCACCGAGGGGTGGAAGCGCATGCCCCCCTTGAAGGGACCGATGGCGCTGTTGTGCTGGATGCGGTAGCCACGGTTCACCTGTACCTGACCCTGGTCATCCACCCAGCTCACCCGAAACTGCACGAGGCGCTCGGGCTCCACCAGCCGCTCCAGCAGGCCGTGTTGCAGGTAGCGGGGGTGACGCGCCACATAGGGCCAGATGGAGGCGACGACCTCACTCACCGCCTGGATGAACTCGGGTTGGTGGGGGTTGCGGCTGGCCACCTGGGCCAGGAATGCCTCCTGAGAGAGGGAATGACTCATCTGTAACTCCTGTAATAAAGGGAAATTGGCCTCTTGCCAGAGAAGGGTCGGCGCCGCACCCGCTTTATATTCGACATTGAAAGTGAATACGGATAAAAATTTGTTTCGTGGCGGTAATTGCCGACAATGATGGCGGTTACGCCGCTACATGGCCGACACAAACGTAATAATTCGCGCTGACGAAAATCTTTTTATGCATTTTTAGTCAATAAATAGCAAGTTTTAGTTCATCCCTCTCTATGGGTATCCTTCGACGCTCTCTGCGACCGCTGGCTTGTCGCTACAGGTTGGGCTGGGGAGAGGAGGGCGGGAGCAGGGGTAAGGTGGGGCGGATGGCAGGATCCGGTGCACGGGGCGGGGCAAGGGATGGCGCAATATGCTACTGTAGCGGCGTTTTTTTGAGGAAAGGGCGGCCTTGCCCTTTTGAAGAGATTGATTGCAGGCGCTTTTTGTAGATTCTTTTTGTTGATTCTTTTTGTAGATGGACATGTATGCAGACTAACCCGACCATGACCTGGCTGATTGAGCCGACACTTCTTTTGAACTCCACTATCTGGCAGGTGACCCATGCTGGCCGATGAATCCATGCGCCTGAACAAATACATCAGCGAGAGCGGCATCTGCTCCCGTCGCGAGGCCGATCGCTTCATCGAGCAGGGCCATGTCTACATCAACGGCAAGCGGGCCGGGATCGGCGATCAGGTGTTTGCCGGGGATCTGGTCAAGGTCAACGGTCAGGTGATAGAGGCGCGGGAGGCGGACAGCCTGGTCTTCATCGTGCTGAACAAGCCGGTGGGCATCGTCTCCACCACGGAGGCGGGGGAGAAGGACAACATCGTCGACTTCGTCAACCACAGCACCCGCATCTTCCCCATAGGGCGCCTCGACAAGGACTCCCAGGGCCTCATCTTCCTCACCAACCACGGGGATCTGGTGAACAAGATCCTGCGGGCGGGCAACGATCACGAGAAAGAGTACCTGGTGACCGTGGACAAGCCGGTGACCGACGAGTTTATCCGGGGCATGGGAGCCGGGGTGCCCATCCTCGGCGCCGTCACCAAGAAGTGCAAGGTGAAGCGAGAAGCCCCCTTCGTGTTTCGTATCACGCTGGTGCAGGGGCTGAACCGCCAGATCCGCCGCATGTGCGAACACTTCGGCTTCGAGGTAACCAAGCTCGAGCGCATCCGCATCATGAACGTCAGCCTCAAGGGGTTGCCGGTGGGGGAGTGGCGCGATCTCACCGACGACGAGCTGATCGAGCTGTTCAAGCTCATTGAAGATTCCTCCTCCGAGGTGAAACCGGCCAAGGGGGAGAAACCCAAGACCCCGGCGGCGCAAACCACCAAACCGGCCCAGGGGAAGAAGCCGCGCCGCGACGACGATCACGAGATTGGCGGGCGCCCCAATGTGCCGGGCCCGGAGGCCTTCGAGAAGAAGAGCCCCGCAGGCAAGGGCGGCGTGGGCAAGGGAGTAGCTGCTAAAGGCGCCGCTGGCAAGGGGGCCCCGGCCAAGGGGGGCAAGCCGGCCACTGCGGGCAAACCGCGCACCAACCAGGGTGGACGGCAGAAGAAGGGGCGCTAAGGCGCCCCGTCACTCGCTTTTCAACTTGCTCAATACACCGGCCCTAGGCCGGTGTATTGCTTTGTGCCGTCTGGCCCCGTTGGCTGACAGGAGCCGCAGGCTGTCGCATCACGCGGGCGTAGTGGCGCGGATCCAGACGCAGTACCAGCAGGCTCATCAGCGCCAGCCCCCCCAACTGCCACTGCCAGGCGCTGGCAAAGTCGCCGCTCAAGTGATGCAGGCGCGCCGCCACCCAGGGGCCCGTGGCCGCCAGGATGAAGCCAAACCCCTGCATCAGGGCGCTGAGGCTGCCGGCGCGCCTGGGGTCTGGCAGGTGATCCAGCGCAATCACCATGATGAGGGAGAAGCTGCCGCCAAGTCCGGCGCCGCACAGCAGGCACCAGAGGATGGGGGCGACTTCTGGGGCGAGCCAGAGGCCGCCAAAGCCCGCCACCTGCATCACAATGGCGAGCCCCATCCAGGGGCGCCTGTCCAACTTGCGCGCCGCCAGCAGCGGCAGACCCAGGCCGCTCACGGTCTGGGCCAGGGCCAGCCAGGCCACCAGTTCGCCCCCCTGCTGGGGGCTCCACCCCAGCGCCAGGTAGGCGGGGGCCAGCCAGGCCACGACGATGCCGTAGCCGCTGTTGATGATGCCAAAGCAGGCGATCAGCAGCCAGGCGCGGGGCAGCGCGATCAGCCGCTGCTCCCCTGACTCGGTGGCGTGTGGCGCGGCGGCGGGCAGGCGCACCCGCCAGCCGAGCCAGACCAGGGCCAGCAGCACCGGCAGGCTCCACAGGGCCAGCGCCCGGGACCAGTCGAGGTGCACGGCGACCTTGGGGGTGAGCACGGCACCGAGCGCCCCGCCCCCCATCATGCAGGCGGAGAAGATCCCCATCACCAGAGGCACCTTGCCCGCGAAGGCGCGCTTGATGAGGCCGGGCAGCACTCCCTGAACCAGGGCCGACCCCAGCCCGCACAGGGCAGCGCTGGCGATAAGCAGGGTGCCGCTCGCGAGATCGAAGCGCAGGGCGCTGCCCAGCATCAGCAGCAACAGGGCCGTGCCGAGCAAGGGGCGCGGCCCGGTCTTGTCGAGCAGGGACGGGGTAAGCAGCACGCCGACCCCGATCAGCAACAGTGGCAGCAGGGTGACCCAGGCCAGCCTGTCCATCCCGAGCGCCAGTTGGGCATCTATCTCCCCCGCCAGTGGGCCTATGGCGGTGAGGAAGGGGCGCAGGTTGATGCCAATCAGCACCACCAGCACCAGCAGGGCGCCGCTGCCGGAGGGGAGCGGGCGCTTAACCATGGGACTGGGGGCCGTAGAGGGCGGCGGCCGGTATGGAGCTTGGCAACTTGATGAGGGGCAGGGGCGGCGGGTTGAGGGGCAGGCGCAGCTTGTCATAGCTCGATGTGCTGTCAAAGCCGAAGGGGGCGGCGTCGGCATTGTCGAAGGCGTAGTAGACGGCGCTGATGCCGTTCATCACCAGGGCGCAGAGGCACATGGGGCAGGGGTGGCCGCTGGCATAGACGATGGCACCCGCAAGCGGGCCCTTGCGGCTCCCCTCCCGCAGCGCCTCCAGCTCGGCGTGACGGCTGGGATCCCCCGCTTCCAGCATACGGTTGACGGCGCTCGCCACCAGCTGGTTGTCTCGCACCAAGAGGGCTGCGAAGGGGCGGCCCCCTTGCTGGCGGTGGGTCAGGGCCAGCTGCAGGGTCTGCTCCAGCCATGCCTGATGGCTGGGGGCCGAGACGGCACTGAGGGAGTTCACTGGGCGGGCACCGGACTGGGGAGGCTGTGGCATGGGATCATCCTGGGAAAAGAGGGGGTGACGGCAGCCTAACGGGCCCGCAAGTCATTTGGAAATTAAATGATAAAATGACTTTCAGTGATTTTATAAATGGAGAATTCCCCCATGGAGCGACCCTTGCTGGATCCCCACCTGCTGCAGAGCTTTGTCGCCATCGTCGAGACCGGCAGTTTCACCCGTGCCGGCGAGCGGATGCACCTGACCCAGTCCACCATCAGCCAGCAGATGCGCCGCCTCGAGCAGCAGCTCGGTTGTCCGCTGCTCGACAGATCCGGCCGCCAGGTGGTGACCACGGCCCAGGGGGAAACACTGCTGGGGCTGGCGCGCCGCATTCTGGGGCTGCTGGCCCGGGCGGGGGAGCGGGTGAGCGAGGCCAGTCAACCCCTGCGTCTCGGGGTGCCCGAGGATTTCGCCGCCGGCGCCATGACGGCGGTGCTGGCGGCTTTCGCCCGGCAATACCCCGAGGTGAGGCTGGAGGTGCAAAGCGGTCTTAGCCACGTCCTGTGGCAGGCCTTCGAAGGGGGGGAGCTGGATCTGGCGCTGATCAAGCAGGGGCGGGGGCAGGGGGAGCCCATCGCCCGTTGGCGCGAGCCGCTGGCCTGGGTCGACAGCCGCGGCTGGCCTGCCTGCGAGCGGGAGCCTGTTCCCCTGGTGGTGTTTCCGAGCGAAGGCCTCTATCGGCGCCAGATCACCGAGGCCCTGGATGCCAGGGGGATCCCCTGGCGCATCGCCTACGTGAGTGCCAGCCTCGCCAGCCTGCAGGGGGCGGTGAGCGCGGGCATAGGGGTGAGCCTGCTGCCCGCCCGATTGCAGCAGCCCGATCAGGTGGCGCTGGTGGATTGGCCGGCGGTGCGCTCGGTGGAGCTGGCCCTGCACCTGGGGGCGGGGGACAGTGAGCCCCTCAGCCGGCTGTGCGAGGCCCTGATCGCGCTCTGTGACGAGGTGATGGGGCCCAGGTAGGTACAAGCCAGGCCCGAGGCCTCAGGCCAGGGCTTGTCTGGGCACCACGGCGAGCCAGACTTCCACCTCGCCGCTGCCGCTATCCGGGTCAAAGGCGTCGCCGTAGCGCTCAAAATCCGGCTTGTTGGCGGATTCCCAGCTGGACCGAGCCAGCCAGTCGAGGGCGGCCTGCCAGGTTTGGGGCAGGGCATCGACATGGCCCCGGTGCAGGAAGACGGCGTAGGTCTGGGGAGTGATCCGCATCCGGCCGATCCCGGGGGGCAGCACCTCCAGGGCGGCTACTTCCACCGCGCACATATATTCGCACTCGGTGGCGGCGCAGATGACACCGTAGGCGTGCTCCCCCAGCTGACCCGGCAGGGGGCCAAGGGCGCTGAAGTCACGCCACTGGCCACCGAAGTCGCCGTGCTGGAAGCTGTGATGGCGGCGCAGGCCGCCAAGCAGCATGGCCTTGCCGGTTTCGAAGCGAACGGGGTCTGACATGGTGCCTCCTGGGTTGGAAGGGTGAAGGGACAGTGTCGAGAGCAAAGCGTCAGTGCGCCCGGCCTTCCTCGAGCTTGCGCTCATAGTCCTGGCGGACGATGGCGAGCGCCGCCAGGGCGAGATCCGGGGCAATCTGGTTGGTTTCCAGCAGTTCTATCAGATCCACCGCGAGTTTGACCTCGGGGGGGGCATTTTCCAGTGACATCTTGATTTCTCATGGGGGCAGAGTGGGCGCCATTATAGCGCCCCGGGCGGTGAAGACACGCCCCGGGTGTCCGGGGCTTGAAGGGCTTCACATGTGCTGACGCATCTCCTTGTCGAGCTCTTCGCGCAGGGCCATCAGTTTCCTGGCGTACTGCTGCAAGCTCAGATCCTGCTCGCTCACCGGCTGCCACTGGGGCACCGGGCTCGGCTTGCCGTGCTCGTCCATGGCCACGAAGATGATGATGCAGTGGGTGGTCTTGTGGCGCGCAGGGTCAGTGGGGTGGCGGCTGTAGACATCCACCGCCAGGTGCATGCTGGTGGTGCCCGTGTGGATCACCTTGGCGTGCACCTCCACCAGCTGGCCTATCTGGATGGGACGCAAAAAACGGATGCCCCCCACATAGACGGTGACGGCATAGCCGCCACACCAGCCGGCGGCGCAGGCGTAGCCGGCCTGATCGATCCACTTCATCACCATGCCGCCATGGACCTTGCCGCCGAAGTTGACGTCGGCGGGTTCGGCGAGAAATTGCAGGGTCAGCTCGTGGGGTGGGGTCATATCGTCTCCTCGGTTCATTGCCGGTCACTCTTGCGGTAGGCCTCGGCCTGCTGGCAGGGAGGCAGGGATGACACATAGGGGCGTTCATTGCCGGTGCGCTGGCCGAGGCTGGCGTACTCCTGCTGGCAGCGGGTCGTCTTGCCCCCGGCCCTGACGCAGGCATCGATGCGCTGCTGCCTCTCTTGTATCGTCTGTTGTTGCCGGGCGTTGGCACAGGCTCTGTCCAGCCCGGCCTGATGGGTGTCCCGAGCCTGTTCTATGGCGAGCAGGCCGCCCGAGAGGGTGCCACCGAGCAGCAGTATGACCAGCTTCATCATGGGTTGTCTCCTTGCGAAGGGCGCCTCGCCATGCCCAGGGCTATGCCCCCGAAATGGCCAGTGATGACAATAACAATCGCAGCGACCAGGACTCATCCAACCAGATGATCCCGGCCACGAGCAGGGTCGGCTGCGACAGACGGGGCAGGGACATCCATTCACCTTGAGTTCAGCGGCGGCGGCCCAGCATGGCAGCTCATGCAAATGAGGAGGCCCCATGAAACAGATGCTGGAGCAATTGATGGGAGCTGGCAAGGGCTGGCTCAACGATGGCGGTGACACGCGCAAGGCCCAGATGAAGGGCATGGCCCAGGGGGGGCTGGCCGCCGGGGCCATGGCGCTGCTGCTTGGCAACAAGAAGATGCGCAAGTACGGCACCAAGGTGGCGGCGGTGGGCGGGGCGGCCGCCCTCGGCGGGCTGGCCTACAAGCTCTATCAGGACTGGCAGCAAAACCAGAGTGCGCCAGCGGCTGGCACGCCCCATCCCCTCAACGAGCTGGCGGGCGCCGAACTGGATGCCCGCGCCAGCTTGCTGGTGCGCGCCATGGTGGCGGCGGCCCGGGCCGACGGCCACATCGACGGCAACGAGCGTCAGAAGATCCAGCAGTACCTGACCGAGCAGGGCCAACCCGATGCCGCCCGCTGGATTGATGCCGAGCTGGCCCGCCCGCTGGACCCGCAAGCCCTGGCCCGGGAAGTGACCGACATGGAGCAGGCCACCGAGGTCTATCTCGCCTCCCTGCTCGCGGTCGAGGTGGATCACTTCATGGAGCGCGGCTATCTCGATGAGCTGGCCCGTGCCCTCAAACTCGATGACAACCTGAAAGCCAGCATAGAGCGCCAGGTGGCCCAGCTGGGCGCGCCGGGTTGAGCCCAGGCAGCCATAAGATTGTCCACAAGGCCCCGTCATGGGGCCTTGTTGTTGGTGTCATCCGCGTGAACTTCTGCCATAAGGGGATACATTCGGCGCTTCACCTTGGTGCCGACACCTCCTATGATGGGTTTTTCCCCAGGCCACTGGGGTGAGGTCATCAGCCACAGGCAAGGAGCACCCATTGGAAATACGCAAGGCAACCGAGCAGGATCTCGATGCCATCGTCGAACTGGATCGGCAGATAGGGCAGATCCACTTCGAGCAGGCTCCCGAGGTGTTCTGCCCTCCCTCTTCGCAGCAGCGGGCATTTCTGCTGGACGCCATCCAACGGGAGGGGCGGTTGTTTTGTGTCGCCGTGGAGGAGGAATTGGTGGTGGGGTTTTTGAGCGCCCGGATCGACATCAATGACAGCATTCCGTTTCTTACCAAGCTGCCCGTCTGCCGCATCACGACAGTGGTGGTGGATGAGCACCACAGATCCCGTGGCATCGGCAAGGAGCTGATCGCCCATTGTGATGACTGGGCCAAGGCCCATGATGCCAGCCAGCTCAAGCTGGAAGTCATGTCATTCAATGACAGGGCCAGGTCGCTCTACGAGTCTCTTGGCTTCAAGCGCCAGTCAGAGACTTACGCCAGATAGCCCGACGTCCGGTGAATAAACAAGGCCCCGTCATGGGGCCTTGTTGTTGGTGGTCTATTGATGGGGCGCGAGCTGCTGGTGGACCAGGGCCGCCAGCCGGGTGAGGGCGGCCTCCAGCGCCGGGCTCCAGGGATGGGCGCTGTTGAGGCGCAGGCAGTGGTTGTGCTGGCCCTGACTCGAGAACAGGGCCCCGGGGGCCAGTGAGAAACCGCTGGCCAGCGCCTGGGCGTAGAGTGCCCGGCTGTCGAGGCGCTCGTCGAATGTCAGCCAGAGGAAGTAGCCGCCATTCGGGGTCGAGATGCGCACCTCGTCCTGGAAGAGGCGCAGCAGGGCCGCCCGCATCTGCTGCTGGCGCTGGGCCAGGGTGTGGCGCAGGCGGCGAAAGTGGGCATCCACCCCGCCCTGGCGCAGCATGTCGGCGAGCGCCAGCTGGCTCGGCACATTGGTGGAGAGGGTGGACATCAGTTGCAGCCGCTGGATGCGCTCGGCATGGGGTCCCGCCACCACCCAGCCGACCCGAAAGCCCGGCGCCAGGCACTTGGTCCAGGAGCCGCACAGCAGGCTGTCGCCCCGGGCGTCCCAGCGTTTGATGGGACTGGGGCGCTCGCGGCCAAAGTAGAGCTCGGCGTAGACGTCGTCCTCCACCAGGGGCACCTCATGGGCGTTGAGCAGCGCCATCAGCCCCTGCTTGTGCCCATCCGGCATGGTGTGGCCCAGGGGGTGCTGGACGTTGCCCATCAGCCAGCACGCCTTGATGGGGCGCTGGGCCAGGGCCTCGGTGAGCAGGGCGAGATCTATGCCCACCCCGGGGATCACAGGTATTTCCACCACCTTGAGCTGCAAGCGCTCTATGGCCTGCAGGGCGCCGTAGAAGGTGGGGGACTCCACCACCACCCAGTCTCCGGGTTCGGTCAACACCTGCAGGCTGAGGGAGAGGGCCTCCATGGCCCCTGTGGTGATGATGATCTCCTGGGGATCCACCGCCAGGCCGTCGCTGGCGTAACGCTGGGCGATGGCGCGGCGCAGCGCCTCGTTGCCGGGGGGCAGATCTGCGACCGTGCTGAAGGGGTCGAGGCGGCGCATGCAGCTCGCCAGTGCCCGGCCTAGCTGGGGATGGGGGAAGAGGGCGGGATCCGCCACCGCGAGCCCCAGCGGCACCAGCTCCCGGGACTTGCTCGCCTGCAACACCTCGAACACCAGATCGTTGATGTCCACCGAGCCGCTGTAGTGGGCCTGCTGGGCGGCGCTCGCCTGCAGCGGGGAGGTGGCGGCCTTGACGTAGTAACCGGACTGGGGCCTGGCCAGGATAAGGCCGCGGCTCTCGAGCAACTGGTAGGCCTGCAGCACCGTCATGGGGCTGAGGCCGTGGGTCTTGCAGCTCTGGCGGATGGAGGGGATGCGCTCCCCCGGCTGCCAGAGGCCGCTCTCTATCTGCTGTTGCAACAAGGCAGCCAGCTGACCGTAACGGGACATGGTGTGTCCTAACTGTTATAGGTGGATTTCACTATAACTGCATCTGTTATAGGTGTCATAGGGCGTGTTGTACTTAACGGGCGAAAACCTGTCTGTTAAATGCAACATAGAGAGTCATGCATGATAAGCCTGGATGATGTGGTCAGCCTCTCCCGAATACAGTTCGGCGCGACGGCGATGTTCCACTTTCTGTTTGTGCCCCTCACCCTGGGGCTGTCCTGGATCCTGGTGATCGCCGAGTCCGCCTACGTGATGACCGGCAAGGTGATCTACAAGGACATCACCCGCTTCTGGGGCAAGCTGTTTGGCATCAACTTCGTCATGGGGGTCACTACGGGGATCACCCTGGAGTTCCAGTTCGGGACCAACTGGGCTTACTACTCCCACTACGTCGGCGACATCTTCGGCACCCCGCTGGCGGTGGAGGGGCTGATGGCCTTCTTCCTGGAATCCACCCTGGTCGGTCTCTTCTTCTTCGGCTGGGACAAGCTCTCCCGGGGCCAGCACCTGCTGGTGACGGCGCTGGTGGCGCTCGGCTCCAACCTCTCTGCCCTCTGGATCCTCATCGCCAACGGCTGGATGCAGAACCCGGTCGGCGCCGAGTTCAACCCCATGACGATGCGCATGGAGCTGGTGGACGTGGCGGCGGTGCTGCTCAACCCGGTGGCCCAGGTCAAGTTCGTCCACGCAGTGGCGGCGGGCTATGTGGCGGCCTCCCTGTTCGTGATGGGGGTGAGCAGCTGGTATCTGCTGCGCCGCATGGAGGTGCGCTTCGCCCTGCGATCCTTTGCCATCGCCTCCGGCTTTGGCCTGGCCGCCATCCTCTCGGTCATAGTACTGGGGGACGAGTCGGGCTACCGCTCCGGGGAGGTGCAGAAGGTCAAGCTCGCCGCCATAGAGGCGGAGTGGGAGACCGAACCCGCCCCTGCCTCCTTCACCCTGTTCGGCCTGCCGGATCAGAGTGCCGAAACCACTCACGCGGCCATCAAGATCCCCTACCTGATGGGCATCATAGCCACCCGCTCCCTGGATGAGCAGGTGACCGGCCTTAAAGATCTGAAGGCGCAGCATGAGGTGCGCATTCGCAGCGGCATGCTGGCTCACGAGGCCCTGGAAGCCCTGCGAGCGGATGATAGCAACGCCGAGGCCCGCGCCACCTTCGAGCGCCACCGCGCCGATCTCGGCTACGGCCTGCTGCTGACCCCCTACGCCAAGGAGATTGGCAAGGCAGACGAAGGGGCCATTGCCAAGGCGGTGGAGGACTCCATCCCCCAGGTGGCGCCGCTGTTCTGGAGCTTCAGGCTGATGGTGGGCATAGGGGTGGTGTTGCTGCTGCTCTTTGGTGCCGCCTTCCTGCAACTGTGCCGGGGCAGGCTGGTGCAATCCCCGCGTCTGCTCAAGGCCCTGTTCTGGAGCATACCCCTGCCCTGGATTGCCATAGAGGCGGGCTGGTTCGTGGCCGAGTTCGGCCGCCAGCCCTGGACCATCAGCGACGTGCTGCCGGTGTCGGCGTCGGTCTCCTTGCTGCAACCGGGCCAACTCTGGTTCAGCCTCATCGCCATCTTCCTCATCTACAGCAGCCTGCTGGTGGTGGAGCTGTTCTTGTTGCGTCATGTGATCCGCAAAGGGCCCGCCAGCCTGCAGACGGGTCGTTATCAAGGTGAAGTGTTGCAAAACGGGAGTCTTGTCTGATGGATTACGAAACCCTGAAACTCGTCTGGTGGGGGCTGGTGCTCTTCCTGCTCGTCGGCTTCGTGGTGATGGACGGCTTCGATCTCGGGGTCGGCCTGCTGCTCCCCGTGGTGGCCAAGAGCGATGAGGAGCGGCGGGTGCTGCTCAACAGCGTGGGGCCCGTGTGGGAGGGCAACCAGGTGTGGCTCATCGCCGGTGCCGGCACCCTGTTCGCCGCCTGGCCCCTGGTCTATGCCGCCGCCTTCTCGGCCCTCTATGTGCCCTTCATGTTCCTGCTGTTTGGCCTCTTCCTGCGCCCGGTCGGTTTTGACTATCGCAGCAAGCTGCCGGACCCGCTCTGGCGCCGCTGGTGGGACAGGGCCCTGGTGACGGGTGCCCTGCTGCCGACCCTGGTGTTTGGCGCAACCATCGGCTTCCTGTTGCAAGGCTTGCCGTTTCGCTTCGATTCGGCCCTTCGCATCCACTACGGCGCCTTCGATTTCAACTGGCCGCTGCTGTTGACCTGCATGGGTACGGCGCTGGCTCTGCTGATGCTGCACGGCGCCAGCTTCCTGCAGTGCAAGACCCAAGGGGTGATAGCCGAGCGCTGCGCCCGCCAAAGCCTCTGGCTCGGCCCCCTGGCGAGCGCCCTGTTTGCCCTCGGTGGCCTCTGGCTCAGCCAGATGCGCGGTTACCGGATAGCCGAGATTGGGGATCTCAACAGCGCCCTCACGCCGCTGATGAAGCAGGTGACGACGGCGCCGGATGGCTGGCTTGGCAACTTCGTGGCGCACCCGGTGCTCTGGGCTGTGCCTGCCCTCGGCCTCCTGTTGCCGCTCTTGAGCACGCTGGCAAGCCACCTTGGCCTGGCGCGGCTGGCGATCCTTGCCAGCGGTGGTGCCTGCGCCGCCATGATGCTGACCGTGGCCATAGCGCTCTTCCCCTTCGTGCTGCCCTCGTCCCTGGATCCGTCGAGCAGCCTGACCCTGTGGGACGGCACCTCCAGCGAGGGCACCCTGCTCATCATGCTGGGGATAGTCGCGGTGCTGATGCCCATCAACCTGGGTTACACCCTCTGGGTCTACTGGGTGGCGCGGGGCAAGATGAGTACCGAGCAGGTGCGCCAGCAGGGCCATAGCCTCTACTAACACCGGAATTGAGGAGTCTTCGATATGTGGTATTTCACCTGGATACTGGGGTTGGGGTTTGCGCTGCTGTGCGGCCTGGTCAATCTGCTCTGGCTGGAGGCGCGCTGGGCGGCGGACGAGGATCTCAAGGAGCCTTGATCCCGCCCCTGAAAATGAGAAAGGCCGACACTGGGTGTCGGCCTTTTTTTATCTGCCAGCGCTCAGAGGGCCAGCGCCAGTCTGGCTTCGCGCTTCTCGCTTGCATGGGTGAGGCCATAGGCCAGCAGCACTATGAGGGCCCCGATCCAGGGTGTGTGCATCAACCCCAGGTGCTCCACCACAAAACCGCCAACGACAGAGCCCAGAGCGATGCCGACGTTGAAGGCGGCGATGTTGAGGCCGGAGGCCACGTCCACGGCGTTCGGGGTATGGCGCTCGGCCTGTTTCACCACCAGCACCTGCAGGCCCGGCACGTTGCCAAAGGCAAAGGCGCCCCACACCAGCACGGTCAGCACCGCCAGCACCGGATGCGGCGCGGTGAAGGTGAGCATCAGCAGGATGAGTGCCAGGCCGCCAAACATCAGCTTCAGCGCGGGCAGCGGGCCCATCTTGTCCGCCAGCTTGCCGCCCCAGATGTTGCCGACCGCCACCGACACCCCGTATACCAGCAGGATCAGGCTCACCGCATTGGCACCGAAACCGCTCACCTGCTGCAAGATGGGGGCGAGGAAGGTGAAAGCAGTGAAGGCGCCACCGTAACCCAGGGCCGTCTTGGCGTAGACCATCAGCAGCGGCTTGTGGGTCAGCACGGCGAGCTGCTCGCGAATGGTGGAGGCTGTTCCCTTGGGCAGGTTGCTCGGGATCAGCAGCAGGCTGCCGACCATGGCGATGACCCCGAGTGCGCTCACCACCAGGAAGGTCTCGCGCCAGCCGAACTGCTGACCAATCCAGGTGCCGAGCGGCACGCCGGTGACCAGGGCGACTGTGAGGCCGCTGAACATGATGGCGATGGCGCTCGCCGCCTTCTCCCTGGCCACCAGACCCGTGGCTATGGTGGAGCCCACCGAGAAGAAGACCCCGTGGGCCAGACCGGTCAGCACGCGGGCGACGATCAGGCTCTCGTAGCCGGGGGCCTGCCAGGCCAGCAGGTTGCCGGCGGTGAAGAGCGCCATCAACCCCACCAGCAGCCACTTGCGCGGCAGCTTGCCGGTGAGCGCCGTCAGCACTGGCGCGCCTATGGCTACGCCCAGGGCATAGAGGCTGACCAGCAGGCCCGCGGAGGGCAGAGAGACATTGAGCTGCTCGGCTATGGTGGGGATCAGCCCCACTATTACAAATTCGGTGGTGCCGATCGCAAAGGCACTCAGGGTGAGGGCAAATAACGCCAGTGGCATAACAACTCCTTGGATAGTGGCTCCCGACGGGAGAATGGCGCCAGTATGCCGATGAGCTTTGTTGGCAAAAATGACGGTAACGTCAAATTACTTTTGCCAAATCAGCAGCAATGGAGCCGTGGAATGGGGTAGTGGGAGTGCCCGAGGCTGCGGAGGCAAAGCGCGTAGAAGCAAAGCGTACAGACCGAGCTGGGAATAAAGAGGAAAGGGGCAAGGGAAGGGGGCTGCTGCGCGCGGTATTGGAGACAAAAAAAGCGGGAGGCACTGGGCCTCCCGCTGGTGTTCAAGAATGTCATTAGAGCGTTATTTGCTCCCTTCTCCCCTTGCGGGAGAAGGGTTGGGGATGAGGGGGAGGTAGCTTGCCCCTCACCCTAACCCTCTCCCGCAGGGAGAGGGGATAGCTAGTGGTTGCAATTGGCTAGTGAGGGTTGCCGGTATCCGCCGCCGCAGCGATAGATACAATGCGTCCTCTCCCGTTTAATCCCAATTCGGGGCGAAGTCCGGGTTGGCGCAGCGCTCCCCTCGCTCCAGGGTGGCAATCTGTGCCATCTCCTCGGAGCTGAGTTGCACCTTGAGGGCGGCCAGGTTGGCGGCGAGATTCTCCCGCTTGGTGGAGCTCGGGATCACCGTCATGCCCTGGGCCAGCAGCCAGGCCAGTGACACCTGGGCCGCCGAGACGCCGTGGCGCTTGCCTATCTCCATCAGCAGCGGCTCGCTCAGCACCTTGCCATAGGCGAGCGGCATATAGGCGGTGATGGCGATGCCGTTATCCTGGCAGAACTCCACCACCTTGCGGTTTTGCAGCAGGGGATGGATCTCCACCTGCTGGTGGGCGATGGCACCCGGCCCCAGGATAGCAATGGCTTCTTTAAGCTGGGCGACCGTGAAGTTGGAGACCCCGATCTCCCGGGTCAAGCCCCGGGCCTTGGCCTCGGCCAGCTGCTCCAGATAGACCGCCATCGGCACCTCATCCTTGGGGGAGGGCCAGTGAATAAGCGCCAGATCCAGATAGTCGGTGCGCAGTTTCTCCAGGCTCAGCTCCAGGCTCGGGATCACCTTGCCCGGGCCAAACTCGCTGATCCACACCTTGGTGGTCAGGTAGATATCCTGGCGGGGGACGCCACTTTCGCTCATCAGCTGGCCCACTTCGGCCTCGTTGTCATAGATCTGGGCGGTATCTATGTGGCGATAGCCGAGATCCAGACCCTGCAGCAGGGAGTCGCGCAGGGGCTGATCTTTCAGGCGAAAGGTACCAAGACCCAGGTTGGGCATCTTCATCATCATATTCCTCAAGTTATTGTTTCTACGCTCAATATTTTGTCGGCCCATCCCCGCATCCAGGGCGGGCAGGGGACAGGCCCCAGCGGGATTCAGGCTAGTTGATAGTGGCGAACACTGGTGCTGGCAAACCAGCCCCGGGTGTTGGCCACGAAGGCGAGAAAATGGGGCTGCTGCTGGTGGGCCTTGAGCGCCGCATCGCTCTCCCACTCCTCGTGGATCATCCAGCCGTGGGGGCTCTCCAGGCTCTGATGCAGCCGGTAGCCAAGGCACCCGGGCTCTTGCCGGCTGGCGTTGACGAGCGGCGTCAGGGCGGCTCGGCACTCGGCGGCGAATTCAGGCTCGGCCTCGAGCTCGGCAATCACAATCAGGGGGGATGGCATCTGAACCTCCTTGCTAAAACGACGGTCAGTATGCCCCCGGCAGACTGGGGGATACAGGGCAGCAGTCGCAAAACACTATTGAGGAAAGAACAGCAATAGGGAGGGGGAACCCACACATTAGTATTTCGTTAGATCTATGGGCATTGCGAATTCTTCGCCAGCGACTTCTTTAGTTAAGGCTTGTCCTGCGATGCAAGTATTTCCATTGAAGGTCAGTGTCGGGCCATGGTGAAGCTCCCAGCCCTTGTTCATCAATTCAGAGATCCGCATGCAAAAATCTTTATCATCAGGGCCAGTAATAAATCGATAGAGCTTCATGGGTAATGCCTTGATTTAAAATTAAAAGTCAAAATAATTCGCTGAAATAACATGTCTGCTGCGCTGAGGGTTATCCCTCTGACCAGACCGCAAACTCATTGCCGCTGGGTTCGACAAAGTGGAAGCGGCGGCCACCGGGGAAGTCGAACAGGGGGCGCACTATGGTGCCGCCATGCTGGCTCACCTTGGCCTGGGTTGCCTCTATGTCGGCGCTGTAGAACACCAGGAGAGCCCCGCCCTGTGCGCTTTGGTTGCTGAGATCAGCGCGATAGAAGCCGCCATCCAGCCCTTCCCCTTCGAAGGCGCAGTAGTCGGGGCCGTAGTCGGCGAACTGCCAGCCAAAGGCGGCGGCGAAGAAGGCCTTGGTGGCGGCGAGATCCCTAGCTGCAAACTCCACATAGTTCAGTTTTTCATGGGCCTTGGTCATAAGGGTCTCCTTGTCGATGTCGGTGGTTATTTCAGTTGCCAGCGTTTTTGCGTGCGGATCGTGGAGTGCGGCAAGGCGTCCCAGGGGGTCAGCTTGAGCTGCTTGCAGCGCACCAGCAAGAAGATCGCCATCAGCAGACCGACCCCTATGCCGAACAGCAGGCTCTGGCGCAGGGCTAATGCCGGACTCACCTCATCTTGCCAGCCGAGGTACCACATCAACATCCCCCAGATGGCTCCTGTCGGCAGACCAAAGGCAAGCAGGTTGACCAGAAAGCGTTCATGGTGGGGCGGTCTGAGCCGCAGGCCCAATCTGCGCAACACTCTGAACAGTGGCGGGTTGTAGTTGAGCTCCTGGACGCCCTTGTCGGCCAGCTCTCTATGGGCGGCGGCCAGCCTGTTTTCGAATGTCATGAGGTCGTCCCTGTGATGTATGGCGCCATACGATGCCAATTTTCGGCATTGTAACCACAAGACCGGGAGCAAAACAGGCGGTTGCTCACGTTATGCGGACGGCAAGATCCGTCTCTGGTGATGCCTGCCTTGCCAACCCAGGGCCATTGCGCCTATAAAGCCCCATGACTCTTGCCAGGATGACAACAATGAAGACCCATTCCGATGAACTGACCCTGTTTGTGGCCGTGGTGGAGGCGGGCAGTTTTCGCCAGGCGGCGGAGAACCTCGGCATGGACAACTCAGTGGTGAGCCGCGGCATCAAGCGGCTCGAGGAGAAGCTCGCCACGGTGCTGCTCAACCGCACCACCCGGCGGGTCAGCCTGACCGAGGAGGGGAGCTGGTTCTATCAGCGAGCGGTGAAGGTGCTGACCGAGATGAGCGAGGCGGAGAGCCATCTGCTGATGCGCCGGGAACAACCCGAAGGGATTCTGAGGGTCGACGCCGCCACCCCCTTTATCCTGCACCGGCTGGTGCCCATCATTGGCGAGTTCCGCCGCCGCTACCCCGGCATAGAGCTGCAACTGCACAGCTCCGAGGGCTTCATCAACCTGATGGAGCGGCGGGTGGACATGGCCATTCGCATCGGCGAGCTGACGGACTCCTCCCTGCGCGCCCTGCCCCTCGGGCGATCCAAGCTGCGGCTGCTCGCGTCCCCCGACTATCTGAAGGCGCGCGGCACCCCGCGCCAGCCAGCTGACTTGCTGGCTGGCCACGAGCTGCTCGGCTTTTTGCACCCCGATCACCTCAACCACTGGCCCCTGCTCAGCACGGAGCAGGGGGACAGGTTCGCCATCACCCCGACCCTGAGGGCCAGCAGCGGCGAGACCCTGCGCCAGCTGGCGCTGGGAGGGCAGGGGATCGTCTGCCTGTCGGACTTCATGACGGGAGAGGACAGGGCGAGCGGCGCCCTGGTGGAGGTGCTGGCCCGCAGCAACAGCGGCGCCTCGCGCCCCATTCATGCGGTCTTCTACTCCGATGCCCAGCGGGATATCCGGCTGCGGGTCTGGCTCGACTTCCTCAAAGAGCAGCTCGGCGCCGAGGCGTTGTAGAGGGCATGCCGACAGTGCCAACCCCCTCCCGGTCTCCCCCTCCACTAGGGGGAGGGGGAGGGGTCATTTTCTCCCACCCCTTGGCAAGGGAGGGCTGGGGTCAGGTGCGGTCAGAACACCCGCGCTCGTCAATAAAAAGAGGCCGACATCGCTGTCGGCCTCGTTCGTTTTCATCTCAAGGATGCATGGGTTGCCCGATTAATCCTCTTCGGCCCAGCGGCGTGAGCGTTCGACCGCCTTCTGCCAGCCGCTGTAACGCTTGGCGCGATCGGCTTTGTCCATCTGGGGGATGAACTCCCTGTCCACGCTGAACTTGTCTTCCAGCTCGTCGGAACTCTTCCAGAAGCCGACGGCGAGGCCTGCCAGGAAGGCGGCGCCCATGGCGGTGGTCTCGATGCGGGTCGGACGCACCACAGGGGTGTGCATCATGTCGGCCTGGAACTGCATCAGGAAGTCGTTGGCGACGGCGCCACCGTCAACCTTGAGCGCTGCCAGCTTGATGCCGGAGTCCTGCTGCATGGCATCCAGCACGTCGCGGCTCTGGTAGGCGATGGATTCCAGCGCGGCGCGGATGATGTGGTTGCGGTTGGCGCCACGGGTCAGGCCGACCATGGTGCCGCGAGCATAGGGATCCCAGTAGGGGGCGCCCAGGCCCACGAAGGCCGGCACCAGGTAGACGCCGTTGGTGTCCCCCACCTTGCTCGCGAAGTAGTCGGTGTCGCGGGCATCGTGGATGATCTTGAGCTCGTCACGCAGCCACTGGATGGTGGCGCCGCCCATAAAGACAGCCCCTTCCAGCGCGTAGTTCACTTCCCCTTTCGGGCCGATGGCGACCGTGGTCAGCAGGCCGTTGCTGGAGCGAACAGGCTCTGTGCCGGTGTTCATCAGCAGGAAGCAGCCGGTGCCATAGGTGTTCTTGGCCATCCCCTTCTCGAAGCAGAGCTGGCCGAACAGGGCAGACTGCTGGTCACCGGCGATGCCGGCGATGGGGATGCGGGAGCCGCCGCCACGGGTGGTGTAGCCATAGACTTCGGAGGAGGGTTTGACCTCCGGCAGCATGGAGGCGGGGATGCCCAGCTCGTCCAACATCCGCTCGTCCCACTTCAGATCGCGGATGTTGTAGAGCATGGTGCGCGACGCGTTGGTCGGGTCGGTGACGTGCACTTCGCCGTTGGTCATCTTCCACACCAGCCAGGTGTCTATGGTGCCGAACAGCAGCTCGCCGTTCATCGCCTTCTCGCGGGCCCCTTCCACGTTGTCCAGGATCCACTTCACCTTGGTGCCGGAGAAGTAGGCGTCCAGCACCAGGCCGGTGTTTTCCCGCACGTACTCTTCTAGGCCGCGGGCCTTGAGCTCTTCACAGATGGCCGCGGTGCGGCGGCACTGCCAGACGATGGCGTTGTAGATGGGCTTGCCGGTGGCCTTTTCCCACACAACGGTGGTTTCACGCTGGTTGGTGATGCCGATGGCGGCGATCTGCTCGCTGTGCAGGCCGCTCTTGGCCAGCACCTCGGTGAAGACGGAGGACTGGGTCGCCCAGATCTCCATGGGGTCGTGCTCGACCCAGCCCGCCTTGGGGTAGTGCTGGGTGAATTCGCGCTGTGAGGTCGCGACTATGTTGGCGTCCTGATCGAACACTATGGCACGGGAGGAGGTGGTACCTTGATCCAGCGCGACGACAAATTTCTTTTCAGCAGACATGATGTTCTCCACGTTTGGGGGGACCGCTCTTAGGCGGCGGCCTCTTCTTTATTGGACAGCTTGGCGGCTTCTTCGGTCACGACACGGTTGCCCGGGACGCAGGGAGCCAGCACTTTCACATACAGAGCGGTACCCAGCTGGGCGCCGACTATGGGGCCGAGGATGGGAACCCAGAAGTAGGGGTTGTCGCGACCGCCGGTCAGGGCCACATCGCCCCAGCCTGCAAAGAAGGCGAACAGTTTGGGACCAAAGTCACGGGCCGGGTTCATGGCAAAGCCGGTCAAGGGGCCGAGGGAGGCGCCGATCACCGCGATCAGTATGCCGATCAGCAGGGCGGCGGCGAAGCCTTTGGGGGCGCCGTTGTTGTTGTCACCCAGCGCCATGATGCCCAGCATCAGGACGGCGGTGATCACCAGCTCGACCGCGAATGCCTGCATGTTGGAGAGCAGGGCATTGGGGTAGGTGGAGAAGATGCCGGCGGTGCCGAGGCTCTCTACGCTGCCGCGCACCACGTTGTGGGTCAGTTCCCACTGGGTGAAGAGGTTGCCATAGAGGAAGTAGACCAGGGCGGCGGAGGCGAAGGCACCCGCTATCTGGGCGATGATGAAGGGCACCACCTTGCGCTTGTCGAAGCCGCAGAAGGTCATCAGCGCCAGGGTCACCGCCGGGTTCAGGTGGGCGCCAGAGATGCCGCCGGTCACGTAGATGGCGATGGCGACCCCCAGGCCCCAGGTAATGGAGATTTCCCATTGCCCGAAGTTGGCGCCAGCCAGCACCAGGGCGGCCACGCAACCGACGCCGAAGAAGATCAGCAGGCCGGTGCCGATAAACTCGGCGAGGCACTCGCCGAGCAGGGTATTGGGTCTTTGTATGCTCATAGTTGTTATTCCTTATATCCACCCAGAGTAGGTTTGATGTTCCGTTTCGTTATCTTGCATTCCCATTTTTTGCGTCCGAAAACGTTTCTTCTTGTTATTTGAGCTGACGCAAACGTTATGCTCGTTTACGCTCGTTCTTGGACGAGAGAGAAAATAAACCTTCTGTGCCAATTCACCAGACCCCCGCCACCGGAAATGTGGACAAGATCCCATTCATTGCTAAGAAAATGTGACGAAAAGCAACTGTTAGCGGTGTTAATACTCCTTAGTGGGTATCTGAATTCCTTGCCCTGCAAGGGCTGGCGGCCGATGAGCGATCACTCACCAGGTGACATTTTTTGTAATAAAACTGCAATAATTTAGCCTTCATCACAGATTGAATGTTCACAAATGAGCACAATAGGCTCGCTTGCGAATAAGGACTCATCTGGTCGCAGGCATGATCGGGGCACCCTCAACCGCCCATAACAACAATAAGGAAGCAGAACATGCTTAGTCTCTTCAGGCCTGCACCCCACATAGAGCGGCTACCGGCCGACAAGGTGGATCCCTTCTACAAACGCATGCGCTGGCAGGTGTTTTTCGGGATCTTCTTCGGTTATGCCGGCTACTATCTGGTGCGCAAGAACTTCAGTCTGGCGATGCCCTACCTCATCGAGCAGGGCTTCTCCCGCGGTGATCTGGGCCTGGCCCTGTCCGGCGTCTCCATTGCCTACGGTCTCTCCAAATTCCTGATGGGGAACGTGTCGGATCGCTCCAATGCGCGCTACTTCCTCTCCGCCGGCCTGCTGCTCTCGGCCGGCATCATGTTCATGATGGGGACAGTGCACTGGGCCACCTCCAGCATCGCCATCATGTTCGTGCTGCTGTTCCTCAACGGCTGGGTTCAGGGCATGGGCTGGCCGCCCTGCGGTCGCACCATGGTGCACTGGTGGTCACAGAAGGAGCGGGGCGAAGTGGTCGCGGTCTGGAACGTGGCCCACAACGTGGGCGGCGGCATGATAGGTCCGCTGTTCATCCTCGGCATGGGCTGGTTCAATGACTGGCGCAGTGCCTTCTATGTACCGGCTGCTGCTGCTGCCGCCATTGCGGTGATCGCCTTCTTCGTGATGCGTGATACCCCGCAATCCGTGGGTCTGCCCCCCATCGAGGAGTACAAGGACGACTACCCGAAGGATTACAACGAGAGTCACGAGCAGGAGTTTTCCGCCAAGGAGATCTTCGTCAAGTACGTGCTGCACAACAAGCTCTTGTGGTACATCGCCATTGCCAACGCCTTCGTCTACCTCATTCGTTACGGTGTGCTGGACTGGGCGCCGACCTACCTGAAAGAAGCCAAAGACTTCAGCGTGGATCACTCCTCCTGGGCCTATTTCCTGTACGAGTGGGCCGGTATTCCGGGCACCCTGCTGTGCGGCTGGATTTCTGACAAGATGTTCCAGGGCCGCCGCGCCCCGGCCGGCATCCTCTTCATGGTGCTGGTGACCCTGGCTGTGCTGGTCTACTGGCTCAACCCGGCGGGCAACCCCACCGTCGACATGCTGGCACTGGTCGCCATCGGCTTCCTGATCTATGGCCCCGTCATGCTGATCGGTCTCTATGCGCTGGAGCTGGCGCCGAAGAAGGCGGCCGGTACAGCGGCGGGCTTCACCGGGCTGTTCGGTTATCTGGGTGGCGCCGTGGCGGCCAACGCCATGCTGGGCTACACAGTCGACCACTTCGGCTGGGACGGCGGCTTCATGGTGCTGACCGCATCTTGCGTGCTCTCCATCATACTGCTGGCAATGACCCTCAAGCACGAGAACATCGCCGTCGCTGCCAAGAAGGCCGCTGCCGACAAGGCATAAAACGTGATCCTGCCCTTATCAGTCCGAAAAGGGATAGGGTACACTGCCAAAGGCCCCGCAATGCCGGGGCCTTTTTTCGTCTCTCAAGCGGAGTGCAAGCGTGAAGCAAACCCAACGACATCTGGAGATCCTGGACGTCCTGACAAGGCAGGGCTTTGTCTCGACCGACGATCTGGTGACCCATTTTGACGTCAGCCCCCAGACCATTCGCCGGGATCTGAACGATCTCGCCGAGCAGAACAAGATAAGGCGCCATCACGGCGGGGCCTCCCTGCATTCGAGTACCGTCAATACCGCCTACAGCGCCCGCAAGGTGATGCAGCTCAAGGAGAAGGAGCGTATCGCTCGCGAGGTGGCCGCCAACATTCCGGACGGCTCGTCGCTCTTCATCGACATCGGCACCACCACAGAAGCCATCGCCCGCGCCCTGCTGGATCACCGGGAGCTGCGTGTGGTTACCAACAACCTCAACGTCGCCAGCATTCTCACCGCCAAGGATGACTTCACCGTCATCATCGCCGGTGGCGAGATCCGCAACCGGGATGGCGGCATCGTCGGGGAGGCGACCCGTGACTTCATCGGCCAGTTCCGCATGGACTATGGCGTCATCGGCATCTCCGGCATCGACAACGACGGCTCATTGCTCGATTTCGACTACCACGAGGTGAAGATAGCCCAGGCCATCATAGCCCACTCCCGCCAGGTGTTTCTGGCCGCCGACCACACCAAGTTCGGCCGCAATGCCATGGTCAACCTCGGCAACCTCAACCAGATCCACGCCCTGTTCACGGATCAGGAGCCGCCGGAGAAGTTGATGCGACTGATGTCCCAGCATCAGATAGCCTGCCACATCTGCTGAGTCTCCCCACGCCGTATTAGCATCAGGCCGCCACCGGGCGGCCGCTTTCTTGTCGCCGTCTGTTCGGGCCTTTCCCCATGGCGGCCGCCTTGCTCCTGCTACCTTTCCCCTTTGTCCCTGTGGCGCCGCACTCTGCTGGTCGCTGCGAGGCTTGAGCTAAAAACAACGACTCTATCCTCGTCCTGCGTGGTGTGTCTCTGTGCTGGTGGCCCTCTCAGAGTCGGGCCCTGTCGGCCTCGAGCAGCCGCGCCCGCATCCGCTGCGGCAGATTCGCCCTGGCAGCAGGGGCCATGGCAAGGGCCGGGGCGGCATCTTGTCACCGATCGGCAGCATTTTTAGCATTGTCAGAACAATCGCGATCACATTTCCCTCATAAAATGTTCGTTTATCATTTTTTCATGTTCTAATATGAGCGAAATCAAACATTGCCGGCATGGCGAACACAAAATAAGAAAGTAGGTGAACATGAGCGAACATTATGATCTGGTCGTCGTCGGCGGCGGCATCAACGGGGTCGGCATTGCGGCGGATGCGGCGGGGCGGGGGCTGAAGGTGGCGCTGTTCGAGGCGCAGGATCTCGCCTCGGCCACCTCGTCCAACTCCAGCAAGCTGATCCACGGTGGCTTGCGCTATCTCGAACATTACGAATTCAGGCTGGTGAAAGAGGCGCTGGCGGAGCGGGAGGTGCTGCTCGGCATGGCGCCACACATCGCCCGTCCCATGCGCTTTCGCCTGCCGCACCGCCCGCACCTGCGCCCGGCCTGGATGATCCGTGCCGGCCTCTTCCTCTATGACAACCTGGCCAAGCGCGACAAGCTCAAGGGCAGCTGCGGTCTGCGCTTCCTGCCGCAAGATGGCCTCAAGAACGGCATCAACAAGGGCTTCGAGTACTCGGACGCCTGGGTCGATGACGCCCGCCTGGTGGTGCTCAACGCCATGATGGCCCGGGACAAGGGCGCCGAGGTGCAGACCCGCACCCGCTGCGTCAAGGCGGTGCGCGGATCCAAACACTGGACCCTGACCCTGGAGCGGGAAGGGGGCGAGCAGTTCACCGTCACCTGCCGTGGCCTGGTCAATGCGGCCGGGCCCTGGGTCAAGACCTTCTATGACGAGAGCCTGCACGAGAAATCTCCGCGTGGCATCCGCCTCATCAAGGGCAGCCACATCATAGTGCCGCGCATCCATGAGCGCGAAGAGGCCTATATCCTGCAAAACGAGGACAACCGCATCGTCTTCGTCATCCCCTATCAGCAGGACTACTCCCTCATCGGCACCACGGACGTGGAGCACCATGGCAGCCCGCGGGAGGCGAAGATCAGCGAGGCCGAGATCAATTACCTGTGCAAGGTGGTCAACGCCCACTTCACCCGCCAGATTGTGCCCTCCGAGGTCATCTGGACCTATGCCGGGGTGCGGCCGCTCTGCGATGACGAGTCCGACTCCCCCCAGGCGGTGACCCGCGACTACACCCTCGAGCTCTCCGGTGAATCCGACGGGGCGCCGCTCTTGTCGGTGTTTGGCGGCAAGCTCACCACCTATCGCAAGCTGGCCCAGGCCGCCTGCAACAAGCTCAAGCCCTGGTTCAGCCAGATGGGGGATGACTGGACAGCCAGCAGCCGTCTGCCCGGTGGCGAGTTCGACTGCTCCACCACAGAGCTGGCCCGCGCCTACCTGCTCGAATTCGACTGGCTGGATGAGCGCAGCGCCCGCCGCATCGCCGAGGCCTATGGCAGTCATGCCCGTCTCTGGTTGCACGAGGAGCGCGGCCAACACTTTGGTGCCGGGCTGTACGAGTCGGAAGTGCGCTATCTGATCAGCCGCGAGTGGGCCCATTCGATGGAAGACATACTGTGGCGCCGCAGCAAGCTGGGGCTGCGCCTCTGTGATGCCGAACAGCAGCAACTGCACGCCTGGCTGGAGCAACACCATCACGCCCTGCCCAAGGCAAGCTGATGACAAGGCGGGCGGCCCTGGCCGCCCGCCATTTAACTGCAATAAACCTCTGCTATAACAACTACCTACATCCAATAAACAATAACAAAGAGCCGTTTTTATGAAACAACCTCACCTCTCCCTGGTGGCCCTTGGCCTCGGGGTTGCCCTCGCATTGCCCGCCCTGGCCGCCGATGACGGCAAGATAGTGATCGCCCACCGTGGCGCCTCCGGCTATCTGCCCGAGCACACGCTCGAGTCCAAAGCCTTGGCTTATGGCATGGGGGCCGACTACCTGGAGCAGGACCTGGTGATGACCAGGGATGACCAGCTGGTGGTGATGCACGATCACTTCCTCGATGGCATCACGGACGTGGCGACGCGCTTCCCCGGTCGCGCCCGTGCGGACGGTCGCTACTACGTGGTGGACTTCACCCTGGCCGAGGTGCGCTCCCTGCGCATGACGGAGCCCTTCCAGCTGGTGGAGGGCAAGCAGGTGCCCGTCTATCCGGCCCGGTTCCCGTTGTGGAAGTCCGACTTCAAGATCCACACCTTCCAGGAAGAGATCGAAATGATCCAGGGGCTCAACAAGAGCACCGGCAACAACATCGGTATCTACCCGGAGATCAAGGCCCCCTGGCTGTTCCGCCACGAGGGCAAGGACATTTCTAAAGCCGTGCTTACCGTGCTCAAGGAGTACGGCTACACCGGCAAGGACGACAAGGTCTATCTGCAGAGCTTCGATGTGGATGAGCTCAAGCGCATCAACGGCGAGCTGATGCCGGCGCTGGGCATGGACTTGAAGCTGGTGCAGCTGATGGCCGAGACCGACTGGAATGAGACCATGGTCTACGACATCAAGGGCAAGGCGACCCCCTACGACTATGACTGGATGTTCAAGCCGGGGGCCATGAAGACCATAGCCGGCTACGCCGACGGCATAGGCCCCTGGAAGCCGATGATAGTCACCGAGCCGGGCACGCTCGGCAAGCCGGTGTTCACCACCATGGTCAAGGAGGCCCACGCCGCCGGTCTCAAGGTGCACCCTTATACCTTCCGCCAGGATCAGGGGCAGATCCCGGCCTATGCCAAAGACTTCACCGACTTGCTCAACATCTTCCTCTATCAGGCGGATGTGGATGGGGTGTTCAGCGACTTCCCGGACAAGGCGGTGGAGGTCATCAAGGCCCACGGCAAATAATAAAAGAAGAGCAACACGGGAACGCAAGCGGGGCCAGGTGCCCCGCTTTTTTATGGCGGCAGGCCAGCCCCGGGAGTGATGAGGTGTAGGGTGTAATTATTTGTTTACGATTTACGTGGTGCAGAGGGGCTTTTGCACGCTACTTTCTGGCTGCTTTGGTCACAATAGTGGTCATTAATCCATCTGTTGATGCAGTAAACCGCTAGTTTCACTTGATTGTTTGTTTTTCCTTGGTAAGGTGAGGGCGGTTGCGTAACAAAGCGCTGACTTGTGTAAACAAATTAATACACCTTGGCGCAATTGGCTTAAATACAGTAGAGAGAATGAGAAAATGCAAAGAGACCCCCTGAACAACATCCATATCCAGTCCGAACAAGTGATGATCACGCCTGCCCAGCTCAAGGAGAAGTTACCCATCTCCGACAAGGCGCTGGCATTCGTGCAAGGGGCCCGCAATACCATAGCCGACATCATCCACCGTCGGGATCACCGCCTGCTGGTGATCTGTGGACCCTGCTCCATTCACGACATGGACGCCGCCAAAGAGTACGCAACCAGACTCAAAGCGCTGCATGATGCCTACCAGGACTCTCTCTACATTGTCATGCGGGTCTACTTTGAGAAGCCACGCACCACTGTCGGCTGGAAGGGCTTTATCAATGACCCCAATCTCGACGGCACCTTCGACGTTGAGCTGGGGCTGCACCGCGCCCGCGAGCTGCTCTGCTGGCTGGCGGAGCTGGAATTGCCGCTCGCGACCGAGGCCCTCGATCCCATCAGCCCTCAATACCTGGCGGAGCTCTTCTCCTGGTCGGCCATAGGCGCCCGTACTACAGAATCCCAGACCCACAGGGAGATGGCGTCCGGCCTCTCCATGCCGGTCGGCTTCAAGAACGGTACCGACGGCAACCTGGGGACCGCCATCAATGCCCTGCAGGCGGCCTCCAGCCCCCACGCCTTCATGGGGATCAACCAGCAAGGTCAGGTCGCGCTGCTGCAGACCCAGGGCAACCCGGATGGCCACGTGATCCTGCGCGGTGGCAAGCACCCGAACTACGATTCGGTCAATGTGTCGCTGGCGGAAGAGGCGCTGGAAAAGGCGGGCCTGCTGCCCGGTCTGGTGGTGGATTGCAGCCACGGCAACTCCAGCAAGGATCACCGTTTGCAGCCCAAGGTGGCGGACAACGTCATCCACCAGATCCAGGAGGGCAACCGCTCCGTCATAGGGGTGATGCTCGAATCCAATCTGTTCGAGGGCAACCAGTCCAGCGAGCAGCCCAAGGAGCAGATGCGCTACGGCGTCTCCATCACCGATGCCTGCATCGACTGGGAGACCACGGCAACCCTGCTGGCCCGCTGCCACAGCCAGCTGGCGGCGCCGCTCAAGAGCAGAACCGCGCTGTAAGTCGTGGTATCTTGTCGTAACTGATTGAACCATAGAGGTATCACTGCCCACGCAGTGATACCTTGTTGCCTCTTGAATCACAGGGCGCCGCCGCCAGCGGCGCCGGCAGGGACTGGATATGGCTGAAGAGTTGAATGCCCTCAGGGACAAGATAGATGTGGTGGACAGGCAGCTGATCGATCTGCTGGCCGCCCGTCTGGCCCTGGTGGGGGAAGTGGGTGAAGTGAAGAGCCGCCACGGCCTGCCCATCTATGCGCCGGACAGGGAGGCGAGCATGCTGGCACGCCGCCGCGCCGAGGCCGAACTGCTGGGGGTGCCCGGCGATCTCATCGAAGATGTGTTGCGCCGGGTGATGCGCGAGTCCTACATCCTCGAGTCGGCCAGCGAAAAAGAGAACCACTTCAAGTGCATGAAGCCGGATCTTGGCAAGGTGGTCATCATCGGCGGCCAGGGTCAACTTGGCCGCTTGTTCGGCCAGATGTTCGGCCTCTCCGGCTACCGGGTCGAGAGCCTGGAGCAGGGGGACTGGCCGCGCTCTGACGAGATCCTCGCCGATGCGGGTCTGGTGATGGTGGCGGTGCCCATCGACATCACCTGCCAGATCATCGACCGACTCGGCAAGCTGCCTGCGGATTGCCTGCTGGTGGACGTCACCAGCGTGAAGGCGGCGCCGCTCGAGCATATGCTGGCGGTGCACCAGGGGCCGGTTCTGGGGCTGCACCCCATGTTCGGGCCGGACGTGGCGAGCCTTGCCAAGCAGGTGATCGTCTGCTGTCAGGGCCGTGACCCTGCCGCCAGCCAGTGGCTGCTGGATCAGATGACCATCTGGGGCGCGCGGCTGCAGCAGGTGGAAGCCAAGGCCCACGACGAGGCCATGACCCTGATTCAGGCGCTGCGCCACTTCGCCACCTTCGCCTACGGCTGGCACCTCTCCCGGGAGCAGGCCAACATCGACCGTCTGCTGGCCCTGAGTTCCCCCATCTACCGGCTGGAGCTCGCCATGGTGGGGCGGCTGTTTGCCCAGGATCCCCACCTCTATGCCGACATCATATTGTCGTCACCGCAGAACCTCGCGATGATCCGCCGCTACTACCAGAACTTTGGCGAAGCGCTGGGGCTGCTGGAGCGGGGGGACAGAGCAGGATTTATCGACGCCTTCTCGCAAGTTTCCGGCTTCTTCGGCGAGCATGCCGACGAGTTCCTGCGGGAGAGCCGCACCCTGCTGGCCCAGGCCAACGACCGCCGTCACCACGACTGATGGCACGCATCCATAACAAAGGGGCCTCATGGCCCCTTTTTTCATGTTGGTCAGGCTGAAGCCCGGCTACTCGGCGGATGGCAGCCGCAGATCGGCGCCATCCCAACCCAGCGGCAGGGTGAGCAGCTGATCGATCAGCTCCCGGCGATCGGACTTCTCCAGATAGGCGAGGTAGAGCGGGCGGCTCAGCGCCTGCCCCCCTTCCACCAGGTGCAGTTGTCCCTGCTCCAGGAAGGGGCTCACCATGCGCCGTGGCAGATAGGCGGCGCCCCCATTGGCAAGCACGAACTGCAGCGCCATGCTGGCTGAGCTCGAATGCAGCACAGGGGTCTTCTGCAGGCTCTGCAACCGGCTCGAGGGCGGCTCGAAGCTGGTGCCCCAGTCGAGGTGAATATGGGGCATCTGCATCAGGCTGTCGGCATTGGCGGCAGACTCCCGGCTCACCAGCTCGAATACCAGCTCGCCTATGGGGTGCAGGGCTATCTCGTCTATCTTGGTCGGCTCTGAGAGCAGGGCGAGATCGAGGGAACGCTCCAGCAACTGGCGGCACAGGTGCTCGCGGGAGGCTGTCTCGAGCCGCACTGCGAGGCCGGGGGCCAGCGCATAGACGTGGTTGAGCCAGTCATTGAAGTCGAGCTCCCAGAACACAGCGGGCGCGCCTATGGCGAGCTGCTGGCTGAAACCGGGGGAGAGGGCCACGTCCTGCTTGGCGCGGCCTAGCGTGTGCAAGATGGCGTCTGCATAGGGCAGCAGACGCTCACCCGAGGCGGTCAGACGGATGTTGTTGCGATGGCGGGCAAACAGGCTGACCCCGAGTTGTTGCTCGAGCTGGCGGATCCGAAAGCTCACCGCCGACTGGGTCAGGTAGAGATTCTCGGCGGCCCGGCCAAAGTGCCGGGTCTTGCTGACCTCGATGAAGGTCCGAAGCAGCTCGGTATCCATTAATCGATGGACTCGTCGCTGCCACCACCGCCGCCACCTTCAAAGCTGCCGCCCGTGTCCTCATTGGCGCCACCCGCGACTGTGCACAGACGGTGCACCCGCTTGGGACCAATCACCTTCAGGTACTTGAACCATACCTTGGCGTGGGGGTTGCTGCCGGCTGCGCCAGACTTGACCTGCTCGATGAAGGCAGTTTCTACGTCATCGCGTGGGGCCAGGTTGCCCTGATAGAGCGCCAGCATCACAGTGCCATATTTTTCCAGACTGTCCGCTTCGGCCACGGTGAATTCGCCACTGCGACGCAGGCCACGGGGAAAATGTTTGAAGTCGTTGAAACGCTTGTCTGATTCGAAGCTCATAGTGCTCTTGTTCTGGTTAGTTTGACCTTTGCGGGCAAGTATCATCAGGCCGTCGCAGAGTGCAAAATCAATTTTCTTACTATTTTAATAAATATCTTTTATCGAACAGTCTTTGTCTCATCCTGGGGGAGAATTTTGCGGTCTGCAGCACAAAAAGCCTGAAAAATAGTGGAGTTATGTCAGGTTTTGTACAGCTGCGCCCGCTCTCGGCGGGGGGAAAACAATAAAACAAAGGCGCCATGTGGCGCCTTTATGTGTTCATGAATTGGCTGAACCTGAGCGTTGGACACTCATTCAATCATGGCTGGCTGGGCCAGGTTGTCGGCACGCCACAGACGGTAGCGCACTTCATACTCCTGCGGCACATAGATGACGAACGGCAGCTTGGAGTTGTAGTTCACGAAGAAGCCCTGACCATAGATCTGGACGAAGCTCTCTTTCTTCTGGCCATCCGGACAGGCCATCAGGGTGCTGACGGGACCCGAGATCTGGCCCAGAGTCAGGTAGTTGTAGCCCCAGCCCTTGACGCTGTGCTGTTCCAGGTTGCCGGCGAAGCGGGGCAGGTTGCAGTCCACCAGCATCTTCTTGCCCACTTGCAGCTCGACCATCATGTCGGCTTCGTTTTCGACTTCCGGCAGGCGGATCACCACACGTTCCTGGTTCACTTCGGCGGCAGGGAACATGCTGATATCAAATTTTTTCGGTTCGGCGGCGAAGGCATGGCCGCCCAGTAACAAGGCGCCCAGCAGGCTAAAACGCAATACGGTTTTCATCTGTACCTCATGGGATTGGTTCAACGCCGCTAGACTAACCGCTCTGCCCGTTTCACGCCAGCGCTCCGGCGCGCAAAACCTGCCTGAACCGGCACAGGGTGACGTAATTTGATGCTTTTTTGACGCCTTCCACCACAAAAAGGCCATTCGGGAGTAAACCGGGCAGGGGGTGCCCCGCCCGGACGGCTCACCTTACCAGCAGCACCTGCTTTGCCCAGGAACCTGGGGCCCGCATGCCGACGGCGCCACTGGTGATGTCCAGATAGGCGATGCCCTTGCTGGCGGGTACCGGGGTCGAGGACCAGAGGTAGACATAGCCGTCGTTCACCTCCTTGCCGTCCCCGGCCATGGCGCGGGGGAAGAGGGTTTCGTTGAGGGCGGGTTTGTAGCAGGCGGACTCCAGTATGCTGGTGAGCTCCTTGATGGTGGGCAGGCGCCAATCGGTGTGGCCGCCGAAGCCGTGGAGGGCATGGCTCGGCTCGGTGCGGATCCGCTCTGCGGTCAGCAGGGCCTGCTGCCAGTAGAGCCGGGTCGGCTCGCCGCTGCAGCTTCCATTCTGCCAGCGTTGACCGAGCTGGCAGCGCATCCAGGTGAGGCCTGAGGCTCTGTCGGTGACTGTGCCGTTGCCGCGATCCAGGAAGCGGGAGCTTGGGCTGGTGCGCGGCATGGTGTCGTCGCAGATGGCGATGGCCAGTGCCAGCGGGCTGCACAGGGTGAGCAGCAGGGTCAGAAGATACTTGTTCATCGGGTTACCTCGGCCACAAGGCGCAGTTGTATGGCATTGATTTCATTTTCGTTCTGGACGCCATAGGGGTAATCGGTGCCCGCATCCTCCCCCAGGAACTGAGGGCTGATGACGGCGATGGGGACGCTCTCGAGGCGCCGGGACGGGGTCAGGGTCTGGGTCCAGTAGCTGCCATCGAAGTCGCCGCTGGAGGGACCGACGTCGGGGAAGTAGCGCACATCCAGGCTGACCAGCTGGCCATCCTGGCGGGCGAGGGAGCCGTAGTGTTGTAGACTGCCGAGCTCCAGGGCCGTGGGCAGACGCCAGTGCCCTATGCCGCACAGCTGCTGCGCATTGAGCCATTGACGATACTGCTCGGTGGAGCAGATGGCCTCCCCCTGGGGGCAGGCATAATCCAGCTCCGCCTGACTGGGGTTATAGTTGCCAAACTCCCAGGCGAAGACCCTGTGCAGATCCCGCGGACTGTCGGCATCATCGAGCTTCTTCTCCCAGATGAGGCCGGTATTGAGATCCTCCACGCACTCCCAGTCGGGGGCATTGTCCGCCAGGGGCTGCCCCTTGCCGTCCAGCTTGCGATAGCGCAGGGGCGCCTGGCCCAGGCTCGCCTCCTGGCCCGGGTGATCCGCAGGCTCCTGGGTCAGCAGGTAATCCACCCCGTCCGTGTAGGTGGTGACGCCGCTGGCGGTCACCAGGGCCCGGGGTTGTTGTTGCTGCAGCACGGCGGCGAGCCGGGTCTGCTGGCTCAGGAGCTCGGGGCTGGCGGCAAAGTGCTGGGCGAGCTCGGGCAGCAGGGTGACCAGCCCCTGCCAGATCTGGCGCTGGCGATCGCTGGCGGCGAGAGTGGGCAAGCTGGCGGCGTCATCCCGCGTCGCCAGGGTGAGCGCTTCCAGTGCCCTGTTGAACTCTTCCAGTAGCGCCAGGGCCGAGAGTCCCTGGCCCGGTTGCAGGGGCGCCAGGGCGAGCAGCAGCTCGGGCAGGGCCTGGGCCGGCGGGATCCCGTCCGCGACCCGGGTCTGCAACAGCGTGCTCAAGGGGGTGGGGGTGAGGCGCTGATCGTCCAGGCGCGCCGCCGGGTGGGTCAGGGTCAGGACGCCCGGATCCCGGGGGATGAACAGCAAGGGGCTGGTGAGCAGGCCGGGGGCGCTGGCGCTCAGCTGACGGGCGCCGGTCTCGCCACTGACCACGGGCTCGCCGAGCTCGCAACTGTCGTTCTGGTTCAGGTTGACGCACAGGGTGCCCGCCGCAGGCAGGTTGACCGTCAGACGGTAGTTGGGGGGCGTCAGGGGCGCCTCATCGGACTCGCCACCACCACAGGCGCTGAGCAGGGGGGCCAGCAGGCAGGCTAGCGGGGTCATTCTCATCTTCATTTCTTGTCCTTGGAGGGGCCTTGGCCCCTCTTTGCTTTTATAGGGATGGATCAGTCGCGACGGCAGAGGCGGCGCCAGAGCGCCAGCGGCAGCAGCCAGAGCAGGTTGACAGTGCCGCCCCCGCTGCTGTCCGCGGTGTTGAAGTGGATGATGCCGTCATCCGGCGGGGCGATGGGCTCACCACACTGGGCGCCGATGCGTTGGCTGATGCTCCAGCCGTTGATGCGCCCCTGCTTGCCCGGCTTGCTGTCCACCACTTCCAGGGTCCAGCGACCGGCCAGCGGCTCTCCCACCAGGGGAGTGAAGGGTTGCAGGGGTAGCAGCTCGGTGGGGAAGACCCCTTTGAGCCGTGGCAACGGGCTGTACCCCTTGTCCCAGATCTGGATGCGGGTACCTGAGGGGGAGTTGAGCCAGATCTCCAGCTCATCCAGGGCCTGGTGCTGCAAGTCCAGGTTCAGTTGCAGGCGATCGCTCACCCGGGCGTCGCTTTTTTCCAGCACCAGGCTGGTTTCGCTGATGCCGCGCACCTCCTCGCTCTGGGCATCCTTGAGGGCCAGCGGCTGGCCGTTGGCCCGGCTGATGACGGGGGTGCCTATGGGCAGGGTCAGCGACTGCTGCCACTGACGCTCGGTCGGGCTGGTGCCGCTCATGGCGAGGCTCACCGGCAGGCTCACCTCGTCGCCACAGGCCAGCGGGCTGGTGGCCAGCAGCCGCAGGGTGGCGATGGTGCTGGCGCCGGCCGCCAGTGTGGTCGCTGACCAGGCCAGGGGATCGGCCTGCAAGCCGGCGGGCAGGGACAGGGTCAGGGCGTTGAGGGTCACCGGGGCGCTGCCGGGGTTGCTCAGGTTCAGCTGCACCGACTGGCGCTGATCCAGCACAAGGGCGCTGCCCTCGGCCAGGGCGACGTTGACGGGCGCCTGCAACAGGCCGTGCTGGCGGAAGGCCTGCTCCAGCAGTCGGGCATAGGAGCGCGCCGGGTAGAGCCGGGCCGCCGTGTCCACCGTGATGCGGGCCAGCTGCGGCATGCGGATGGCGGGGCCCAGCCCGAAGTGGGATTCGATGATGACGCGATCGAACTCGTCCCTCACCCCTTCCCCGTGCTCGGCCACCGACGCCAGCAGGGCCTGGAACAGCTGGGTGCCCCACAGCTGATCCCCATTGCTGCCGTTGATGGTGCGGTGAGCCGGGTAGTTGTAGTCCGGGTGGTAGCGGGCCCGAGCATCGTCCAGCTGGCGCGGGGCGCGGTCGGTGAAACGGGCATCCCAGTTGAACACAATGGCGGGCTCGAACTGGCGGCCCGCCTCGCTGCGCTGGCGATGGCTGGCGGCCAGGAAGTCGCCGAAGCCCTCGCCGATGGCGCCCCAGTCACCCTCTTCCCCGAGATCCGGCACTATGTGGTGCTGCACGCCGTGGCCGAACTCGTGCCAGATGACCATGGGATCCTCGGCATCGGGGACACCGCTGCGACCCAGCTCCAGCCTGCGCTCGAACGGATCGTAGAGAGAGTTGTCCTGATAGCCTGCGTCCGTGTCGATGTCGAGGGCGCCGGGGATGAGGTCGGTGAAGCCGAGCGCCTTGAGGTGGCGCTGGGCCAAGTCCAGGTGGTAGTAGGCGTTGATGTCGGCAAAGCCCGGATCGTCCCGGGTCAGGCGAAAGGCCTGCTGGTTGTCTGCCCCGTAGGGGGCAGTAGTGGGCTCGATGGCATCCACCACTCGAGCATGGGGGCCGCTCAGCACATAGTCAGTGCCCAGCAGGCTGACCGGCAGTTCCACCTTGTCCTGATAGGCGGCATCCGCCAGCACCAGGGCCTCATGCCAGATCAGGCTGGCGTCTTGCAGCTGGGTGCGGGGATCGGGATCGAACACCCGTGCCAGGACGCGCTGATCCCCCGCCTCTGGGGTGCGCACCGCCTGGGTGCTTGCCTGATCCCCCCAGCGGCCAAGTTCGCGATCGCCGTCGCAACTGGCAAACAGCTGGACTCGGCTGGCCTTGGCATTGCCCGCCTTGTGCTCGCTCACCCGCTGGCGCAGGGCCGGCACCAGGGTGTCGCCGTCACGCCAGTACCAGGCTTCGACCTGTCCCAGCGGTGCTATCTGGCTGCCGTCGGCGCGCAGCTGGTCCAGCAGGGGATCCAGGCTGGTGCTGGCATCGCAGCCGGGCGCTGCGCTCTGCAGGGGGCGCAGATTGTGATAGAGGCGCCAGGGTCTGCCGGCGCTGTCTATGCTGACGGCGGCCTGGGTGGTGGCCACCGGCAGGCCGTTGACCAGCATGCGGAAGCTGTAATGGTGGCCGAGCAGGCTGGCCCTGTCGTAGTCGGGGGCGAGCGTGACGCCCAGGCGCTGCTCCAGCCAGGCCTGGGGCGTGGTGGTCAGGGGTTCTTCATCGACAAACTGCAGCTCGGCCGCCAGCAGGGGCTGGGAGAGCAGGGTTGCCGCCAGCCAGAGGGCCAGGGAGGAGGGTTTCATGGGTGACTCCAAAACAGAAAAGGTGAATGCGGACATCAGTGACGGACCCCCGCCAGGGAGAGCAGGAAGGCATACTCCCGGGCCGCGCGCAGCTCGGCCGTGCGGGGATTGGCCAGGTGGCCCCCCTCGAGTTCGGTGTGCAGCAGATAGGGTCCGGCCCCTGAGCTGTGGGCCCGCAGGCGGGCCAGCCACTTGAGGGGCTCCCAGTAGGGCACCTGGCTGTCGTGCAGCCCGGCCGTCACATAGAGGGGCGGGTAGGGGGCCGCGTGCAGGTTGTCGTAGGGGCTCAGGCGGCGCATGGCCGCATAGTCGGCCGGGATGGCCGGATTGCCCCACTCCCCGTACTCCTGGCGGGTGAGGGGCAGTTCGGGATCCTGCATGGTGCCGATCAGGTCGACGAAGGGCACCTGCAGCACGGCCCCGGCGAAGCGGGTCGGCGCCTGATTGAGGGCCGCCGCTACCAAGAGACCGCCGGCGCTGCCGCCCATGGCGAACAGCCGGGCGGGATCGATGGCGGGATCCCGGGCCAGGCTCTCTGCCACCGCCAGGAAATCGTCCACGCTGTGTTGCTTCTGCTGGCCGCGACCCTCCTTGTACCACGTCTCTCCCAGCAGACCGCCGCCGCGCACATGGGCGATGGCGTAGACGAAGCCGCGATCCAGCAGGCTCAGCACCTGGGGCTGGTAGTAGGGGCGCATGGGGGTGCCGTAGGCGCCATAGCCGTAGAGCAGCAGTGCCTTGGGTGCCTGAATGCCCTTGCGCCACACCAGGGAGACCGGCACCCGGACGCCGTCCCGGCCGACCACCCAGCGCCGCTCGCTCCGGTAGGGAGAGGAGGAGGCAGCCTGCCCCTGGCTCCAGGTGCCGGAGGCCAGATCCAGCCAGCGCTGGTGCGGCGCCTCGGCCATGCCCTGGCGGCGGATCAGGATCTGCTGGCTGGCGGGATCATGGGCACCCTGGATCCAGGCCGTGCCGGCCCCTTCGGTGAGCGCCAGGCTGTGGGTCAGCTTGCCGCCTGCATCCAGCACATTGAGCCAGTCGTCCCCGGCCTTGCGGTATTGCAGCACGGTGTGGTGGGCAAACAGGCGCCACTTCTCGAGCTCACGGCCCTCGCCTGACCAGAGGGGTTGCCAGGGCCCGCTCGCTACCTGAGCCAGGCTGGGCGCCTGATAAAGACCCATGGCCCCGTCCCGGTTGCTCTTGACAAGCACCCTGTCCCCCTGGGTATCCAGGTAGTACTCGAGCCCGCGCTCACGGGGCTTGAGCAGGGTAGGACCGCCCTCATCCAGCAGGTATTGCTCCGAGCTGTCGTGGTTGTTGCTCTGCAAGATGAGGTGACGCTTGTCCGTGGTGCGATAGAGGCTGAGCAGCCAGGCGGGATCGGCCTCCTGGTGCACCAGCGCCTCCTTGCCTGCCTGCCAGGCCCACAGTTGCCAGGGGCGCAGGGTGTGGCGCTCGTTGGCGACCGTATAGAGGGTCTTGCCATCCAGGCTCCAGAGCAGATCGCTGGCGCGGTGTGGCAAAGAGGCGAGCGTCTCGCCGCTCGCCAGATCCAGCAAGGTGATGCGGTAGTCCCTGTCCCCTCGGTGGTCTTCGGCCAGGGCCAGCAGGCGGCCATCCGGGTGCAGGGCCCAGGCGGCAACCTCGTAGTAACCCTGATCGGGCTGACGAGGGGCCAGCCGCTGGCGGGGGGCCGAGCCTGCGTCGCTGCGCTGCCACAGGCTGCCGTCCGCCGCCATGCGCCACTGGCTGCCGGCCTCGGTCAGCCACTCCTCTGGCAGGGGCTCGCCCCGCTCCCGGGCCTGCCACTCGGCTTGCAGTGTCTTCGCAAGCGGCTGCTGGCCGGCGAGCTGCTGTTCGGTCCAGCGGTTCTGCTCGCGCAGCAGCGTTAGCAGCTCGGGGGAGCGGCGACTGTCGTCACGCCAGCCGCCATAGGGATCGAGGCGGGCTATCTCCCCCTTCATCAGCTGTGGGCGCTCGGGGATAAGGGGCGCGGCCTCCTGGGTTGCCTCAGGAAGCGGGGCGGCAGGGGCCGGGGTGGCCAGCAGGCTGGCCAGTAGAAGCAGGCTGTGCATCAGATCCCCACGAAGGTGTAGCGCAGGCTGGCACTGAAGGTGCGGCCGCTCTGGGTGAAGAGTCCGGCATCGGTACCGGTTTCCAGCCCGGCCACATCCTGATAGCGGGTGTAGCGGGTGTCGAACAGGTTATCGAGCTTGAGGTTGACCTTGAGTGCATCGGTGATCAGCCAGTCCGCCGTCATGGCGAGGCTGAACCAGCCCGCGCTGGTGAGGCAGGCATCCTGGCGCTTGGTCAGGCTGTTGCCGCAGCTGGGCACCCTGTCCATGGCGGCGGCGTAGTCCGCCTGCACCCCCAGGCTCCAGTCATGGGTCTGGTAGCTCAGGCGGGTGTTGCACTCGAGAGGGGTGAGGGTGCGCAGCGCCTCGCCCTGGCTGTCTTGCCCGTCGACCCAGCCGAGCTTGGTGGCCAGCTCCCACTCCTGGGTCAGCCAGTAGCTGGCGGCGATTTCCGCCCCCCAGGTCTCGGCCTTGGCCACGTTGCGGTACTGGCGCAGTATGACGCCATCGCTCAGGCGCAGCCCCACCTCGCGCCAGTCGATGAAGTTGTAGTAACGGTTGTAGAAGAGGGCCGGCTTGATGCTCCAGCTCTCCCCCTCGCCACTCAAACCCCACTCGAAGCTGTGGCTGGTCTCCTCCTTCAGATCCGTGTTGGCGATGATCTGGAACGGCGGCAGGGCGAAGTAGTGGGGGATGTTGCCGTACACCTTGTCGTAGGAGGGGGCCCGAAAACCGTTGGCATAGCTGAGCCAGCTGCGCCACTGCTCGTTGACGCGGTAGCTGGTGGCCAGGCTCGGGGAGAGATGCCAGCTGTGGTTTTCGCCCTGATTGCCATCTTGCGGGCGCAGCCACTGGTGATCCATGCGCAAGGTGGGGGTGAATTGCCACCGGCCCAGGGTGGCCACGTCGCCGAGCCAGACCCCTGCCCGGTCGGTGCGGGCACTGCTGAAGGGCTCGGACTGGCTGGGCTGGGGCACGCCCGCCTCCAGGCTCAGCTTCTCCACCGGCCGCTCGTGGCGGGTACGCTCCAGCTCGACGCCGTAGCTCAGCTTGTGGGCAAGGTCGCCGGTGACGAGATCCCGGCGCACGTCCAGCTCGCTGCCGACGCGGTCTTCGGTGAAGGTGGAGAGCTCTCGCTCGCTGCGGTAGCGGGGATAGCCGCTCAGCAGGTCGTTTTGCAGCAGGCTGCGCTTGTTGGCGCTGTTCTTGGAGTGGTTGCCATAGAGGCTCCAGGTGAACTGATCCGCCAGCAGGCTGCCGAGATCGCTCGCCTCCCAGCCAAGTTTGCCCCCCTGGGTGCGCTGGCTGCCCTGCTCGTGGTATTGGCGCACCTGCCACTTGCCGTCGGGCTGGGGTACTTCGCGCGGTCCCTGATCCCGCTGCGCATTGTCCTCGAAGTAGTCGAGCTCGAGGCGCAGCAGGTGGTGATCGCTTAACGGGAAGCGGGAGCTGGTGGAGGCGCTGAGGCCGTCCAGATCCGCCGGGATGCGGCTCTCGTCATAGTTGGCGGTCTCGTGCCCCTGCCAGCCGGAGACCCGCAGCAGGTGCTCGCTATCCAGCACCCGGGCGGCGCCGGTGGCGCTCAGCTTCTGCTTGTCGCTGCTGCCGTCCTGCAACACCTTGCTGCCGAGATAGGCATCCTGCCCCTGCAGGTAGTCCTCCGGCTGCTTGGTGGAGATGACTATGGTGCCGCCGATGGCGTCGGAGCCATGCAGGGAGGAGCCGGCCCCCTTGGCGACCTCGATCTGCTTGACGTCATCGAGATCGAAACTGAAGCGGCCCACCTTGTCGTTGAGGTCATCGGCGCCGAAGCCGTCGCTGACCCGCACCCCATCCTTGATGATGAGCACCCGGTTGCCGCCCATGCCACGGATGATGATGTTTTGCGGCCGACCGGCGGAGCCGGTCACCGAGACCCCGGGTTCGTTCTTGAACACGTCGGTGAGTTCGGTGGCGACCTGGCGATCCAGCTCTTCTTCCGTGATGACTGTGATGGAGCCGGAGACATCGGAGAGCTTCTGCTCGATGCGCTGCCCCTTGACCACTATGGTCTCGTGGGCCCTGGGTTCGGGATCTGTCCCGGCGGGATCGCTGGCGGCCAGGGCTGTACCGGACAGCAGCATGGGCCAGTAGTGAAGCAGTGTTTTCATTGTTGATAATGATTTTTATTTAAGCCTGAAGGGCGCGGATTATTGCAGATGAATCCCTCCGCATCAACGATTGATAATCATTATCATCTTTGTTTTATGATCTTGATCGGACTGAGGTTTTTTGAGAGATGAATCAGTAGTTGCAGGGCATACGTTTGCGAATGGCACTGGCCGGTGGAGGGGAAGAGGGCGTCCCGACTGGATCTCGAGACAATAAAAAGCCCGCCGAGAAGGCGGGCCGATTGGATCCATCAGAGCACCTAGGGGGTGCGATAGAAGCGGTTGAGTTCGTTCATCACCTGGATCATGGCGCCCATGTCCGGGGTGCCGTGCTTGATGGGGCGATAGGTATTGCGATCCAGCAGCTCGAAGTCACCCTGCTTGTTGAACTGGGTGATGGTGTTGTCCTGATAGATGGCAAAGTCATTCTGATCGCCGGCCAGCAGCCAGTTGCGCGGGCTGGTGTCAAACAGGCTGCGCCCCGTGCTGTAGTCGCGAGGGGGGTTGCGTACCCCCAGCATGCCCTTCATCAGGGTCGGCACCAGATCCAGGTGGCTGCTTGCCTGCTCCTGTGGCTGGCTCTCGACACCGGGCCAGGCGAGCACCAAAGGAACCTGCACCTGATAGGGAGAGTAGTTGCTGCCATAGCCCCAGCTGTTGCTCTGGGTTTCGTTGAACTCCTGGCCGTGATTGGAGGTGATGACGACTATGGTCTGCTCGCTCAGTCCCTGCTGCTGCAGCCGGGAGAGCATCTGCTCCAGCAATTGATCGGTGTAGAACACCGAGTTCTTGTAGCGATTCTCCAGCTTTTGCAGGTTCTCGGGTCTATAGGCGGTGGCCGGGTTGAACCGGGTCAGCTCGGGCTGGAAGGGGCCCTTGAGGCTGGCGGGCACCTGATAATCGCCCGGGCTCGAGAGATAGACCAGAGAGAACCAAGGTCTGTCCGCGGTGCGGGTGCCAAGCCACTGCTGCCAGTCGCCGATGAGGCGAGTGTCATCACTCTGGCGGGAGACAAACACCTGCTTGCGCAGGCCGGCGAGCAGGCTCTGCTGATATTGCTTGGCGTCTTCCAGCGCACCGAACAGGCCGAACTGGTAGTCCTGGCGCAGCATCTCGTCGAACAGCACCGGCGGGCGCTTGTCGGCACGGATGTCGCCATAGTAGTGGCCGGGCAGCCCGTAGAAGAGGCCGAACATCCCCATGGCGTCATCGTTGCCGCCACTCATGTGGCGTCTGTAGTTGAGGTGCTGATCCGCATAGCGCTGCAGATTGGGCATGTTGATGTTGTTGAGCATGTCGGCCCGCAGGGAGTCGACCACCACCACCAGCAGGTTCTTGTGCTCGCTCGGCGCGCTCACGCTGAGGGGGCGCAGGGGATAGAGCAGGCGATGCTCGGCGCTGCCCTGGTTCTCGGCCTTCTTCTCATACTGCTCGAGATCGAGCCAGCCATGCTTGGCCAGGAAGCTTCGGGCTGTCATGGGATAGGAGAGCGGGAAGTTGGCGCGCTGCATGGTGATGGGCTGATACAGGGTCGCATCGGCCCAGCTGTTGACCAGGTGAGTCAGCATGAAGCAGACCAGCAGGGCCAGCCCCACCTGATTGCCGTACTGGCGACGCTTGCGCTTGTTGATCTTGCGCCACACATAGGCCGACAGCAGCAATTGCAGCAGGAAGATGGTGGGCACGGCGACGAAGATGATGCTCCAGATAGAGCCCTCTTCGGTCTGGGCCTGATCCAGCAGCAGTTGCCACACCTGACCATTCAAGTGGAACTTGAACAGCTGGAAGACCTGGGTATCGATGAGCAGCAGCACCTGCGCCAGGGTGGCGATGATGGCCGAAATGAAGCGCAGGGGCTTCTCCCTGGGCAGCACGAAGCTCAAGGGGAAGACGGTCAGCAGATAGGTGACGAAGCTCAGGAACGAGAAATGACCTATCCAGCTGATGATGAGATAGGTGACCCCGAGCGTGGTCGATGGCCAGCTGATGGAACCCAGATAGCGGGTCGCGATCAGCATGGCCAGGATGATGTTGAAGAAGGAGAACCAATGCCCCCAGGTGATCAGGCGAGAGACGTTATCACGATAGGGGTTGCCGGTTTCGACCATAATGATCCATCTGCTTGAAAAACATCAAAGAATGCGAAGAAACTCAGTGAGCATCGTGGCGATGATCCACCGAGGCGGTGAGCGCCTGGATGTACTTCTCGGTGATCGCCTGACGCTGGGCCGGGGCCATACCGTTGATGATGTTGGTGGTCAGGTTGCCAAGCACCATGAGACTGAGATCCACCGGCGCCTTGTGTTTCTCCAGGGCGGTGATCAGGTCGTTCATCAGGGCGTCAAACTGCTCGTTATTGTACTTTGATACGATGGGCATAATCTTGGGTTCATCTCGGTTCAAAGCGCCTTATAATACTTCACCCTTTCGGCTAACACTATGGCTTTGTGACATGAGTCTCGATATCGACAAGATCATTCTTCACTCCCTGCGCGCCGGCAATGACGGTCAGCCGCACGCCGATACCCGCAGTCAGACTCTGCCTGCCGATGAGGCGGTGCAAGGGCTGATGGCAGAACTGCATCGCATCTACAACGGCAAGGGTGGCAAGGGCTTCGGTTTCTTTGCCGACCCGGAAGCCGCCGTCGCCGAGCTGGCAGAAGGTGAAGAGGCTCCCAAGCAGCCGTCTCCGGCCTTTCGCATCGCCCTCGAACAGCTGCTTGGCGAGCAGACCGAATTCGTCCCTTTCTCTATCACCCTGACCCAGATGCTGGTCAAGCAGCTGGTGGAGCACGCCCTGGACGAGCAGGGCGTGCTGCTGATTGCCAAATACAACTATGTCGGGGTCGATTATCTGATGATTGCCCTGCTGGAGGGCAAGGAGAGCGTCACCGTCAGCGAGGCACTGGACCTGCGTCACATCCATTATCTGGATATCGGCAAACTCAACCTGGTGGCCCGCATCGATCTGACCGAATGGAAAACCCAGCCTGATTCTCGCCGTTATATCACCTTCAGCAAGGGGCGGGTCGGTCGCAAGCTGGGGGACTTTTTCATGGACTTGCTGGGTGCCCGCGAGGGCATGGATGCCAAGGTACAAAATAAAGGCTTGCTGCAGGCGGTGGACGATTACTGCGACAGCCGCCAGCTCGAACCCGCCGAGCGCAATGATTACAAGAAGCAGGTCTTCAAATATTGCACCGAGCAGGCGAGCGCTGGTGAAGAGATCGAAATCAAGGAGCTGTCGGCGGAATTGCCTGGCGATGGCGATCTCGATTTTTACAGCTTCATCGGCCAGGAATACGAGCTGGAAGATCGCTTCCCGGCCGATCGCTCCACCCTGCGCGGCCTGACCAAGTTTGTCGGCTCGGGTGGCGGCCTGACCCTCAGCTTCGAGCAGAAATTGCTGAACAGCCGGGTCTTCTACGATCCCCAGACGGACACCCTGACCATACGTGGCGTGCCGCCCAACCTCAAGGATCAGCTGTTGCGTCAGTCATAATGTGATCCAGTCACCATTTCTGGCAAAAAGGCACCGGAGTTCGCTCCGGTGCCTTTTTATTTAAGGGGGAGATGAACCTGGAATCCGGCTTGGTACTTTTGTTAACACATTAAACAAAATAATGGAGTTGAAAGGGTTTTCAATGGGGTGAAACCCCTTTCAATGGTGTAAATTTATTTCTTTTTGGTAATTAAATTTCCATGCAAGGCCAAAAATATGACGATAAATCCCGATAAGTCGCTGAAATAAGAAAATGTTTTCATAACTTTCTGGAAGAAAATACGTAATTGCATTTCAAAAATGCGAGGCGTGTCATGTGAGGCGTTGCAGGCTTGGGATAATATTCATCTCGCACACAATGCTCTTACAGCGCGGAACTAATACAAGGAAAGGCTCATGAAAAAGAAATTGCTGTCATCCCTGATCGGTCTGGCTACCCTGGGTGTGGCTTGTTCAGCCACTGCTGCGATTGACGAAGGCCAGCTGACCATCTGGATCAACGGTGACAAGGGCTACAACGGCCTGGCCGAAGTAGGCAAGAAGTTTGAAGCCGAGACCGGCATCAAGGTGACCGTCGCGCACCCGGACCAGGTAGAAGTGAAGTTCCAGCAAGCCGCCGCCACCGGCAACGGCCCGGACATCTTCTTCTGGGCTCACGACCGTTACGGTGAGTGGGTCAAGGCCGGTCTGCTGGTGCCAGTGACGCCGAACGCCGCCACCAAGGCCAAGTTCGAGCAGTTCGCCTGGGATGCCATGGCAGTCGATGGCAAGACCTATGGCTACCCGGTCGCGGTCGAAGCCGTCAGCCTGATTTACAACAAGGATCTGTTGCCCAACCCGCCCAAGACCTTCGAAGAGATCGCCAAGATCGACGAAGAGCTGAAGAAGAGTGGCAAGCGCGCCATCATGTGGGCCTATGACACCCCCTACTTCAGCTACCCCCTGGTGGCTGCCAACGGTGGTTATGCCTTCAAGAAGACCGCTACCGGTTATGACGTGAAAGACACCGGCGTGAACAACGCAGGCGCCAAGGCCGGTGTGGGCTACATCTCCGAGATGATCAAGTCCGGTCACCTGGAGAAGGGCATCGACTACGGTGTCATGGATGCCAAGTTCAACAAGGGCGAAGTGGCCATGATGATCAACGGTCCCTGGGCCTGGAGCAACCTGGACAAGAGCGGCATCAAGTACGGCGTAGCGCCGCTGCCGACCCTGAACGGCAAGCCGGCCAAAGCCTTCGTTGGCGTACTGGGTGCCACCATCAACGCCGCCAGCCCGAACAAGGATCTGGCCATCGAGTTCCTGGAAAACTACCTGCTGACCGACGCCGGTCTGGCACCGGTGAACGCCGACAAGCCGCTGGGCGCCGTGGCACTGAAGTCCTTCCAGAAGACGCTGGAATCCGATGCCAACATCAAGGCGACCATGCAGAACGCCCAGAATGGCGAGCCGATGCCGTCCGTGCCTGAGATGAGCCGTTTCTGGTCTTCCTTCGAAACAGCCCTCAAGAACGTCACCTCTGGCCGTCAGAGCGTTGACGAAGCCCTGGATACCGCTGCCAAGCGCATCGTCCAGTAAGCTAGCACCAGGGAGGCCTTCGGGCCTCCCACTCTCTCCAATCTCTCTTGGCGCAATAAAGGTTAATTGGCATGGAAGTTGTACCTTCTATCGAATCCTATGCCGGTCCGAAGAAAGACAAGTACGTCTGGCTGAAGTGGACCATGGCGGCACTGATTGCAGTGCTTAATGGTTATGCGGCCGTGATGATGTATGCCAGCGGCGAGTGGGTGTTTGCCCTGCTCGATCTGGTGGTCGTTTCTGTCGGTCTCTATGTCTTCATGAACAAGAAGACCTATGCCCACCGCTATATCTTCCCCGGTGTGGCAGGCATGGTTGTTTTTATCATCTTCCCTCTTGCCTACACGATCGGCATCGCCTTCACCAACTACTCGGGTGCCAACCTGCTCTCTCTCGAGCAGGCACGGGATTTCCATCTGAAAAAAATCTATAAGGTGACTGGCGGTGAATTCGATTTCACCCTCCTGGGTGGTGAGAACAATCAGTTTCAGCTGCTGCTGCAACAGGACGACCAATCCTTTATCAGTCAACCCCTTACCCTGCTGAACAACAAGGCGCGTACCCTGGCCGTCCGTGAAGGACGGGTCCGTGACGAGCCACAGGTTGTTCAGCTGCAACCCCTGAACGGGGAAGCGCTCGACCAGGCGGCACCCATACGTGCCATCGTCGATCACCGCACTCACCTGAGTGCCCTGGATCTGGTACTGCCGGATGGCAACATCCACCTGACCCTGAGCAGCCTGCGCAAGTTTGCGGCGCAAAAGCCGCTGTATACCCAGCTGGTTGACGGGGCCGTGCTCAAGCAGTCCGGTGTCGTTATCAAGGACGGCAACCTGCTGCGGGACAACCAGAACGGCGAGCTGATGCTGCCGAACCCGGACACCGGCTTCTATCAGTACATAGATACTGACGGTCACTTCGTCGGCAAGGGCATGGCCCCTGGCTTCGTGGTGAGCGTGGGCTGGAAGAACTTCGTCCGCATCATGACAGACCCGGGCATCCAGGGTCCCTTCATGCAGATCTTCGTCTGGACGGTGATCTTCTCCGCCTGCTCCGTGGCCTTCACCCTGGCTATCGGCATGGTGATGGCCTGTCTGGTGCAGTGGGAGCAGCTCAGGGGGCGCGGTTTCTACCGGGTCATGCTGATCCTGCCCTATGCGATACCGGCGTTCATCTCCATCCTGGTGTTCAAGGGCTTGTTCAACCAGAACTTCGGCGAGATCAACCTGTTCCTGGAAGCGGCGTTCGGCATCAAGCCGGACTGGTACACCACCCCCTTCCTGGCCAAGGTGATGATCCTCATCGTCAACACCTGGCTCGGCTACCCCTACATGATGATCCTCTGCATGGGGCTGCTCAAGGCCATCCCGGAAGATCTCTATGAGGCGTCTGCCATGGACGGTGCGGGTCCGGTACAGAACTTCTTCAAGATCACAGTGCCGCTCCTGATGAAGCCGCTGACCCCCCTGTTGATTGCATCCTTTGCCTTCAACTTCAACAACTTCGTGCTTATCCAGTTGTTGACCAACGGGGCGCCGGACATCATAGGGGCCAGTACCCCGGCCGGGACCACGGATCTGCTGGTGAACTACACCTACCGGATCGCGTTCCAGGGCTCGGGTGGTCAGGACTACGGTCTGGCCAGTGCCATCGCCACCGCCATCTTCCTGATCGTCGGCGCGCTTGCACTGCTCAACCTGAAATTGTCCAAAGCGGACAAGCTGTAAGGAGGCTTCTCAATGGCTATCGTACAACCCAAATCAGTGAAATACCGGGTGTGGGCAACCCACCTGGTCATGTGGGGCTTCCTGGCGCTGATCATCTTCCCGGTGATCATGGTTATCGCCATCTCGTTCCGTAACGGCAACTTCTCGGTGGGGGAGATAATCCCCTCCAACCCGACCCTGGATCACTGGAAGCTGGCGCTTGGCATGTCCATCACCAACGCCGATGGCAGCATAACGCCACCGCCGTTCCCTGTGCTGACCTGGCTGTGGAACTCCATCAAGATCGCGGGCATCACGGCCCTGATGATAGTGGTGCTCTCCACCACCTGTGCCTATGCGTTTGCCCGTCTGCGGTTCCGTGGCAAGCAGACCATATTGCAGGGGATGCTGATCTTCCAGATGTTCCCGGCGGTGCTTGCACTGGTGGCCATCTATGCGCTGTTCAACAAGATTGGCGACTACATCCCCTGGCTGGGTCTGAACACCCACGGTGGCCTGATCCTGGCCTACATGGGCGGCATAGCGCTGCATGTCTGGACCATCAAGGGCTACTTCGAGACCATAGACTCTTCCCTGGAAGAGGCGGCGGCCATCGATGGGGCGACCCCCTGGCAGGCATTCAGGTTGATCCTGCTGCCCCTGTCGGTGCCCATACTGGCGGTGGTCTTCATTCTGGCCTTCATCGGTTCCATCACCGAGGTGCCCGTGGCCTCCATCCTGCTGCAGGATGTGAACAACCTGACCCTGGCGGTCGGTGCCCAGCAATACCTCTATCCGCAGAACTATCTGTGGGGTGACTTCGCCGCAGCCGCCGTGCTGTCCGGCCTGCCCATCACAGTGGTGTTCCTCATGGCACAGCGCTGGCTGGTGGGTGGTCTCACTGCGGGCGGTGTGAAAGGTTAAGGTTTTAATGGCCGGGGGAGTGCTCCCCCGACTATCACGATTTGCACAGATTTCAGAGCGGAGCTCGTCATGGCTGAAGTAGTACTCAACAACGTTCGCAAAAACTACGATCCGGCTGTCCACAAGGACACGCTGCGCAACATCAACCTGGCTATCAAGGAAGGGGAGTTCATCGTCTTCGTCGGCCCGTCCGGTTGTGGCAAGTCCACCCTGCTGCGGATGATCGCAGGGCTGGAGGACATCACCAGCGGTGAGCTGACCATAGGCGGTCGTTACATGAACGACGTGCCGCCGGTGGAGCGCAACGTCGGCATGGTGTTCCAGTCCTATGCTCTCTACCCGCACATGAACATCTACGAGAACATGGCCTTCGGCCTCAAGCTCAAGAAGATGGACAAGGAGAACATCCACAAGCGGGTGATGCGTGCCGCCGAGATCCTGGGTCTCGAACCCCTGCTGGACAGAAAGCCCAAGGCGCTCTCCGGCGGTCAGCGCCAGCGGGTGGCCATAGGTCGCTCCATAGTGCAGCAACCCCAGGTGTTCCTGTTTGACGAACCCTTGTCCAACCTGGATGCCGCCCTGCGGGTCAAGATGCGCATCGAGATCGCCAAGCTGCACAAGGAGCTCAACTCCACCATCATCTACGTGACCCACGATCAGGTGGAGGCCATGACCCTGGCCAACCGCATCGTGGTGCTGAGCCCGCTCAAGGGCGAGGCGACCACCAACCTGGAGCAGTTCGGCACGCCGCTCGAGCTCTACCACAACCCGGACAACAAGTTCGTGGCGGGCTTCATCGGCTCACCCAAGATGAACTTCCTGGCGGGGGAGCTGCTGGAGATAGGCGAGCAGGAGTGCGTGGTCAAGCTGACTTCCGGCGACACAGTGCGTGCCCGGGTCGATGCCCGCAGCGGCGCTGTCGGTGACAAGGTGGAGCTGGGCATTCGTCCCGAGCACCTGGTGCCGCTGGATCACGCCCACGCCGACAGCAAGGTGAGCGGCATAGTCCAGGTGGCAGAGCACCTGGGGGCCGAGTCCTTCGTCTACATGGACGTGGATGGCCACGACTTTACCGTCAAGGCCAGCTCAGACGTGGACGTGGCCACGGGTCAGGAGTACAGCGTCGGCATTCCGGCCGAGGCCTGCTACCTGTTCGATGTCAAGGAGCAGGCGTTCCCCCGTACCGCCAGATATATCCGCACCTGATGGTGTTGCAGTGCAGGTTTCCATAGTATTCAATGCCTTTTTGCCGGTCGAATGACCGGCTTTTTATTGCCTGCCCTGTGGGAAACCGGGCGGGCGGGGTGACGGGGTGAAGGCTTAGAGCTCGGCGGTGATGTCGGGTACGAAGGTCTGGCTGGCCAGGGGCGGGCGCTCATAGCCCTCGGTCTTGATGGGGGGCAGCTTGATGGGCTCGTAGTGGATAGCCTCGTAGGGCACCTTGCCGAGCAGGTGGGCGATGCAGTTGAGGCGGGCGCGGCGCTTGTCGTCGGCATCGACCACGAACCAGGGGCTGTCCTCGGTATCCGTGTAGGTGAACATGTCATCCTTGGCGCGGGAGTACTCCACCCAGCGGGAACGGGACTGCAAGTCCATGGGGCTGAATTTCCAGCGCTTGATGGGGGTGTTGATGCGCTCCTTGAAGCGCTTCTCCTGCTCTTCATCACTGACCGAGAACCAGTACTTGATGAGGGTGATGCCAGAGCGAGTCAGCATCCGCTCGAACTCGGGGCAGGCACGCAGAAACTCGCGGTATTCGGCGTCGGTGCAAAAGCCCATCACCCGCTCCACCCCGGCCCTGTTGTACCAGGAGCGATCGAACAGCACCATCTCGCCTGCCGACGGGAGGTGGGCGGCATAGCGCTGGAAGTACCATTGGGTGCGCTCCCGGTCCGAGGGGGCGGGCAGGGCGGTGACCCGGCAGACCCGGGGGTTGAGGGGCTCGGTGATCGCCTTGATGACGCCCCCCTTGCCGGCGGCATCGCGCCCCTCGAACAGCACCACCACCTTTAGCCCCTCCTGCTTGACCCACTCCTGCAGCTTGACCAGCTCCTCCTGCAGGTGAGTGAGGTGGTGTTCATAGGTCTTTTTGTCCAGGCGCGGGCGTTTCTTGCTCTTTTCCTTCGGCATGATCTTCTCCTGTTTGAGTCCTTTCTGTGCGTCACCCCAGCTTGCACCAGGGAGGCGCCACTGCCAAGGCCGGCGTGTTACACTGCCGCCTCATCAGCCGCTGGCAATAGCAAAAACATCAAGCCCTTTATGGCGATTTGCACTGCCGTCTCATCATCGGCAGCTGGCAACAGGAGATAACATGAAGCATTTTATGGAGATAGCGGGCCGCCGCATGGCCTATCTGGACGAGGGGCAGGGCCCTGTGCTGCTCTTTGGCCACAGCTACCTGTGGGACAGTGCCATGTGGGCACCGCAAGTCGAGGCGCTCAAGAGTAGCTATCGCTGCATAGTGCCCGAGCTCTGGGGCCACGGGGATTCCGACTCTTTGCCGGAAGGCCCTTGCTCCCTTGAAACCCTGGCCCGGGATCACCTGGCCCTGCTCGATGCCCTCGACATAGAGGAGTGCGTGCTGGTGGGGCTCTCCATTGGCGGCATGTGGGGCGTGGAGCTGGTCAGGATGGCCCCGGCGCGGCTCAAGGGTGTGGTGCTGATGGACACCTTCGTTGGCTGGGAGCCCCAGATCCCCTGTGAGCGCTACCTCGGCATGCTGGCCATGATAGAGCAGCTTGGCAGTCTGCCGGCCCCCGTCATCGATCAGGTGGCACCGCTCTTCTTTGCCCATGAGCCGGATCCCGCCCTGATGAGCGGCTTCAAGGCACGCCTCGCCAGCTGGCCAGCGGATCAGGTGGCGAGCCTGGTGGCGGTGGGGCGCAGCTTCGTGACCCGGGAGGATCGCATCGAGTGGCTCGAAGAGATGAAAGTGCCGAGCCTGGTGATGACCGGCTGCGAGGACAAGGCGCGCCCTGTGCTGGAGGGCTATCTGATGGCGGAGGCGCTGGCCTGCCCCTTCAAGGAGATCCCGGCCGCGGGCCACATCTCGACCCTGGAGAACCCCGAGTTCGTCAACCGGACCCTGGCCGAGTTTCTGGCCACCCTGTGATGGCCCCTTGCCGCGCGCCAGTCACATCAAGCAAGAAGGGAGCCATGGGCTCCCTTCTTGCTGGTTGGCGGTGGGGTTACCAGATGTAACCCACGGCGAAGCCGGCGTAGAGCTCCCCCTTGTGCTGGACTATGGGGCTGTCCGCGATGTCGTCGTCGTAGAGCTCGTAGTTGGCGGCAAACATGCCGATCCAGTGGGGGCTGAAACGGTAGCTGGTGATGATGGCCGCCATGGGTGAGAGGGTGGTGCCCGTGTCCCATTCTGGGCGCAGCCCCGTGGCCTCGCCCCCCGAGACGCCGCCAAAGTAGTAGTTCGCCATCTTGTCGCTGCGGATCATCATCCCCATGCCGGGCATGATGAGCAGCCTGTCCCGCAATATGGGGAAGTCGGCCCACAGCAGCAGCTCCTGGCCGTTGCTGCGCCCGGTCACGTCCGTGCTGAGGCGGGTGCTGAGCAGGGCATAGGGGGTGATGAGGCTGGCGCCTATGCCCCCTTCCAGCTCCCACTTGCGCTCCTCCATGCCAGCCAGCTCGGGGGCATCGTCGGGATCCAGGTTGCCAAAGCGCATCCTGCCGTAACCGTAGGCGGCGAAACTGTCATCCTTGTGAAAGTAGTAGCGGGCCCTGTCCCCGAGGAACATGAACTGCTCGCCGAAGTAGATGAAACCCGGTATTGCGAGGGCTGTGTCATCCTGGCCCTGATAGCGGGCATCGCCACCGATGACGGCGCCACCCAGCACCAGTCCCTTGGGTACCGGGCTGGTGGGGCTGTCCTGCACGAAGATATCGAGGGAGCCGAGATCGACCTCGGCCCGGGCCGGGGTCGCGAACAGCAGGGTCAGGAGCGCGCCAAGCGCGGCGCTGTGCAGGGGGCGAACAGGGGACATGGACTGATCCTTCAGAGTCGGGGCTGGCAGAGCATACTGCCGATGGCCTTGTCAGTGAAGCCTGTTTTTATTTTAAATTCAAGTCGATAGCGTCGTTGTGCTGAAGCTGGATTCAGGCGGGAACCGAGTCCGTGGTCGATGGGTTCGCGGTGATAAAAAAGAGAGGCGAAAGCCTCTCTTCTCATCAGGGGGTAGGGCGGGGCGTCTCGTCCCGCTTGGGCCAGGCGTTGAGCACAGCTTTTACCAGGGTCGCCAGGGGAATGGCGAAGAAGACTCCCCAGAATCCCCAGAGCCCGCCAAACACCAGCACGGCGATGATGATGGCCACAGGGTGCAGGTTGACCGCCTCGGAGAAGAGCAGGGGCACCAGCAGGTTGCCGTCCAGCGCCTGAATGACCAGATAGGCTACCATCAGCCAGGCGAAGTCCGGGGTCAGCCCCCACTGGAACAGGGCCACCATGGCGACGGGCACAGTCACCGCCACCGCCCCTATGTAGGGGATGAGCACGGAGAAGCCGACCGCCACCGCCAGCAGCACCGAGTAGCGCAGCCCCATCAGGGCGAAGGGGATGTAGGTCGCCACCCCGACGATGAGGATCTCGATCACCTTGCCGCGGATGTAGTTGATGATCTGATCGTTCATCTCCACCCAGACCCGGTTGACCAGGGTGCGATTGCGGGGCAGGAAGCGGCGCAGGCCGCCCATCAGCACCTGCTTGTCCTTGAGCATGAAGAACACCATCAGGGGCACCAGGATGGCGTAGATGAGGATGGCCACCACGTTGATGAGGGAGCTGAGGGAAGCGCTCACCAGCTGCTCCCCCCCGGCCAGAATGCGCTGACGAATGTTGTCTATGATGGTTTCGACCAGGCTGACGTCGACTATCTCGGGGTATTTTTCCGGCAGGGTGCGCACCGCGTCCTGGGCATGGGCCAGCATGGAGGGCGCCTCCTTGGCGAGGTTGACCCCCTGGCTCACCAGTGTGGGGATGAGCCCCAGCAGCATCATGGTGGTCACAGAGAGAAACAGCAGCAGCACCAGGCTGGTGGCCAGGGGGCGGGAGAGCCCGGTGCGTTGCAGGCGGCTGACCGGCCACTCCAGCAGATAGGCCATCACCACGGCCACCAGCAGGGGGGCCAGCAGATCGCCGAACAGCCAGAGCACGGCGAAGCAGAACACCAGCAGCAGGAACAGGGCAACGGCATCGGGGTCGGAAAAACGGGTCTGATACCAGCGCTTCAATACATCTAACATCGAGGCTTCCTTGGTTTTTTACCGTGTCATCAGGATGGAAAGGGGCAGCCCGGGGCCTGGCGACATCATGATGGCCGGCTCCCGACCACGAGCAGCAGGGAGAGGCGGGCGGCGGACTCCTCCAGGGGACGGACGCTGTGGCCCAGGCGTTGCAGGTAGGCCGGAATGTCCTGCCGGGAGCCGGCATCCCCCAGGATGAGGTGCAGGGATTGGCCGGGTCTTGCCTGGCGCAACCAGAGCTTGAGCCGGATCAGCGGCTCGGGACAACGCCAGGGGGTCAGGTCGAGCTGTTCCATGAGGATTCCATCGCGTGCGTGGTGGTCATTATGGCCGTGATACCAGTATGAAACAACGCTTGTGGGCCTTGATGGGCAAGGGTATTCTGCCCGAGCCCCTTCTGATGGAGATAGAAACACTGTGGCCCGTTTTTCCCCCTTGATGGCATCGCTTCCCCTGCTGATATCCCTGATGAGCGCGACCTTTCAGGCTCAGGCGAACAACCAGCTGCCCGACATCGGCACCGCCGGGGTTGCCGCCCTGCCCATCGAGCAGGAAGTGCGCTATGGCAATGCCTTCATGCGGTTTGCCCGGGCGGGCTTGCCCATCATCGATGATCCCGTGCTGAGCGAATACATAGACGATCTGGGTCAGCGCCTGCTCACCAATGCCGACGGGGTGCGTTTCCCCTTTACCTTCTTCCTCATCAATGATCCCAGCATCAACGCTGCCGCCTTCCTCGGCGGGCGGGTCAAGGTGCACACCGGCCTCTTCCTCTACGCCGACAACGAGAGCGAGCTGGCCTCGGTGCTGGCTCACGAAATCACCCACGTGACCCAGCGCCACATAGCCCGTTACATGGAGGCGCAGGCGAGCAGCTCGGCCATGACCCTGGCCGGTCTGGTGGGCTCCATTGCGCTGGCGGTGATCAACCCCACCGCAGGTATAGCCGCGCTGCAGACCACCCTCGGGCTCTCCATGCAGTCGGCCATCAACTATACCCGTGACAACGAGTACGAAGCGGACCGCATCGGCATGAAGACGCTCTATGACGCCGGCTTCGATCCCATGGGCATGGCCAGCTTCTTCCAGAAACTGGCGGCGGAGTACCGCTACGCCAGCAAGCCGCCCGAGATGCTGCTGACTCACCCCCTGCCGGAGACCCGGATCAGCGAAGCCCGCGCCCGCGCCAACAGCTATGGCCGCCGTGCCTTGCCCCCCAGCCTCGACTTCTGGCTGGCCAAGGTGCGCATCCAGGTGCGCTATGGCACCGAGAGCCCCCAGGCGCTGCTCACCTACTTCGACAGCCGCCTGCAGAAGGGGGACTACCCCCTCAAAGACGCTGCCACCTATGGCAAGGCGCTGGCCCTGCTGCAGCTCAAGCGCACCGACGAGGCCGATACCCTGATGCAGAGTCTGGCCGCCCGCCATCCGGAAGATCTCTTCGTGGTGGATGCCCTGACCGACATCGATCTCGCCAAGGGGCGCAGCGCCCAGGCCATCGCCCGGCTGGAGCGCTTCCGCACCCGGATGCCGGACAACGAGGTGGTGGTGGTCAACCTCGGCAACGCCTATCTGGAGGCGGGCAACTACAAGAAGTCCATCGCCATCCTGGATCCTTATGCCCGGGAGCACGACGAGAACAGCCTGGCCTGGAGCCTGCTGTCGGATGCCTATCGCAAGGCGGGAAGGATGACGGACTTGCACATGGCGCGGGCGGAGACCCTCTCCCTGCGCGGTGACTACCAGGCGGCCATCGACGAGCTGATCGTGGCCCGTGGCACCACCAGCGACAAGCTGACCCTGGCCCGCATAGAGGCGCGCATCACCCAGCTGGAGCGGGCGAAGAAGGATCTGGACAGCCTGAAGGGCTAGTCCGGCTGACCACGCCTGCATGCAACGGGGTGCACCAGAGATGGTGCACCCCGTGTCGTCATGGGGCCATCAGGGCCGTGCCGAGGAAGCTTGTGTGGCGGCCCAGGCCCGGAGGGTGGCGAGTTTGTGCTCATCGAGCTCCCCCACCAGGGTCTTTTGCAACTGCCCCTTGTCATCGAGCAGGTAGCTGGTGGGCAGTGCGCCAGGCCTTGGGAAGGGGAGGCTGGCCTCATCGAAGGGGACCATCAGGGGCACGGCTATCTGATGGCGACGGGCCAGCTCGGCCAGCTCGCCGGGGGAGGCGGGATCATAGTTGATGGCGATCACCCCTATCTGTCCCTCCCGGTACAGCGCCGCGAGCAGGGGCATCTCCCGCAGGCAGGGGGCGCACCAGGGGGCGAAGTAGTTGACCAGCAGCGGCTTGCCCGTCAGGGCGCTAAGGCTGAGTTTTTTGCCCGCCCCGTCGATGAACTGGGGGGCCGGCGTGCAGGCGCCCAGCAGGGTGGCCACAATCAGCCAACATATTCGTTTCATTTCCACAGCCCTCCCGCTTACCCTGCCCATCCGTTTCCCCTACAATAGCGCCATTTGTTGTCCCATCTTGCAATATCAGGGAGTTACCATGAGCGAGACCCAAATCTATCACAACCCGCGCTGCTCCAAGAGCCGTGAAACCCTGGCCTTGCTGGAACAGCACGGGGTAGCCCCCGAGGTGGTGCTCTATCTGGAACAGGCGCCGAGCGAGGATGATATCCGCACCCTGCTGACCCAGCTGGGCTTTGCCGATCCGCGCCAGCTGATGCGCACCAAGGAAGATCTCTACAAGGAGCTGGGATTGGCCGATGTGCAGGGCGATGCCCTCATTCGTGCCATGCACCAGCATCCCAAGCTCATCGAGCGCCCCATTGTCATCAAGAATGGTCAGGCCCGTATCGGCCGCCCGCCCGAGCTGGTGCTGGAGATCCTCAAGTGAGCACCCGCTTCGCCCGTCTGCTGACCCTGGTCGGCTTCTTCGGCCTGCTGGCCTGGGTCATCCTCTGGCATCTGTGGCTATCGCCCCACCCGGATCTCAACCCCTGGTTGCTGCCGGTGATCTGGACTGTGCCGCTGCTGTTCCCCCTGAAGGGCATAGTGCAGGGCAACCCCTATACCCACGCCTGGGGCAACTTCGTGCTGATGCCCTACTTCCTCCACGCCCTGACGCTCATCACCACGGATGAAGGGGAGCGGTGGCTGGCGGTGGTGGAGTTGGTGTTCACCACCCTGGCCTTCATCGGCACCATCTATTACGCCCGCCAGCGCGGCCGTGAGCTTGGCCTCAGCATCCGCAAGAAAAAGGATGAAGTGCAGTAATACCGCCCTCTCAACGCCCCGCTCGGGGCGTTTTTCATTGTCCTGATCCTGCCTCGCCCTGGCCCGCGCGGTAGTGGGTGAGTTGCCCCTCACTAAAGCGCATCACCTCGGGATAGAAGCGCAGAAACCCCAGCTCACAGTCGCGCCAGCGGCCCTCATCCAGGGTATGGAGCGCCTCCCCCAGCAGCAGGGGACGACGCAGGCGCCGGCCTATGCCGTTGAGGGCCTGACCCAGTCCCTCCCGGCGCCCGTAGGAGGCGATCCAGTCCTGCTCGGCCATCCTCTTGAGGGCCATGGGCAGCCCCTCCGGCAGGCGGGCGTGATCCGCCAGCAGCTGGCCATAGCTCTGCTGCAGGAAGCGGGGCAGGGGATCCGGACTGAATTGCTGCCAGTGGTGGCTCAGCCAGTGGTCGTAGAGCATGTCCACCAGGATGCCGCCAAAGCGGCGCCAGGGTGCCTCGAAGCAGGCGACCGCCGCCCTGTGCTCGGGGTGGGCATCGGTGAAGGCATCTATCTTGCGGTGCAGCCAGATCCCCTCATCGAAATGGGCCGCGAGGCCAGTGGGCAGGGGCCCCTTGACGAAGTCCCCCAGCAGGTTGCCGGTGAGGGAGCTTCGGGTGTGGGCTGCCAGATGGAGATGCGCCAGGTAGTTCATGGGTTCAGGGTCGTTGGCAGGTCGATGACAAGGTGCTCAGAGCCTAGAGGATCCTGGTTCTGTTGGCCATGGTCAGGATTTTTCGATGGCCCTGCAAGCCCCTCTTGCAGGGCAAATTTGGGGCGTGCTAAGGTGGCTTTCATCTTTGTCACAGGACGCGACAAACCATCATGATGCGCAAAGCCAGAGGTTTCTTTCTGGCCTTCTACTTCAAGCCTTTCTACCTCTCCGAGTGGTTCGACGAATAGATCGAGGCCCCGGAGCAGCTTATTGACGCCCACCGATCATTGATACCTGTCGATCATTGATACCTGTCGATCATTGATACCCATGGGGCGTGATCTCGCTCATCCGCGTTTTGCCGTTTGTTGGCCATCGCTTGCCCAGGCTTGCGATGCCTTGACCGCGCCTGTGCGCTTTCTATGTAATGGAGTACTCATGATGAATACCAAACTGACCCTGTCAGCCCTCTTTGCTGCCTGCCTGCTCACCACCCCCGTCATGGCCAAGGAGTGGAAAACCGTGCGCTTCGGTGTGGAGGGCGCCTATCCTCCCTTCTCCTGGACCGATGCGTCGGGGGAGATCAAGGGCTTTGACATCGATCTCGCCAATGCCCTGTGCCAGCAGATGGCCGTCAAGTGCGAGCTGGTGGCGCAGGACTGGGACGGCATGATCCCGGCCCTGCTGTCGCGCAAATACGACGGGATCATCGCCGCCATGTCGATCACCGATGAGCGGCGCAAGAAGGTGGATTTCACCGCAAAATATGCCCATATCCCCAACCGCTTCGTGGCGGTCAAGGGCACAACGCTGGAGCTGACCCCGGCGGGGATGGCAGGCAAGCGCATAGGTGTGCAGCGCGCCACCACCCACGACAAGTACCTGACGGATAACTTTGGCTCCGACGTCACCATAGTGCGTTACGGCAATGCCGACGAGGCCTATCTCGATCTGAAGGCGGGCCGGGTGCTGGCCTTGCTGGCCGACGCCTCGGCCATCGATCAGGGGCTGCTCAGCAAGGCGGGCGGGGACAAGTTCGAGTATGTGGGGCCGGCCCTGACCGATCGCCAGTGGTTTGGTGACGGCATGGGAATTGCGATACGCAAGGGCGATCAGGATCTCAAGGCCAAGCTGGACGAGGCGATCAAGGCCCTGCGGGCCAATGGCAAGTATCAGGAGATCAACCAGAAGTACTTCAAGTACGATATTTATGGTGGTTGATGGGGGGGAGGGAGCTTGCTCCCTCTCTTTTTTCGCAGCAAGCGGTGATGAAACAAGGAGATGCCCATGTTGACCCTGATCGAGGGTGCGGAAATTCATAGCCCGGCCCCGCTCGGCCAGCAGGATCTGCTGGTGGCCGACGGCCGCATCGCCTGGCTGGGCAAGGGGCTGACAGTCCCCCCTGACTGGCCGCTGGTGCGCGTCGACGGCCGTGGCCGTTATCTGGTGCCCGGGCTGGTGGATCCCCTGGCCCACATCACGGGGGGCGGTGGGGAGGGGGGCTTTGCCTTCCGTACTCCTGAACTCGCGGCGGGGGAGGCCCTCAAGGCCGGGGTCACCACCCTGGTGGCGGCGCTCGGCACCGACAGCCTGACCCGCACCCCGACCCAGGTGCTCGGCAAGGTGCGCGAGTTTCGCGCCGCCGGGGTGAGCGCTTACATGTATACCGGCTCCTATCACCTGCCGGTCAAGACCCTCACCGGCAGGGTGGAGTCGGACATCATGCTGATCCCCGAGGTGCTGGGGGTGGGGGAGCTGGCCATCAGCGATCACAGATCCAGTGCGCCGACTCATGACGAGCTGGCACGGCTGGTGAGCGAGGCGCGGGTGGCCGGGCTGCTCGCGGGCAAGAGCGGGGTCAGCTTCTTCCACGTCGGGGATGGCCGCGGGGCCCTGGCGCCGCTGCGGGCCCTGCGCGATGGCACCGACATCCCCCTGCGCCAGCTCTATCCCACCCACTGCAACCGCAACCCCTGGCTCTTTGCCGAGGCCATCGACTGGGGCCGGGCGGGGGGCTGGATCGATCTCACCACCTCGAGCTTCCCCGAGCTGCTGGACGATGGCGAGCAACTGGCGGCAGAGGCGCTGGTGGCGCTGCTGGCGGCCGGCGTGCCCGCCGATCGCATCAGCTTCAGCTCGGATGCCAACGCCAGCCTGCCGCGATTTGACGGTGAGGGGCGCCTTGTGGAGATGCGCTGCGGCCAGATTGCCAGCCTGTGGCAGGAGTGCGTTCGTGCCTGCGCCCTCGGGGTGTCGCTCGAGGTCGCCCTGGGGGTGGTCACGGCCAATCCGGCGCGAGCCCTGGGGCTGGCTGGCAAGGGGGTGATAGGGGTGGGGCAGGATGCAGATCTGCTGCTGATAGCGCCGGAGCACCTCACCATCGAGAGGGTGATGAGCGGCGGCCAGTGGCGAACCTAGAGATGGCGCGCCCCTGAACCAACAACAAGCCCGGCACTGCTGCCGGGCTTTTTTTCGCCTGGGTGGTTTATCCAGGCTCAGATAGCGAGGAAGCCCAGGATCAGGATGGGACCGAGCAGGCTCAGGATAAAGCCCGAGACGATGGCCACCGGCACCACCTGGATGCCGCCGGATTTCTGGATGACCGGCAGGGTGAAGTCGAGCGCGGTGGCGCCGCCATAGCCGATGGCGGCGGAGGGGTGGCGACGCATCAGCACCGGAATGATGAGGATGGCGATGAGCTCGCGTCCCAGATCGTTGATGAAGGCGGCGGAGCCGAGCACGGGCCCCAGCTTGTCGGCCACCAGTATGCCCGACAGCGAATACCAGCCGAAGCTGGAGGCGAGCGCCAGGGCGTGGCTCGAGGGCATCCCCAGCAACTGGGCCGCCAGCAGGCTGCCGAGCCAGCTGCTGAGGATGACGGTGGCGGCTATCTTCATGCCCCAGGGGTTGAGCAGGATCTGGCGCAGCCGCATGCCGGAGTTGCGCATCTGGATGCCGATGAGCAGCAGCAACAGCATCAGGGCCCACTCGCTCCACTTGTCGATGGGCAGGGCGCGCAAGTCCACCAGCAGCCCCAGCAGCACGCCGCCGAGCACCACGAAGCAGAGCTGGAGGGACTCCCACAACAGATGCAGCTTGCTCGGCATCTTGGCGTCGCTCGCCTCATGGGTGGGGGGGCTGCGTCTGTCCAGCCACCAGAGTGCCAGCAGGTTGCAGGCGGTGATGGCGGCCAGCATCACCCCGGCCACCTTGAAGATCACCGCCAGGTTGCTGCCGAGGTTCTCCACATAGGCCAGCCCCAGCCCCATCAGGAACAGGATGAGATAGACCATCTTGCCCAGCGACTGATTGATCAGCTTGATGAGCCGGGTGGAGGAGAGGGGGACAAGATAGCCAATCACCAGCGGCAGCAGGATCAGCAACACATTCAGCAACATTGGGGCCTCGGTCACAAAACTGGGAAAACGACACATTACCACTACTTATTGGCCAAGAGTCATAAATCCATGAGTTTGTATGCTTCATTCGACCCTTTTTTTATCGGTTTGTTACTTTTGCATGGCGAGGCCGCCTTCCCTGAGCCCTCTGGTCTCGGGTCGTCATCGCCAATAAAATCAATTCCATTTCGAAAAAAGTGCGTTTTGTTCGGCCGAGGCGGGGTGAATAAAGTGACTCTGAATGGCTTCTGACTGAAATGGCTGAATCTTCTTGCTACTGGTGCGTTCCGGGTATAAAAAGGCGGTATCCCAGAGATGGCGCAAAGCGGATTTTATGCAGACAAAGTGCTGAAAAATACCGCCAAGGCCAATAAAAATACAGATAAACCACTAAATACCTCGGTTCTGTATTGTTTTTTAACTACCTGAATGATATTTTCGCTGAAGGTTGCCATCGGTTAACTTTTTGTTAAATCTGCGATGGTGGAGTCACGCCGTAGCGGCGTCTAGGGACAGACAAGGTTGTAATGGATGAGCGACGTTGCCGCACTGGAAGTTCGTGAACTGCACAAGTATTTTGGCACCCACGAAGTGCTCAAGGGCATCGATATGACGGCCCGCAAGGGGGATGTTATCTCCCTGATCGGCTCCTCGGGTTCGGGGAAGTCGACCTTTCTACGCTGTATCAATCTGCTGGAAACCCCCTCTTCCGGCACGGTCTCACTCCATGGCGAGCTGATCCGCATGAAGAGCAATCGGGCCGGTGAACGCCTGCCCGAGGACATGCGTCAGGTGGAGCGCATTCGCAGCCGTCTGGCCATGGTGTTTCAAAGCTTCAACCTCTGGTCGCACATGACCATAATGCAGAACATCATCGAAGTCCCCATCCAGGTGCTCAAGGTGCCCCGTGCCGAGGCCATCGCCAAGGCGGAGCAACTGCTCAACCGGGTGGGCCTGTGGGAGCGGCGCGACTACTACCCCGGCCACCTCTCCGGCGGCCAGCAGCAGCGGGCCGCCATCGCCCGTGCTCTCGCGGTCGAGCCCGAGGTGATGCTGTTCGACGAGCCCACTTCGGCGCTCGATCCCGAGCTGGTGGGCGAGGTACTCGGCCTGATGCGCGAGCTGGCCGAAGAGGGGCGCACCATGCTGGTGGTCACCCACGAGATGTCGTTCGCCCGTGACGTCTCCAACAAGGTGATGTTCCTGCACCAGGGGCGGGTGGAGGAGGAGGGTAATCCCAAGGAGATCTTCGCTCATCCCAAGTCGGAGCGATTCAAACAATTCATCTCTTCCATCTATTGATGGGGGAGCGGTATTTTCAATATTCTGCGTTTTCAACGATCGACGTGTTTATCAAGGAGAGATACATGAACAAGCTGATGCTGGCGACTGCCGTGATGACGGCCCTGTGTTCCGGTAGCCTGATGGCCAAGGAGTGGAAAGAGGTACGGATCGGGGTTGAGGGTGCCTATCCTCCCTTCTCCTGGACCGAGCCGAGCGGCGAGGTGAAAGGCTTTGATATCGACATCGCCAACGCCCTGTGTGAAGAAATGAAGGTGAAGTGCACCCTGGTCAAGCAGGACTGGGATGGCATCATTCCGGCGCTGCTGTCACGCAAGTATGACGCCATCATCGCCACCATGGACATCACCGAAGAGCGCAAGAAGAAGGTGGACTTCACCCAGAAGTACCAGCACATTCCGGCCCGCTTCGCCGCCAAGAAAGGCACAGAGGTGCAGCTCGACAAGGCCTTCATGGATGGCAAGACCATAGCCGTGCAGCGCGCCACCTCCATGGACACCTACATCACCGACAACTTCCCCAACGCCACCATCAAGCGCTACGGCACCGCAGACGAAGCCTATCTCGATCTGAAATCCGGCCGGGTTGACTATGTGATGGCCGACTCCGCCGCCATCAGCGACGGTCTGCTAAAGAAAGAGGGTGGCGATGCCTTCGAATTCGTCGGCCCGAAACTGACCGATCCCAAGTGGTTTGGCGAGGGCGCCGGCATAGCGGTACGCAAGGCTGACAAGGATCTGAAAGAGAAATTCAATGCCGCCATCCTGGCCCTGCGCGCCAACGGCAAGTACAAGGAAATCAACGACAAGTACTTCGACTTCGACGTTTACGGCGAGTAACCCCCAGGCGCGCTACCCCGGGTAGCCGCCGAAGGGATTGCGGCGAATCATCACGACAGGTTGACCCTAGTCTGTAGTCATCGGGCCCGTTGTCTCTCGCAAGGGAGCGATGGGCCCGCTTAGTTGCAATGGAGCTGCATGTGTTTGGTTTGAAAGGATATTGGGACGGGCAAGCCCGCTCAATGCGTTGCAATGGAGCCGCATATGTTTGATTTGAAAGGATACGAAGCCTCCCTGCTGGAGGGGGCCTGGGTCACCCTGGAGGTGGCACTGGCCTCCCTGCTGCTGGCGCTGGTGCTCGGCATGCTGGGGGCGCTCGCCAAGCTCTCCCCCTACAAGTGGGCGCGCGGCATCGCGACCGCCTACACCACCGTCATTCGCGGCATCCCTGATCTGGTGCTGATGATGCTGCTGTTCTTCGGCGGCCAGGTGCTGATCAACGGGATCTGTACCTGGGTCAACGAGGCCTACAACAACTACCTGCTGGAGAGCAATCCGAACCAGGAGTGGGTCTCCCTGCTGCCGGATTACATCGACATCAGCCCCTTTGCGGCCGGGGTCGCCACCATAGGCTTCATCTTCGGCGCCTACATGACCGAGACCTTCCGCGGCGCCATCCTGGCGGTGGACAAGGGAGAGCTGGAAGCCGCCCGCGCCTTTGGCATGCGGGCGACCCAGGTGTTTGTACGGATCCTCTTCCCCCAGATGATGCGCCACGCCCTGCCGGGCTTTGGCAACAACTGGCTGGTACTGCTGAAAACCACGGCCCTGGTCTCCATCATCGGGCTCGATGACATGGTGCGAAAGGCGTCCCTGGCGGCGGGCTCGACCCAGCAGCCGTTTACCTTCTACATGGCGGTGGCGTTGATCTTCCTGATCTTCACCGCGGTCTCGACCTCGGCGCTCAAGTGGGCCGAACGTCACTACGCCATCAAGACGAGGTAAGCCATGCCGTATTCAATGCAGTCATTCGTTTACTGTGATAGTCGCGGTGTCAGTGCCGAGCGTATCTACATCACGATCAAGACGAGGTAAGCCATGGATTTCTCCATCATTCTCAAGGAGTGGCCCACCTACTGGGAGGGCTTCTACACCACCATCTGGCTGGTGGCGGCCTCCCTCATGCTCGGCCTCATGCTGGCGGTGCCCATGGGCATTTTGCGCAACAGCCGCAACTGGCTGATCAAGGGGCCGATCTGGGCATATATCTACTTCTTCCGCGGCACCCCGCTGCTGGTGCAGCTGTTCATCATCTACTACGGCGCCGCCCAGTGGGAGTGGCTCAAGAACGGCCCCGCCTGGGTGCTCTTCTCAGAGGCCTGGTTCTGCGCCCTGCTGGCGTTCACCCTCAACACCGGCGCCTACACCGCCGAGATAGTGCGCGGCGCCGTGCTGAACATGCCAAAGGGGCAGATTGAGGCGGCCAATGCCTTTGGCATGAGCCGCTGGCAGACCCTCACCCGCATCATACTGCCCAACTCGTTTCGCCGTGCGCTGCCCGCCTACAGCAACGAGGTGATCTTCATGCTGCAGGGCTCGGCGGTGGCGGGCATCATCACCATAGTCGACCTGACAGGTGCGGCGCGGATCATCAACTCCCGCTACTACAGCCCGTTCGAGGCCTTCCTGACAGCAGGCCTGCTCTACATGCTGCTCACCTTCGCCATCGTCTGGCTGTTCAAGAAGTGGGAGGCCCGCTGGCACGCCCACCTGCGCCCCCGCAGCGTATGACCTGATGCAAAAGCCAGAGACAAAAAAGCCCGCAGTCGCGGGCTTTCTTATGCTCGGTATGGCTTAGAGCATGGTCACGGGTGTGACTATCTCTTCGGTCAGGAGGCAAAATGCGCTCAGGATGGCCAAGGCTCCGACAACGCCGGAAGGTGTTGCCGAGCGTTGACTCTTCTGGGCAGAGAGGGCCTGCACATTGTGTTGCTGGATCTTCTCCACCACGGCCATGGCACCTATGTCCAGATGACGGTAGAAGCTGGCATTGAGCTGAGTCAGATGCAGCAATGACTGGCGCATCCGCTCGAAGGTCTCGCTGCAAACCGGGCTCTGCTTGTGCCAGAACTTCGCCAGCGTACCCCGGGTGGTGAGCCCTGGCAGGTCGTAGAGGGCCCGCCCCATGCAGAAGGTCGGCACCTGGTGCAGCAGGGCGGAGAGGCCCACCGTGCTGTTGATGGTGATGACCCCCTTGAGTAGCGGATAGAGGGTGGGCAGTGGCAATTCATAGCCATAGAACACCCGCCCTTCTAGCCCGAGCAGCGTGATCAGTCGGTTGATCTGGGCCTGATAACTGACATAGCCCCGATCCATGGGATGGTGCTTGAACAGCAGCACATCCTCACGGCGGGCGTGCTCGGCGAAGGAGTTGATCACCTGGGCGATCATCTCCTCCACGCCGCTCAAGTCCGAGTGTTCCCGGATCTGAAAGTCTTCGCTGACCTGCAGCGGCACGAAGAAGATATGCCCTTTGTACCGGGGCAGAGCCTTGAGCAGGGAGCGATCGCTCCATCTGTGCTGCCACTTCACCAGGCCCCCAGCCACCCAGCCCCTGGCCTCTTGATAGAGGCTCCAGGGCCTGTGATTGACGAAATGGGGGTAGCGCCAGTGCAACAGGTTCTTGTTGATGTGGTAGCGGCTGGCATACCAGGCCCGGCAGGCGAAGGTCTTGCCTACCTTCAGCTTCGCCTCATAAGGCGCTGGCCACTTCATCTCGGCCAGCGAGTCACGCTTGGCATAGAGGGGGCTGAAGGCATTGACGCCCCCTTGCTCCAGGGTCACGAAGTCGGGACGCAGGTAACCCTCCTCCATGGCCCAGACGCTGATTTTTTTCAGCTTGCAGATACGGATGGCCTGCTGATGGTAGTAACGGCAATCACCGTAACAGATGAGGCTGTCGATGCCATGGTGCTTGATGAAGCGGCGAAAGAAGGTGTTCCAGGTATCCGGCTTGCCGGTGAAGCGTTCGCTATGGCCCACGCAGCGCCAGCACTCATCCCCCCCGTTGAAATGGATCTTGTAGACCTCGTGGCCGGCGTCGGAAAGCGCCTGGCTGAGGGTCTGAAAGAAGGGGCCCAGCGGTCCTTGCAGCAGCAAAATCTTCATGTACGACTTATCTCATCAACTGGGGAAGGGAGGGGCGTTGCAGCAGGGTCTGTACCAGATAACTCAGTTTGGTCTGCCAACGTTGCCAGCGGCTCGACTTGCGGCCGGATGATTGACCTTGCGTGGCCAGTTGGCGGATCAACTGCTCCGGACTTATCCAGAGTCCGCTCTGCCAATCGATATAGAGCGGATAGGCGACCAGCGTCAGGTAAACCAGCGCCGCCAGGGGGAGCGAGCGCTGGCGCCGGGCCGGGGGATGGGCATCAGTGGTCAGCCCCCAGCCGCTGTAGAAGGGCTGGCCCCAAGTCGTTACCTTGACCCCTTGCACCAGCGCCTCGAAGCCGCTCAGGGAAGTCATGGTATGCAGCTCGTCCACGTGGGGATAGAGGCTGGTCAGGCCGATATCCAGCACCTGGCTGTCCACGCACTCCGCCAGGCAGGCCGCAGAAATCGCCCCGGCCCGATTGCCCGCCACCACATCCGGGTGGGGCTTGTAGAGAATGTGCGCCTCTGGCTTGGCGGCGCGCACCGCCCACAGCAACTGCTCGTTGCTGCGAATGGTCGGGCTGCCGGTCAGGATGGAGGCATCCCCATCCACCTGGCCCACCACCAGCGCCAGAGGGCGGCCATCGGCGGGAGGCGTGAAGTGCTCCGGGGCACCGACATTGTATTTGCTCACCTTGTTTTCGCGCAGCAGGGTGAGCAGTTGCTCGCCCCGGTCGAGCTGTGACTGGGTCAGCTCCTGATAATTGAGCAGTTGCTCGAGCCCGCTGGGGCTGCGGCTGTCGAAATAGATCCCGACCGGATCCAGCGACAGGGAAGAGGGACGACACAGGTTGGAGCCAAGCCCGCGGGAGCGAATAAAGCCATCTTCTACTCGAATGGCCGAGGTGAGCTCGGGGTAACGACTGCCCCATACCAACACCTGTTCATCCCCGGTCAGCCGTTTTGGCGGCTTGCGCACAAAACAGAGTTCCTCAGCCAGGGGCTGGCAGAAGGCCTGCATAAAGGCACGTTTCCACAAGGAGAACCCCACCAGATAGAGCCTGCGCCAGCGCGGAGCCGGCTTCTGCTGGCGGGCGATGATGGCCAGCACCTCTTCCACCTCGCAGCGCTGGCCAAGCACGGGATCCAGATAGCGGGGATAGCAGATCAGCGCCGCCGCCACTAGCTGGGCCAGTGACACCTGAACGTTGCGGCGTTCACACTGTTTGCTGTCCTGGGTCAGACCCCAACCGGCATAAAACGGCATGCCGAAGCAATACACCGATTTGCCGAGCAGCAGTCCTTCGAAGCCAAGCTGGGATGACACTGTGTAAACGGCGTCCACCAGGTTGAGCAGGGCGTGGGGATGACAATGGTCGGCAACGATCTCTACATCGCTCAGTTTCAGTCTGGCCAGCACGCCACTCTTCTTGCCAAAGCGGGTGTCCGGGTGGGTGCGAAGCAAGAGGCGGGCATCGGGATGATTGCGCTTTGCAGCCTCCACCATGGCGATAAAGTCCGCCTCGCTTGCCAGGGCGCCGGGAATGGAGAGATCCCCGGCCACCTGATCCACCAGCAAGACACAGGGCCTGCCATCTTGCTGCAGGCGCTGGGCCAGCGCCACAGGCAACCCAGCGACATCCTTCGCCGTCAGGCTGGTCGACGAAGACGAGAGAGAGGCGGGTCGCCCGGCATAGCAGTTGTATTTGGTGACCCCAAGGCGTACCAGCTCATGGACAAGCAACTCGGCCCGCGCCAGCATGGCGGCGTCACAGGGGGTGGCAATCAACTGTTCAAGCTGGCTGGGCTGGCGTGCATCGTAATAGATACCGACCGGATCGGCGATAAGGGACACCGCCTTGCCGCCCTTGGCCGGATGGCCGATATAGCCGATAAAGCCATCTTCCAGTTGCCAATAGGGCAGGCCTAATGCCTGCGCCTGCTGCTTGATCTGACGGGCATTGGCCTTTTGGCCCCAGCCGACAAAAACATCACTAGTGATAAAGGTATGACTTTTACTTTTTTTATAAAAACCTACGATATAGCCCTTGAATACTGCCTCAATTAAATCCGCTTTCGCTAATATTCCTGATGAACCTGTATAAATATGCATGCTAAATTCACTTATAACTACAGGAGGAATTACATTACGTTTCTTTCACCCGGTGCTGATGGGGTCATGAGACAAAATGAGTTAATTGCATTCAAGATTATATGAATACTATTTGGCGCCACTTCAGTATGTGTTCTGATCATGGGGTTTATGTTGTTATAAATGGTGGCTTTATTTTTAAGTGGATTAATAAAATTCATTATGTATGAATATTGCTCTGAATTGTGAGATGTAATTATAGTTATAGGTGGAATGTTTTCCTTATTCACTCCATCTCGGATAGAATAAAACACGTCTTTCTTTTCCTTTTCAAAAACCCCATTGACTAAATGTAAATCCCCATGGTTTAAAATATAGTGTTCATCATTGACGATCGGGTCGACAGATACAACAGGAAAACCACCTAACAATCCATGATATAACGCACCGCTCCCTCCTTTAGATGTGCCATAAAAAATAACATTGTTCTTATCTATACCCCTATCCTCCATTATTTTAAAAATTAGGCTCTGAATGTTGAACTCATTTTTAGGTAAAGCGATAGTATTTAGATAGAATGCACCTGTAATTGCGCCTATATCTGCGACTCTTAATATTGCAACGTTTTTACCCAAGTGCTTTTTTAAAGTAGGAAAGTTATTTGGAAAATAACGGCTCAAACTTGATATGTTAGGATTCGGCGCCATTGGGTAAAACATGACTACTAGTTTTTTATCAAATTGCTGCTCTGCATCCTCATACTGATAGACAATATCATTAATATCTATGGTGTATTCTTTTTCTTTGACTGGATTCCATAAGTATTTAATGGAAGAAAGGTGAACTAAAGATGATACACCACCACGTAAAACATATGTCATAAAGCCATGGTTTGTGATCTCTACAAGAATAGTTCTTATATGCTTATGCTTTCTTGATAATTCAATAATATTTTTATCTGCTTCACCAACCCCATTATGGTTGATATGAATGTACTTAATTGACTTGTTACTTAGGTGGTGTCTGAGAACATTCAGTTCAATGTCATGCATTATATTCAATACGGAAGAGCTCATTTATTTCTAGCCTCAATCTGATTGTAAAACATAGAGATTGCATTCATTTGATAATGCTCATGATCAAAATGATTTTTCTCTACTTTATCATCAAGGCTAGCAATCATTCCATCAACAAGCCCTTGCACATTATTATCAACTAAAATACCAGTTCTTCCTTGAAGAACACCACGATTACCAACAATGTTTGTGGCAACAATAGGTAGTTTTAATATCATTGCTTCGAAAAGAACCATTGGCTGGCCTTCGTGATTTGATGAAAGAACAAAACAATTAGAGCGCTTCATATAGGGGAATGGGTTACTTTTACGCCCAAGTAGATGAACAGCATTGTTTAACCCGAGTTTTTTTACTAAAGATGTTATTTCTGATCTAAGTGGACCATCACCCAAAATAATTAGCTGAGTTTTTAAATTGTATTTATGAACCTCATTAAATGCGGTAATTAGTTTTATATGGTCTTTCTCTGGCGACATTCTTCCCATGGTGATGAAAGTATAAACATCATCATCGAAGATCATCGAGTCATCAAAATCAGCATCTAATGATTTAAGAACATAGTCTGGATTTTGAACATTATCTGCAAAGGTAAATTTATCTTTATTTATATCAAACAGTTCACTTAAGTTGTCTCTATTTAAGTCTCTTGTTGCCTCTGACACAGATATTATCGAGTCGTACTTATTATATAACGAGAAGTTACATTTCAAATATGGGTATTTAGATTGGAACTCAGAAAGCATATCGTTATGCTGATATATGACCTTCTTTTTAGCAATATTATCTGGTATTGACGCGAATAGGCTAACCCATTTCTTATTATACCCTTCAAAGTTGACAATCGCATCAAACGGCTTGAAGCCGAAAGCTCTTCTAAAATCTCTGTAAAATGCATTCAGATAAATTTTTTCCATTTCTTGAGATTGGAATGTTTTTGTACTGTCGAATTTTGTAAGGATCCAGGATTCCTCTAAATTCATATTAGGAGAGCCTTTGTAACCTATAATTGAAACATTATCAGGAACTTTTGATATCTCTTCTAATCTGTCAGGGAAGCCATTAATACTATTCACATCAACAGCTAGAGATACATTGTATTTTGAATGGTCAATATGCTGAAGAAGGTTATTGGTAGATGTTGCGATACCATTAGGAAGGAATGGTCCTGCATAAATTAGAATATTCTTTTTTCTTTCATGTTCATCTACTATTTTATCTAATCTTTTCCCGAAGAAAAGCATGTCGATAACTCGTGCACTAGCTTTACCGTCTTCATGGGGGCAAAAATAATTCAGTTTTCTTATATCATCATCATTTATTGTGGTTTTTAGAGACGTTTGGATCGTGTCATAGAGATTACTCTTTATGTAACAGACATGCCCAGGCATTTCCTCTAAGGAAAAGTATAACCCACGCTCTTCAAGATATTCGTCTAGATCATAGGCATAATAGATAATAGGTCTTTTAAGGGGAAGAAAGTCAAATGCTATACTGGAGTAGTCAGTGATAAGCAAGTCTACGCTCGCCAAAAGTTGATTGGTGTCAATATCTTGAGGGACTATTTGTACAGGAAGTGAAAGTCCAGAGAGCAAGTTCTCAATCATATGATGACCACGAAATAGCACTTTATGGCCCAAGGATGACATTATTTTTAAATCATCGATAAGCCTTGTGGTATCGAATCTTGCTTTTCCATGCTCACCTCGCCATGTAGGCGCATATAGGATAATTTTTTCATCATTTTTTACTTTAAGCCTTTGTCTCAGTTTTGTAATCTCATCGCTGGACTGATTCATGGTTATATCTATTCTAGGATAACCTGTCGCTGCGACAATCGCAGTAGATAGTTTTGCTGCATCGTAGCGATTCATGAGGATATCATTTGTATAATCATTCTGAGATATGACATGAGTTGCTTGCAGCAAGTTCCTTGTTACATTGTGGTGTGATAAAAATGAGTCTTTAATATCTTTACCAAGGAATTTAATCGGAGTACCATGCCAAGTATTTAAATATACTTGCTTCTCTTTTCTAATGAAATACTCAGGGAATGTTACATTATTGATTAGATACTTGGCGCTGGATAGATATCTTAAATATGCATCCGACTCTCTCTGAATCACAATTACGTTGCTTTTTCTTCTGATTGACTCTGGTATTTTTACACCTGTTTTTAGCACCCAAATGTATGTGAAACTTTTAAACTCAGGCCTACTTAGCATGTGTTTATACAATGCAAAAGGATTACAACTAACGGATGCACCATGAAAACTTTCAAAAAGAACAACGTTGTCAATTACTTCAAGTCTCTCGAAGTACTCTAGATAGCTATTTTTTTTCTTAGTTGAATTGTTTTTATCAAAGTCATTAAGCTCTACACCATACGACTTTGAAAGAATACGAGTTTCCAAAAATGCATTTACAGCATTCTTGTAGTCACCGGATTTAAAGTAAGCATATCCAAGATGATAGTAATACTCGCTAGAGTAGCCATTATTCTTCTTAGTGGCTAGCCGATAATAATTTATGGCTGATAAGCTATTTCCAGCCGCATCCATTTCCAAGGCTCTCTGATAAAGCTCTTCTGCAGTCCACGGATTTGATGAAAATAGCTTGTAATTTAATTTACTCGTATGGCCATCTCGATTGATTCTCATCATTAGAAACGCTAGGCAAGCTTTATCCAGTTGCTTGCTTTTTGTTAAACAATAGCCAAGGCGATAAAAATAATGCGTGTTATGCTTGACGCTTGATCGTGTGGCCACCTCATATTTGGTTGCGGCCTCCTTCCACTTGTTTTGTCTTTCTAAAACAAAACCAAGGCGATAGTTCCAATTAGAATGGCCAGGTTTGAACTGGAGGGCTGCCTTATAAAATCTTTCAGCAGTCTTCCAGTCATAACATCTGTCATATGCTAAACCAGTGTTATAGATGAGGTCTGCATCTGAATGGTTCAACTTGCTCTTCTCAGTGAATGCAAGCGCAGCCTCAGTCCACAGCCCTCTTTTCCTATGGAAAGCACCGATACCAAAACGCTTAGCATTGAGCGTATTATCGTGATTGATTGCCATACTGTAACTTTCTCTGGCTAAATCAGCTAGACCTAATCTTTCTTGGCAATACCCTAGGAGATAATAAATGTCTGAATTATTTGGTTTGAGCTTTGCGGCTTCAGAGAAAACGTCTATTGCACGTTTGTAATCTTCCAGCTTTTCTAGAACTACACCGAGACGATATAATAAATCACTATCATTTTTATGAATTAATAGAGCTTTTTCTAATGCCTCAGCCTCTTGCCACCACTTAGATTGCTTATTTAAAGATAATGCAAGCTGGCTAAAGTAAATTGGTTTTCTATCATCAAGTTCAATTGCTAATCTAAAAGAATCCTCAGCGGCTGAAAAACGAGAAAAACCTAACAATAACACCCCTGACTCATAGTGTTTTTTCGCATCTACACCATTTCTTTCGGTAATTATTTTAAAAATTTCTTTAGCTTTAGACTTGTTGTCTATATTCTCAAGAGCAATTGCATGTCGATAAAACCATCTTTTTGATCCATTTTTATCTCTTGTGGCAATTTGAAGATGTTTTTCTGCATCCTGCCATCGCTTTAGCTTGCTATAATAAAACCCTAGCTGATAGTGCCACCTATTTATTGTGAGAAGTGATGGTAGTACCTTTTCCAGTTCATTTGCTGCATTTTCCCAGTCTTTTTTATAATGGAAGTACTTTGATTTTATCAATGGGAGTATATGTATCATTTTTTTCTCGTGCTTAAAATTACTGTACAGTAGTGGACTTTAACTTTGATAAAGTTGCTAGACAACTAGCAACGGTTGTCTCTGATTTTTTTATATAAGAATCTGCAAGCTTTCTATAGATGCTGACGGCTAATTCCTTTTGATTCATGATAGATGCATTGGTTGTATCTGTTGATGAGTCAAATTTTTCTCTAGGGATGCGCCATTCACCATAATTTTCTGTCAAGTAAAGGTCATAGTCATCAGGTATATTAAAGTGCGTCCCAAGGAAGGGATAGCTAGTCAGCTTAAAGGGGGTATTGCTCCACTTGAGTTTTACGCCTCCGTGCCAATAGTCATTAGGTTCGCGATAGTGAATGAAAACATCGATCGCGGTACCGTTAACATGCTTAACACGAATGACATGCTGAGATCGTGAGGCTTGGAGATAGAAGAGGCCGGATGTTCTAAGTAATGTTAAGAGTGTATTACTCTCATTGTCACTCCATACGCCGATATCTGCATCCTTATCATGTAGGAGTATACGCCCTTCTCTAATGCAGCCAAGTAGAGTGCCACTGACCAAGAAAAACTCGATACGGTGACTGTCTAATAGCATTTTAATATCTAGGAGTGCTCTCTCAGCTTTTCCTCGCGAAAATGAATTGGGTGCCGGAGCATTTCTTGGTATTGATTCATTGCTTGTGATTTGCTCTATCAATTCCTCCCAAATATTTATCGCTATGTCGTAGAGGCCTGCCCGTAGTGCCCCTGTTGCAATATAGCTACTGACATCAAGATGAAAGCGTTCAACACGTCTTGATGTTATCGCATCTTGCCATGCACGATACAAAAGAGAAAACTCATGCTCATCTTCCACAAGATTTGCCATTACTAGCCAAGTTTTCAATCTTCGGTTATTTCTAGCTAATAAGGTTAGTTTTTCCCAGGCATTATCTTTCCTACCTTCAATATCATCAATACTGCACTGTAAATATGTGGCATCTGCATGATATGGATGCTTAATTAGGACTCGTGCAAGGTGATCTTTTGCTTGGTCATACTTGCCGTGAAGATAATAGGCATGAGCAAAGTAATATGAGGCTATAGTGGGGAGTCTTGGTGCCGGTATAAGAGTGTCTAAGTATATTAGCGTTGACCCTTTTCCGGACTCTACCAGATGAGAAAACAAAATAGCCAATGGCATATTGGCTATTTTGTTGAGCTCTCGAGACTCTCTCCATGACCTCTTAACAAGGAGTCTTATTTGGTTCATTGTTACATATTCATGGTGGCTGCAATAAGCTGCCCAGTACGCCCAGAAGAGATATGTTTCTTTATCATTGTAGACGAGATATTGTCCGTCCTCGGCAAATAACAAACATCGCAATGCTCAGTCAGGAAATCAAACTTGCCCTCCCAATCATGTCCCATCACGAAGATGTCAACGTTGTATTTTTGTACATCAGTGACTTTTTGTTCCCAGTTTACTTCAGGGATAACGAGGTCAACACATGTTAGGTGCTCTAGAATTTTCTTCCGATCTTTATATGGAATTGCAGTTACTTTGTTTTTCATTTCAAGGTTAAACTCATCGGTAGATAACGCAACGATAAGTCTATCACCCATGGCTCGAGCCCTTTTTAATATATTAAGGTGACCAACATGAAAAAGATCGAATGTTCCATATGTTATAACCGTTCTCATTTTTATCCCTTCTTCAGTCCAATCATTATAAATTAAAGTTTAATTGTTCTTAAATACTCATTGAAGCTATTTTTTAAACTACTATGCCGAAGTCCGTACTCAACAAAGGCTTTCATATAACCAAGCTTATCACCACAGTCATGAGATTTCCCCTGCATACAGAAGGCATCGACTTCACCACCTTTGAGCAACTCTGAGATGGCATCTGTTAGCTGAATTTCATCTCCTGCACCCGGTTTGGTCATACGCAGATGTGGCCATATCTCCGGAGTCAATACGTAGCGCCCTACAATGGCGAGGTTTGAGGGCGCCTCATCTTGCTCTGGTTTCTCAACTACATTGAAAATAGTGGCAGATTCGCCAGCGATCACATCAATGGAGCGGCAATCAACAATACCGTATTTGGATACATCCTGTGCCGCTACAGGTTCGACCATGACTTGGGAATGCCCTGATTCGTTATAATTACGAACCATTTTGGCGAGATTATCCTTTTTAAGATCACTCGCGGCATCATCGATGATGACATCGGGTAGTACTACAACGAAAGGGTTGTGACCAACAAGGGGATAAGCTGAAAGCACTGCATGGCCCAACCCTTTTGCTTCCCCTTGGCGGACATGCATAATGGTTACATCTTTGGGGCATATAGTCTGAATTTCTTCGAGAAGCTGGCGTTTTACACGACTTTCCAATGTCGCTTCCAGCTCAAATGACTTGTCGAAGTGGTTTTCTATGGCATTTTTCGACGAGTGTGTGACCAGAATTATTTCCTTGATACCGGCAGCGATACATTCATTGACCACATACTGAATCAAGGGTTTATCTACAATAGGCAGCATTTCCTTTGGAATGGCTTTTGTAGCAGGTAGCATGCGGGTACCCAACCCCGCGACTGGAATTACAGCTTTCATTTTATCCCTTAGCATTGTTTATATTGATTATTATATGGCATAGAGCAGGTGGGACTATAAATATGAAATAGTTCCTCTGTCTTACCTTGTAGAAATTGAAATTATGATTTTTGATGTCCTCTCAAAAGTCAGTTTCACTTCGTTTTAAAATAACCCTGGACAATTAAAGAAGTTGGATGCCGAGATTGAATTAATAGTGAGCTACTCGACTCGAAGGTGATCTCTTTATTTTTATGGTTGTACCTCTCGAACTAGCTAAAGGTGGTCATATCAAGAAGAGTGCCGGATACAAGTGTGACTGGCTTCTGGCTAAACCGTCGGCAGATTGGCAGAGCCTTGGCCCATCAAGTGAGATAGGGCACATGAGATCCTCATGTGCCTGAGCCAGATAATTCAACGTCATATATCGGTCAGTCTTGGTGCTCGCGGAGGGTTGCGAGACCCATCACTATCAAGCCATAGAAGAGGAACAACAATACACCGACGGTAGCCAAGTTGTAGAGACGGCGAGGGTATTCCGCATCCTGTGCCAGGCTCGGTTGACTGATAACCAGCAGGTGTTTGAGCTTGCGGTATGCCTCGACCCTGGTCTGCTCCAGGCTGATGAGGCCCGTCTTATAGAGATCCGCTGCCAGAGTGGCCTGGGTCTGTACATCCAGATAACCGGCGTTGATCTCGTTCATGGCATCTTTATCGAGACCGGTGAGCTTGGCACGCTCCTGCTCCAGTTGCCGGGTCAGGGCATCGACGCGGCTCTGCACCGAGATGACGGCGGGGGCGTTCTCTCTCATATAGCTGCGCAGTTGTTTGAGCTGCGCCTGCTGGTTTACCAGCTCGGCCTCGATCTGGCTGACTACCCCGAGACGGGCGCTACTGGTGGATTCCGGGCTGATAAGTTGATGGCTGTTTTGAAACGCCAGCACCTTGGCCTTCTCATCCTGCAACCGTCGATAGGCGCGATCGACCTCTTTCTCGACAAAGGCCAGTTGATCCAGCGCCACTTGATGCCCCAGCTTGTTGATAAAGCGCTCGGACTCCTTGAGCATCAGGCCCACTACCCGCTGGCCATATTCGGGATCAAATGCCTGCAACTCGATGGTGAGCACGCCCGACAGTTCATCAAAACGTAACATCAGGTGGTTACGATAATATTCGATAAAATCTTCCCGGCTGACATCCTGTGGCAGGCGGGAGAAATAGTCTGCCTGATCGTTCTGGTAATGGGACTTGAGGTCAAGCTCCTTGTCGAGTTTTGCCAGCAGGTCCCAGGAGTTCAGATAATCCTGGATCAATAGGGCATCCTGATGATTGCTGCCGCCAATACCCAGCATCGAGAGGGCATCGGGCAGCATCTTGATCTGGTCAGCCTGCTTGATGATGATCTCCGCCCGGCTCACGTAACGGTCAGAGGCGATGACCCCCAGATAGAGAGCCGCAATGGTAAAACAGGCGACGACCCAGAGAAAACTGCCGAGCTTGAGGCTCTGCTGCCAGGAGCGGTGGGCAATCTGAAAGCCGCTGGAGTCGATAAAGAAACGCTTGGGCTCATTGCCGAGCTTGCGCAGTTTGCGTGCGAAGCGGGATGGTCTTTCGGAACGGATAGGTTGGGTCATGGTGAATGCAGCTTGTTAGAGATTCTGATAAATGCGGATGGCGTCATCGATATTGTCGAAGATTTCCAGTGTACTGTTGCGCAGCAATATCCCCATGTCGCACTGCTGGCGCAGGTTTTTCATGTCGTGGGACACCATGATAAGGCTCGCGGTCTCGCGCTTTTGATTGAAGGTATCAATGCATTTTTGTTTGAAACGAGCATCCCCCACCGAAGTGATCTCATCGGTCAGATAGATATCAAAGTCAAAAGCCATACTGACGGCAAAGGAGAACTTGGATTTCATGCCGCTGGAGTAGGTTTTTATTGGCAGCTCGAAGTGCTTTCCTATTTCGGAAAACTCCTTGACCCACTCCTCCACCTCTTGGGTATCGCGTACACCGTGGATACGACAGACGAAGCGGGTGTTCTCCCGCCCTGTCATGCTCCCTTGAAATCCGCCACTGAGGGCCAGCGGCCAGGAGACGCGACAATGGCGCGTTACCTTGCCCTGATTGGGTGTATCCATACCGCCCAGCAGGCGAAGCAGGGTGGATTTGCCCGCACCGTTGACCCCCAGAATACCGATGTTGCGATCCTGCGGCAGTGTGATGCTCACATCCCGCAGCACATAGTTGCGGCCGAACTTGGTGGGGTAGTACTTGGATACATTGTCGAGAATGATCATGTTATTCCGCACTCATTGGCGATCAACTGGCGATCAGCCGGCGATGGCTCAGACGATAGCAGCTCATGGCAAAAGTCAGCAGCAGCAGGGTCACGCCTGACAGATAGGCCGCGCTGACATTGGGACTGCTGTAACCGGCGATCCAGCCACTTCGGATCAGCTCGAGGGCATGCACCAGCGGGTTCCATAAAAACCAGTGTTGATACTGGACTGGGATGCTGATCAGGGGATACATCACACAAGAGATAAACATCAGCGGCATCATCAGCAGACCGAGGAACTTGTCTGCCTCCTGAAATAGCGTGCAGATAACGCAGAAGACGATACCGAGGGAAAAGGAGAACACCATCAACAGCAAATAGATGAGGATCACCTGCAAGGGATCCGCCGGAATGGCATCGAACCCGAACCAGAGCAGCCCCAGTACCAGGATGATACCCACCATCATGCCAATCATGGTCTCGAGCATGAAGCGGGCAACAAAGGTAGAAAATGGGGTCACCTGCCGGTAGCAGAACAGCCCCATATTGGCGCTGACCGCGGATTGCAGCTTGCTCACGACATTCTTGAAAAAGAGAAAGGGCAAATAGCCGGCAGTTATAAAGAGTGGTGCCGGCGCCCCCCCGAACCCACTGTGGCCGCGCAGCCCGAAAATCAGGCTGAAGGCGCTGATCATCAGTAAGGGATCGATCAAGGCCCAGGCATAGCCCAGCCGGTAACTGCCAAAACGGGTCTTCAGTTCTCGGATAAGCAAACCAAACGTCACATCGCGCAGCACCTGCAGGGGCGTTCGAGGTGTTTGATTGAGAATGGGTTTATGCATTGAGTCGTTTACCGTATGGCAGACTCGCCGATTGACGAGTCTGCATTGTTCGGTGGGCGGTTTAGTTGATGGCTACGTTTGCCGCCACGGCGATCTGATAGATGATCTGGGTGATGTCTTTGACAGACTGCATGGTTTTGCTGTCAACCTTGGGCAATACCATGATCTGATCCCCGGGTTGAACATTCCCCTGGCCCTTGAACTCCACCAACCCGTTGGCATGCACGACGGCGATGCGCTGATCATTGGCTCGCTCGGTAAACCCGCCAGCCCAGGCAACATAGTCATCGAGGTTGGCATTGGGGTTGTAGACTACTGCCTGCGGCATCAGCACTTCACCGCCAACCTGAATGAGATCCGTCTTGTTCGGGATCACAATCTGGTCGCCTTGCTCCAACTGAATGTTGGCGATGATGCCCTTGTCGGCGACTACCACCTTGCCCAGAGGCTGAATCTTGCGAGCCTTGTCCACAAACTGCATGACCAGCTCGGCCTCTTTGGCACGGATGGTTGCCTCACCATCCGAACTGGCCGGCGCGGTGAATACGCTGCGCTCCAGGCGGTTGAGCGACTCATCCAGCATCTCTTTTTGCCGGATGGCCACGCTCTTTCGCATCAGATAGATGGATTGGTAATCGGCCAGATCCGGATTGATCGGAATGTGGTTGAGCAGATCGTGCAGTTTGGTCTCTTTGCGGACGGTGAAGTAAGAGGGTCCCATATAACTGCCGGTGACCTGCACATCGTAAACTTGTGCATGCATGTCATCGTTAAACAGCACCTTGTCGCCGTCCTTGAGTTGGACCTGAGCAAAATCTTTGTAAGGCAGATAAATAGAGAAGGGACCGTTTGCACGATCACCAATTACTCCGACATGACTCACCTTGGCGAGGGGCAGGGCATAATTGACCAGTTCCGAACCCAGTGTATTACGCTGCTTTAATTCGAAGCGGAATGGATTGCGAACCTTGCCAGCCACATTGATCATCGGCCCCTGGGGTTCCACCAGGATCACATCCTGATCCTTCAGGGAAAGCTTGGGCATTTTGCCTTTCTGCATGAATTCATACAGGTCGATCTGCTGGAGGACCTGGTTTTGGCGCAAGACCTTGATTTGACGGTAGCTGCCACGCTCTGAATCGATGCCACCCGCCCGCTTGAGGAAATAGAGCACGCTGTCAGACGATTGTCCGGCATATTGGCCTGGGCGGATCACCGGCCCTGTCACGAATACACTCACTGGTGTTGTCGTCAGCAAATTGACGTAAATGTTGACGTTGTTGGTGAATACATCACCAATCTTGCTGGTTACCAGATTATTGATTTGGCTGGCAGGAACATTCTTGACATTGATGGGGCCAACATCAGGGATGAAAATATTGCCCTGATTGTCGACTGTTACCACATTGGAGAAATTGACGGCGCCCCAGATCCAGATATTCAGCTTGTCACCTGGTGCTATCAGGTAATTGTCATTCAAGCCATCACTGCGTTCGGTTTCATATCCACCTGCAAAGAGGTTGGCGCCGTAGGGGGGAGGGAGTCCGGCTTCGGCCTGTGGCAGTAATTTCCGCACATCTGCCTCACCTGGCAGCAACATGCCTTGCCGATTTTGTTGCGCAAAACTGCCGGTTGTTGAACTTGTGCTGGCTTGACCACTCAGCGATGACTGGCCGCCAAGTTGGGGCCGATTGTTATCCCCTGAATTACCCGACAGGTTATAGCCAAATGATGCCCCATTTGCCTGGGCCTGGTCCGGTGCACTAGCCGCCATGGTGGTGCAGGAGGCACTGATGAGAAACAGGAGGGTACTCAGATGACGAACGTTCATTTTCAAAACAGATACCTTCGAGTTTTATTGTTCAGCAAGAAGGCTGCTGACAGAAGCCTGATCCAATTGAGGTATCAGGTACCACATTTCTTCACTCTTGCATGCGACACTTCTTTGCGAGTGGCCTTGCATGTTGTTGAACAGCAGGTCAACGCACTCACGTCCCATGGCCGACACATAGCGTTGACCCAGGGTGAAGGTAACGCCGTTTGTGCTGAGTGCAGCCCCTTGAGGTTGGGTATTGAGCGCCTGTTGCAGATTTGCTGGCATGGCTTGTTGTGCTGTGGTCGATGATGGATTGACGAGGGGACGGGAGGCTTCGACCTGCTTTGGCTCATATGCGCAGCCAGCGATAGACATGGCTAGCGATATCGCCAGAAACCGGGTTGCGTAGTTCATGTGTCAATATTGTCCATGGAGTCAAAACTTGAAATGTAAATAATGCGTTAATTTTGTGTTATCGGCGGTGTTCGTCTTGCGATAATACTTGCCTCATGTCCTACCTTGGTCGTGCTGTACCGAAACTGTACATGGAAGTACATTATCTCAAAAGTAAAAAAAGAGAAAAGCTACCGCACGGAAGTGACATTGCTCCGGCCTAGGGGGGGGTCAAATTGAGGCTTGAAATAAAATTAAAAACATAAGGCGGACTGTCATCAACAGCCCTGTTTGAATAGCTTTCCAGTCGTGCTGGAGCCGAGCTCACATATATTGCGTTATTTCGACACGCTCGTCATGTTTAATTTTATTCCGGGCGCATATTACCTGTGGGTTGCGAATGAGTCAATACATATTAGTCGTGTAACTGGTAGCGCCAGAGTGATTTAATCTATTGTTATGTAACTATATTTTCATGTTTGCAGTAATGATTGAAACAGGTCTGATGAGTATTTTTAGCGCAGAAGTTGTCAATTTAGAAAGCTCTTAAATAAGGAATGTTTGAGATATCCATTTGATGATGGATATTTTTGTTGCATCAGAAGTAATGATGTGGTTGGTGTGGCAGGGAACGTTATTAAGGCTTACATAGTGTAGGTCATTAGTGTTATCCCCTTGAACATAACGCTCAACTGCTAATTTTGTAGACTATTTCTTCGAAAACTTATGCATTTTTAGTTTTTGGTGTTGAGTTGACAGCTCTTTCCCTCACTGACTATGCCTGATGTGTACCTGTTTGACGCTTGACAAAGCGGGGACATCAGGATGCAGGAGGGGGCATGGACGCCAATCTTCACTCGATAGCCAGATTATTGCTCTTGCTGAGCATGAGCACGACAGCCATTGCCAATGACGAAGTCGTGGCTGTGCAGCTAGGAACACCTGCCGAAAACGAGAAGCTCGATATTTATACTGCTGACATCAAGTTCCACCATATGTTCTGGCAATGGGGTGAATCGGGTTGTCAGTTTGGTCTGGGGGTGCGTGGTGGCGTGCTGGATGTTGGCCATGAATCCGGGGCCCGGTTGGGTGCTGGAGGGCGTGCTGAATGCCTGTGGGGCCAATGGGTGGTATGGATGCCGGTTGAGGTACTGTGGCTGAGCAAACATGAGTTCGGGCACAAGGGGAATGGTTTCAAGGACTATGGTGGCCCTGTCCAGCTATCAACAGGATTGGGGTTGGGGTATGTCTTCAATCGGAACTTGCTGTTGGGGTACCAGTATGAACATATGTCCAATGGACATATGTATGAGCACAACCCATCACTGGACAGCCATACACTCCACATCGAGTACAGATTCTAGATTTTCATCAGATCTTCTGAGCGGTGTTCGACGTTCAGGATACCCGTGGCATGGGGCCGGTACGACCATCATACCTGGTTCAGCGCCCCAGATATTCCCTGTCGAAGAAGGTGTTGACCCAGTGGGGTCGATAGACGGCGAGCAGTGTCATGGCCATGCCGTTGAGCAGGGCCTCGGGGAAGAGCAGCAGCGGCCAGATGGAGAGGTAGTCGGCACCGATGGTGTGCCAGGGGTAGGTGCCGCTCATCCCCATCAGCAGGGCGCTGGCGAGGATCTTGACCGAGATGCTGAGCGCCCCCCCAAGAAAGGCGGCCACGAACAGGTAGACGAAGAGGTGGCGGGGCAACCAGGCCCAGCTTGCCAGAAACAGCAGCCAGCTGGTGGCCACCGGCAGCGCGACACCGATGAGCGCCTGCCAGCCGAACTCCGCCAGGTTGATGACACCAAAGGCCCCGAGGATCAGCAGGGTGAGGCAGGGGGCCAGCAGGGCGAGGCGCCAGCCCAGCAGCAGGGTCAGGCTGGTGAGGCCGAGAAAGTGGATCTCCAGCCCCTCGTGGAGGCCTGCCCGCAAGGTCCAGAGCGGCACCAGGACGATGGCGCTCCCCAGGCAGAGGTGCTGATAGAGGGGGTTGGCGTGGAGGGTGCGCAGCAGGGAGGCGTTCAGGCTGAAGGCGAGCAGCACCAGCCAGAGCAGGAGGGCGGCGACTTGTCCTTCACTCATGACCTCTCCTCTTGTGCCGGCGCTGCAAGGCCAGGGGCGCAATAAAAAGAGGCCGCCCTGTACCGGGCGGCCCCCTGTCTCAATACTTCACGTTGGGGTGGTACTTGCCGAGGATGGCCTGGACCCTGTCCATGGTCTCCTTGCTGGGGGGCTTGATCCCGGTCAGATCGTAAGTGTCTCCCAGCACGTCCCACTTGTGCTTGCCGAGTTCGTGGTAGGGCAGCAGCTCCACCTTCTCGACGCACTCCCCCAGCTCTGCGATGAACTGGCCGAGCCCCTCGGCGCTCTCGTCATCGTCGGACCAGGTGGGCACCACCACGTAGCGGATCCACATGGTCTGGCCGCGGGACGCCAGGTAGCGGGCAAACTCCAGGGTGTACTTGTTGCTGACATGGGTGAGGGGGATGTGCTTCTCGTCGTTGATCTGCTTGATGTCGAGCAGCACCAGATCGGTGTTGTCGAGCACCCGATCGAGCAGCTCGTCGTAGTGACGCACGAAGCCGTTGGTATCCAGGCAGGTGTGGATCCCTTGCGCCTGGCAGGCGGCAAACAGCTCGGCGATGAACTCTTGCTGCAGCATGGCTTCCCCACCGGAGGCGGTGACGCCGCCGCCGGAGGCATTCATGAAGTGGCGGTAGCTGGTGAGATCTTGCATCAACTCGGGCACAGTGACCTCGCGGCCGCCCTGGGTGTCCCAGGTGTCCCGGTTGTGGCAATACTTGCAGCGCATCAGGCAGCCCTGCATGAACACGATGAAGCGGATGCCGGGGCCGTCGACTGTGCCGCAGGTCTCGACGGAATGGATCCGGCCAATGATGTCGGGATTGCTGGTGTCGCTAACGGTGGCGGCAGGGATCCGCTGAGTGCCCTGATCGGCAGGGCCGCTGGTTTCAACGGCAGGGATCCGGTTAATGACTGACATAGACGACTCCAATTGTTCGGACAGGGTTCGAGCGGTCGTTATTTTATGACATAAAGCCCTATAAATCCTACCAGTTTAGCCTGCCGGGGTGGCACCCAGCAGACTCTCCAGTGCCTTGACGGGGAGCGGGCGGCTGGTCAGGAAGCCTTGGTAGTGCTGGCATCCCAGGGCCTTGAGCACGGCCAGCTGCTCCTCGTCCTCCACCCCTTCGGCGGTCACCGTGAAGCGAAACACCTTGGCGAGATCCAGGATGGCCTTGACGATGGCCTTGTCCTGCTCGCTGTGTACCAGCGTCTGGATGAAGCTCCTATCCAGTTTGACCTCATCGGCGGGCAGATCGCGCAAATAGGCGAGAGAAGAGTACCCGGTACCGAAGTCATCGATGGAGATGAGGATGCCCAGCCCCTTGAGCTGGCGGATCTTGGCGATGCTGTCCAGCCGGTTCTCCAGCACCACGGACTCGGTGACCTCCAGCAGCAGGCGCGACGGCGGAACCCCGGTATCGCGCAGCACGTACTCCACCTGCTGCACGAAGCCGGCGGTGTGGAACTGGCGGGCGCTGACGTTGACCGACAGATGGGGGATGGCGAGGCCGTTGTTGAGCCAGAAGCTGTACTGGGCGCAGGCGGTCTTCATCACCCAGTAGCCTATCTCCTGGATCAGGGTGGTCTCTTCGGCGATGGGAATGAAATCCCCGGGGGGGATCATGGTGCCGTCCATCTTCTGCCAGCGCAGCAGGGCCTCCACGCCGGAGAGACTGCCGTTGTCGACCCTGTACTGGGGTTGATAGTGCAGCACCAGCTCGTTGTTGCGCAGGGCATCGCGCAGCTGGTTGTTGAGGGAGAGCTTGCTCTTCTCCTTCTCCGCCATGGCCTCGCTGAAGAAGATGTGGTTGCCCTGGCCGGCCCGTTTGGCCATGTGGACGGCGGTATCGGCCTGCTGCATCAGGATCAGGTGATCCTTGTCATCGTCGCTGAACAGGCTGATCCCCACGGAGGCGCTGCAGTGCAGCTTGTGATCGCCGATGTCGAAGGGGAGCCGGAAAATGCTCATCAGCTCGCGGGCGAAGTGCTCCGCCAGTATCTTGGCGGTGACATAGCCCTGGCCCAGCGCCGTGAACAGCAGGGCGAACTCGTCTCCCGAGGTGCGGGCCAGCACCAGGTTCTCCTGGGGCAGGGACTTGAGCCGCACCACCACGGCCTGGAGCAGCAGATCGCCGCAGGCGTGGCCGAGGGAGTCGTTGATCGACTTGAAGTTGTCGAGATCCAGCAGCAGCAATGCCCCCCATTGCCCGTTCGGGCTTTGCAGGGTGCGCTGCATGATGTCGTTCAGGCTGCGCCTGTTGTAGAGGTCGCACAGATCGTCGTAATAGGCGAGCCGCTCTATGTGGCGGGCCGCCTCCCTCTCCTGGGTGATGTCGTGGAAGCTGCAGACGAAGTGGCTGATCTCGTCCTCCTCATCCTTGACGCCGCTCACCATCAGTCGCACCGGGAAGAGATGGCCTTCCTTGTGCAGGCACTGCTCCTCGCCGAGCCAGTATCCCTGCTTATCGACGGCGGCAATGACCTCCTGCTTGAGGCTGTCGCCATAGTAGGTGGGCCTCAGGGCCTCGATATGCTGACCGAGCATCTCGTCATCCCCGAACCCTGTGATGCGGCTGAAGGAGTTGTTGACCTTGAGGATGATGCCGCCGTGATCCATCACCAGCAGACCGTCGTGGGTGTTGAAGGCCACTTCGGCCAGGCGCAGGGCATCGTCGTTGGCGAGGCGCTGCAGTTCGATGGCGGCACGCTCACGCTGCTCGTAGAGGGCATCGAGCAGGGGAATGGGGTCGGCCAGCGGCCCGTCGAGCAGCAGGGTGATCTGACCCAGGGGGACGCCGCCCTGGCCCTGGAGGGGAATGCCGATGTAGGCCTTGGCGTTGAGGGCCAGCAGCTGGGTGGCCTGGGGATAGCGCAGGGGCAGGTCTTCCACATAGAGGCTCTGGCCGTGCTGGAAGATCTCCCGGCCCGGGCCTATCTCCATCCGCATGGGCTTGACCGCGGAGAAGGTCTCTCCTTCCAGTACGCAGCGGGGAATGAGCCAGAGATCCTGGCCACGCAGCTGAAACTCTCCGAGCCAGCCGATGCGGGCGCCGCTCGCCGTCATGGCCCAGCGCACCAGGGCGCGGCAATACTCATTGCCGGTCTTGCAACTGAGCCCGCTTGGCAGGGTGAAGGGGGAGGCCTCGGCCACCTCGAGTTCGGGCTGCCAGTGGCCCAGCAACTGGGCGCAGTGGCGCACCAGCTGCAGCGTCTCTTCGCCTATCAGGGTCGTCTCGGCGTATTCGAGGCTGAGCACGCCGATGAGCTTCTCCTGCTCCAGCAGGGCGCCGTCCAGGCGGGAGCTGACATTGGCATTGGCCAGATAATAGTGCTGGCTCAGCATGGGTTGGTGGGCGGCCTCCGAGAAGCTCAGGGCACCCCGGGTACGCAAGGCCCGGATGTAGCGACTGTCACCGCGAATGGCACCGACAGAATCCGCATTCAGGGTGAAGACAGGGGTCAGCTGCTCGCTGCCGAGGGGGCCATTGGCCTGGTAGTGCCAGAGGATCAGGCGATCGGCCCCCAGGCACTCCCTGAGGCTCTCCAGCATGGGGGCATACTGCTGCTGGCTGGCCATCTGGCTCAGGCGCGGCAGTTGCAGCGACAAGCTGGCCGCACTCTCCTGGGGTTGGGTCTGCAGGCAGATGAGCCAGAAGGCGTCCTGCTCATGGGAGAGGGAGATATGCCACTGCTGGGCGGCAAAGCGCAGCAGCAGCTTGCCCCCCTTGCCGCTGGCGAGCCGCTGCTCTATGGGCTGGCGCAGGGCATCCGGCAACTGGGCCGGCCAGGCGCTGCGGGGCTCATCGAGCCAGTGGAGCGGGGTCTGCATCACATCGGTCAGGGCGACCAGCCGTTGACTACGGGTATCCAGGCGAAAGAACAGGGGGGCCTGGCTGGCTGTCGGGAGATGACTGAGCGCGGTAGACGACATGAACTGACACTATCCTGTTGAGCAATTGTCGGAGGGCAAGAATACTGCAAATCCGCGGCAAACAAAATTTCATTGAAACCTAAATTAGATTGCTCTAATTTAATGTCAATTTCTCGTTGAGTGGAGTCTTGTAGATGAAACGGATCCTGATTGTGGGTGGTGTCGCCGGGGGCGCGTCGGCGGCGGCCCGCGCCCGTCGTTTGAGCGAAGAGGCTGAGATAGTGATGTTCGAGCGGGGCGAGTTTGTCAGCTTCGCCAACTGCGGTCTGCCCTATCACATCGGAGGGGATATCCCCAATCGGGATGCCTTGCTGCTGCAGACGCCCCAGAGCTTCAAGCGCCGTTTCAACGTCGATGTGCGGGTCTTCCACGAGGTGATCGAGATAGACAAGGCGAGCAAGAGTCTGCTGGTGCGCAACCTGCAAACCGGCGAGGAGCGGCGCGAGCCCTACGATGTGCTGCTGCTGAGCCCGGGGGCGGCGCCTATCCGTCCTCCCTTCCCCGGCATCGACAGCCCGGGCGTGCACACCCTGCGCAACATCCCCGACATGGATCGCATTCTGGCGGCCCTGCGCCACGACAATCCGCGCCATGTCACCGTGGTGGGCGGGGGATTTATCGGGCTGGAGATGATGGAGGCGCTGCATCAGCGCAAGCTGGATGTCACCCTGCTGGAGCTGGCCGATCAGGTGATGGCGCCGGTGGACAAGGAGATGGCCAACATGCTCCATGCCCGCATCCGGGAAGAGGGGATCGATCTGCGTCTGCGCACCGGTCTATCAGCCATCGAGAGTCTGGATCTGCCCGCCGAGAAGACGGCAGCCGTGCCCACCGCCAACAGCGGCGGCCTGCGTCTGACCCTCAATGACGGCACCCATCTCGACACCGGTATGCTGATCCTCGCTATCGGCGTCAAGCCCGAAACCCTGCTCGCCGCCAAGGCGGGGCTGGAATTGGGGCCGCGCGGCGGCATCAAGGTCGATGCCGGCATGCATACCTCGGATCCCTTCATCTTTGCAGTGGGGGATGCGGTGGAGGAGACCGATTTCGTCACCGGCGAATCTGTGCTGATCCCGCTGGCGGGTCCTGCCAACCGGCAGGGACGCATCGCCGCCGACAACATGCTGGGCCGTGCGGAAACCTACAAGAAGACCCAGGGCACCGCCATCTGCAAGCTGTTCGATCTGGCGGTGGCGAGCACGGGGCTGAACGAGAAGCGACTGGTGCAACTGGGTCTGCCGTTCGAGAAGGTTTATGTCCACCCGGGCAGCCACGCCGGTTACTACCCCGGTGCCCACCCGGTCAGCCTCAAGCTGCTGTTTGCTCCCGATGGCAAGATTTATGGCGCCCAGGCCATCGGCAAGGATGGGGTCGACAAGCGCATAGACGTGCTGGCGGTGGCCCAGCGTGCCGGGCTCACCGTCTTTGACTTGCAGGATCTGGAGCTCACCTATGCGCCGGCGTTCGGCTCGGCCAAGGATGCGATCAACATGGCGGGCTTCGTGGCGAGCAACCACTTGAAGGGGGATACCATCCTCTGCCACGCGGCCGAGGTACAGGCCCGCAACCCGCACCAGCTGGTGGTGGATGTGCGCAACGCCCCCGAGCTCGACAAGCTGGGGCGCATACCGGGGGCCCTGCATATTCCCCTCGACGAGCTGCGCGGTCGTCTCGATGAGCTGCCCAAGGATAAAGAGCTGCTCATCAGCTGTCAGGTGGGCCTGCGCGGCCATGTGGCCTGTCGCCTGCTGAGCCAGCACGGCTTCAAGGTGAAGAACCTCTCCGGTGGCTTCAAGACCTGGCAACTGGCCATCGCCGAATAGGCCTGCCCGGCCGAAATGGCCCAATTGACTGCTTTGCATGAAAATGGGCCACTCCATGGAGTGGCCCATTTTTACACCATGAGCACAGCCCGATCAGGGGGCGCCGTCATTGAGCTGCTTGCGAATGTGGTGCTGCAAGACCGCCAGCATGGAGGCGCCGGAGAGGCCTATCATCAGGGCGCCGTTGACCGCCTCGAGGGGGCCGAGCAGCTTCCACTGCGGGCTCATGACGATGTCGCCATAGCCCAGGGTGGCGAAGTTGACCCCGGAGTGGTAGACGGCCTCCTGCAGGGTGTCGAACTCCCCGAGCCACAGGAAGAGCCCGCCCCAGACGCCGATCTGGGCCAGGTTGCCCAGCATCATCAGGGTGATGATGCCAAACAGCGCCAGCATGCCGGCCAGCACCCCCTCGCGCTTGCCGAACCGCTTGATGTAGAAGCGGATGCACCAGACGGATACCAGGGATTGCAACAGCATGTTGATCAGGATCACCGGGATGCCGACCATAAATATGAGAAACATGTCAGTCTCCTAACTTGGCTTCTGCCAGTGGGCGGCCGACCGGCCACCACTGCTCGAGCAGCAAGATACACAGCCAGCCATAGCCGGCCACCACCAGATAGAGGCCACAACGCATGGCGGCCGCCAACCACACATCCTTGCCGGTGGCGCTGTCCTCTATGGCCGGGCCAAACAGGATGAGCGCCGTGATCCAGGCGTTGCTCCAGAACGACGGCGAGCAGCGGCTCGCCACCAGCCGGATCAGACGTCGCGCCAGCCAGAGGGTCATCAGGGCCAGCATCAGCACCAGCATCAAGAGCGAGGGCCAGAGGCTGAGCCCCAGCCAGAGTGCGCAGGCCAGCAGGGCGCCCATCAGGGTCGAGAGCACCAGCTCCTGGCCCGCCTGTCTGGCGTTGAGGGAGGTGCTCTGCTGGGCCAGCGCCACCGTCTTCATCACCGCCGGAATGTAGAACGCCGGGTTGCCGAGGGCCAGCAGCCACACCGGCAGCACTATGGCGACGGCGCGCAGCGCCAGCCGTTTGGGATGTTCGGGGGGCAATGGCACGGGCCTTGCCGCCGCTCCCGCCACCGGCAGGGGAGGGAAGAGCGCGTGAGCCATGCGGTTGACCAGGGTACCTATCAGGATCCCCAGCCCCATCATCTGGGCGATGGCGATGGCAAGGGACTGCTCGATGAGCCCGGCCACCGGGATCACCGTAATGGCCATGATGAGCAGCATGGCGGCGGCCCCCTTGCCGGCCATCGACTGCTGCATCAGCAGGTAGAGCAGCAGGCCGATGAGCAGCACGGCCGCCAGGGCATAGTGGGTCAGCAGGGGGACCAGCAGCACCCCGGCGGCCATGATCCCCAGCAGCAGGAGTCCCCCTGCCAGCCCCTTCTTCAGGCCGAGCGCCTCCCCGGGGCGGCACAGCACCACCCAGGCCATGATGACGCCGAGGTGGGGCATGGGCAGGGCCAATCCGTAACAGATCCCCGCCGCGAGCCCGATGCCCGTGCCAATGCGCAGTACAGCCCTGTCGGCGTTATGCATATGGCGCCTCAATAGAGGAAGGAGAAGAGGCTCATCAGCCGGATATAGAGCGCCCCCAGGAAGTGCATCACCCCGCTCTCGCCGGTGTAGACCAGCACATCGGCCTGGCCGCCGACCCGCAGCGCCTCGACTGGCGGAAAGTCATCACTCTGGAAGGCGATTTTGACCGGGAAACGCTGTGCCTGACGCAGCCAGTCGCGGTTGTTGTCCACCGTGGGCAGGGCACCGGCGGGCTGGCTCTTGCCATCGCCCACCCCGTAGCCGACGCTGCGGATCTCCCCCTTGAACAGCTGTCCGGGCAAGCTGTCGAGCAAGATGGTGACCTTGTCCCCTGGCCGGACGTTGCCCAGATTGTTCTCCGTCAGATCCGCCGATACCCAGACGTCATGGATGGCGATCAGTGTCATGGCCGGTGCGCCGGCCCCGATGAACTGGCCGGCATCCGTACTGAGATCCGTGATGAGGCCGCGACCCGGCGCCACCACTCGGGTGTTCTGGCGATCCAGCTGCGCCTTGTGGACAGCCGAGCGGGCGCTGAGCAGCTGGGAGTTGTCATCGCCGCTCGCCCCGGCGGCTTCGATGGCGCGGCGGACGTCGGCTTCAGCTGCCGCCACCTGGCTCCTGGCCGTCTCGCGGGTGGCTTGGGCCACCTCGAGGCGACGCACCGAGATGGCACCCGGATCCTCGCGATAGAGCCGCTCCTGGCGCTCCGCATCCTTGGCCGCGTTGTCATAGGCGGCGCGCATGGCCATCAGGGAGGCCTCGGCCGCCTTGACCCCTTCGGTGTTCGCCTTGACGCCACTCAAGACCGTCTGGTAGTCGGAGTTGGCCTTGGCCAGGGCGATGTCATAGGGCTCGGGGTCTATCTCGAACAGGGGGGAGCCTGCGTCCACGTCCTGATTGTCGTGGACATAGACCCGCTTGATCTGGCCCGACACCTCGGCGGCGACGGGGACCACGAAGGCCTGCACCCGGGCCTGGGAGCTGTATGGGGTCAGCCTGTCCGCCAGCAGATACCAGATGAGCAGGAGGAGGATTGCAGCCAGCAGCCCTAGGGTGGCGCGGCGGCTGGCCTGGCCGGGAGATGCAGTGCTGTCAGTCATGGGAGCTTGCCTTCTGTGTCATGGGGGAGTGGGTTGCGTCGAGCAGGGGAGCCCAGTCGGCGCGCGTGCGCAGCTGGGCCTCCACCTCGGGGGTCACCAGGGGGCGTTCACGCCCCTGTTCCCAACCGCCACCCAGTGCCTTGTAGAGCGTGATAAGGTCGCGCATCCGGGCGCCACGGCTGTTGACTAGGCGCTCCTGCTGGTTGAACAGGGCGCGCTGGGAGTCGAGGACCCGCTGGAAGTCCGCCATCCCCTCGCGATACTGGGTGTTGGCGATCTCGAGGGAGCGACGGGCGGCCTCGCCGGTCTGGGTCAGTAGGGCGATCTCGTCCTGGCCGTTGGCGTAGGCCACGGCCGCGTCATCCACCTCGCGGGCCGCCTTGAACACGCTGTCGCGATAGCGTTCGTGCAGCTGCTGGAAGCGGGCGTCCTGCACCAGGATCTGGTTGCCGAGCCGTCCCTGATCGAGCAGGTTCCAGCTGAGCGAGGGGCCGACGGCCCAGGAGAAGGTGCCGCTCTCCCCATTGGTGGCGTTGACCCCCAGGGTGCCGAGCAGGGTGATGGACGGGTAGAGCTCGCTCTCGGCCACGCCGATCAGGGCCGACTGGGCGGCCAGTTGCCGCTCCGCGACCCGCACGTCGGGACGCCGGCGCAGCAGATCGGCCGGCATCTCGGTGACCAGGGCCAGCTCACCCTGGGGGATCTTGCCGGTGTTGGTGCCCATCTCGGGCAGGGGGCCCGGGGGTCTGGCAATCAGGGTCGAGAGGGCATTCTGGCTCTGGCGCAGGCTGGTCTCGAGTTGCGGAATGCCGGACAGGGTGCCCAGGTACTGGGTCTTGGCCTGCTGCACGTCCAGCTCGGCGCTGTTGCCGCTCTTGAACAGCCGTTCGGTGATCTCCAGGCTGCGCCGCTGGATGCGGGCATTCTCCCGTGCGATGTGGAGTCTGGCTTCCAGGGTGCGGATGCTCACATAGAGCTGGGCCACCTGGGCGGCCATCAGCACCTGGATGTCATCATACTGGGCCAGGGTGGCGAAGTAGTTGGCATCCGCCGCTTCGATGCCGCGTTCGAACTTGCCCCAGAAGTCGAGTTCCCAGCCGAGATTGAACCCGGCGCCATAGCTGCTGCCGGCGCTGCTGTGGCCGTTACGGGTCTGTCCGGCTTGCAGCAGCTCGCCCGTGCCCACGGTGGCCTGGGGGCCGAGCAGGCTCTCGGCGATGCCGAGCTGGGCCTGGGCCTCGAGGATCCGCAAGCCGGCGATCCGCACGTCCGGATTCTTTCGCAGCGCTTCCTCGACCAGGGCACTCAGCACGGGATCGTTTAGCCGGTTCCACCATTGGCGATAGTCGGCGGTTGCGCTCGCCTGCTGACCCTCGCTGGCGCTGTGCCAGCTGGCCATCTCTTCGACTCTGGGAGCCTGATAGTCGGGGCCTAGCACTGTGCAGGCACTCAATAACAGGCACGCGCCCCCCGTGAACAGGGGGCGCATGGTGTGACGTTGGACGGCCATGGAGTTATTTATCCGCAGAAGCCAGACCTTCGTTGACCCAGGCCATGAAGATGCGATAGCCGATGGAGAGCAGGGTGGCGCCGATGAACATGCCGAGGATGCCACTGGCAGCCATGCCGCCAAGGGCGCCCAGCAGCACCACCGGCATGGGAGCATCGACACCGCGACCCAGCAGCAGCGGTTTGAGGACGTTGTCGGCCATGCCGGCGACTATCAGCAGGACGCTGTAGATGATGTTCACCAGGGTGCCGTGATCACCCGTGCTCCACATGTAGGCGATGGCGGGAGCCGTCACCAGGATCACTGGCACCTGGGCGATGCCGAGGATCAGCGCCAGGACGAAGAAGATGCCGACGGCCGGGATCCCTGCCAGCATCATGACGATGCCCGCCAGCAGCGCCTGGATAAAGGCGACCCCGATGACCCCTTGAGCGACGGCACGTATGGTGCTGGTGCACAGCTTGGTCAGCGCCAGCCCCTTGCGTTCGTCCGTGATGCGCATGGCGATGCGATCGGCGCTCGCAGCTCCCGGTGCGCCCCAGGCCATCATGATGCCGGCCACGATGAAGGAGAAGACGAAGCCGAGCAAGCCCCCCCCCATGCTGGTCAGGATGCCGACGACCTTCTTGGCCAGATCCCCGAGCTGCGGTTTGTAGCTGACGATGAGGCTGGGCAGATCCACCGAGGCCTTCAGCCAGACGGCATGGAGCTTGGCGCCCACCAGGGGGATGTCGGCGATGTCGGCGGAGGGCGCCGGGATCACCAGGGTGTTGTTGTTCACCTTGTCGACCAGGGAGCTGACGCTGTCACCCAGGGAGCTGACCATGACAACGGTAGGGGCCACGATGAGCAACACCCCCAGCAAGACCAGCAGGGTAGAGGCCTTGCCCTGTTTCCCGCCCAGGCGCGCGGCAAAGCGCTGGTGGAGGGGATAGAGGGTGACGGCCAGGATCAGGGCCCACAACATCATGTTCATGAAGGGGGAGAACACGGTGAAGCAGAAAGAGCCCAGTGCCAGGATAAGGCCAAACTTGATGAACATATCCAGGAATCTGGCAACCAACCTTTTTTCGACTATGGACAGATCATTATTTTCCATTCTGGTATGACTCCGACGGGGGATGAGCACACAACCATGCTGGCCCAACACAGGTGTCGGGCCAGCAGGCATAGGGTGTGTAGTGATAAAGAACACTGAGTTCAGCGTGTGGGGGGCACTCTGACCTTGCCTGCATTTAATTTATGGCACAGGAACTCAATGTTTAAAAAATATTTAACTGCTTGATATTAGGCTGATTGCTTCTACAACTTCAGCGGTGCCAGAGAATAAAGAGTATTCCTATACCACACAAGGGAACTGTTGCCCCCAGTCTAGCTTGGGTTCAGAAAACGGGGAGGAGTTTACCTGTATAAAATAACTGCCTAAAAAAGAGTTTCGAATGGGAAATATTATTTACTGGCTCATTAATAGCTATTTCTGCTGTCAGTAACGGAATGCCGTGGATGATGTGTCCGCCGCACTGAGCTTTGTGTTAATGGGGGCGACGTTTTATCCTATTGGCTCCTGCGCTGCGCTGGCGGCGACTCAACCCGGGATCAAACCTATGCGTCTCCTCAAGCCCTCTCCTGTGTCTCGCGTCCCTCGCTTACTGGCTTCGCTATTGGCGGGGGTGGGGGCTCTGCTGCTGGCAGGCTGCGGCCCGGACACCCCGGCGCCCGCATCTCCCTCAACCGGGGCGCAGCAGGAGGCGGGAGCGCCAAGTTCTGTGGTGCAGGCCAATGCCCGCCAGTATCGGGATGCCCCGGCGCTGGCACTGGTCTTCTCCGGCCCCCTGACGCCCAAGGCGAACTGGCAGAGCTGGCTTTCGGTCAGCGAGGGGGGCAAGCAGGTGCAGGGGGAGTGGATCCTGGCCGAAGATGGCCGCACCCTCTATTTCCCGAATGTCCAGCCCGACAAGAGCTATGAGGTGAGTCTCAAGGCGGGGCTGGGCCCATCTCCCCAGCGCTGGACCCTCAAGACCCGACCGCTGGAGGCGGGGGCCTCCTTTACCTCCAGCGGCATGGTATTGCCCCTGCGCGAGGAGCTGCGCCTGCCCATCAGCGCGGTCAACGTGGACGAGGTCAACATCGACTTCTTCCGGATCGATGCCGAGTATCTGCCGCGCTTCCTGGCCGAGTATCGCCCCGGCGCCGGCATGGGCAACTGGGATCTGGAGCAGGTCACCCAGCGTGCCAAGCGGGTGTTCAGCGGCCGCTATGCCCTGGCGCTCGATGCCAACCGGCGCGAGACCCACCTCATCAATGTGAAGGAGCCGCAACTGGCCGAGGCCGGGGTCTATTTTGCGGTGATGTCGCCCCTTGGCAACTACGACTGGCGCAAGGAGACCACCTATTTCGCGGTGAGCGACATGGGGCTCAGTGCCCGCCGCTACCGGGATCGACTGGAGGTGTTCGTCAGCTCCCTGGCAACCGCCGACCCCCTCAAGAAGGTGCAACTCTCCCTGCTCGACGAGAAGGGCAACCGGCTGCAGGTGCAGCAGACAGATCCGCGCGGTCACCGGCGTTTCGAGCAGGTGCAGGGGGCCCGCCTGCTGCTGGCCGAGCAGGGCAAGCATCTGGCGGTACTGCGCCTCGATGGCGCGGCGCTTGATCTCTCCACCTTCGATCTGGGCACCCAGCCCTGGCAGGCCCAGCAGCTTTATCTGTTCAGCGGGCGAGATCTCTACCGCCCCGGCGAGCGGCTCGACAGCGAGATCCTGCTCAAGGGGCAGGATGGCCAGCTGTTGCCCGGCATGGCGGTGGAGCTGGAGGTGAAGCAGCCGGACGGTCAGCTGCTGGAGCAGAAACGGCTGCTGCCTGACCCCCTGGGCGCCGCCCACTACGGCCTGCGCCTGCCGCAGGATGCGCCCCTGGGACGCTGGACCATCACCCTCAAGACATCGGCGGGCAGCCGCTTCGAGTGGCCCTTCCTGGTGGAGGAGTTCCTGCCCGAGCGGCTGAAACTGCAGCTCGGCAAGGGGCCGGATGGGGAATTGCAGAGCCCGGAAGCCGCCCTCACCCTGCCGCTGCAGGGGGACTACCTCTATGGTGCCCCGGCGAGCAGTACCAAGGCGAAGGCGGAGGTGAAGATAAGCCGCGCCACCATGCCCTTCACCCAGTGGCAGGAGTTTACCTTAGGGGACGTGCTGCTCGCCGAGCAGGCCAAAGAGCCGGAGCCCCTCAATATCACCTTGAACGAACAGGGGCAGGGGACTTTTTCGCTGGCGGATGAGCTGGATGGCGTGCGCGGCCTCGGACCGCTGGAGGTGGCCTACCGGGTGTCGCTCTCCGAGCCCGGTGGCCGCGCCGTCAATCGCAGCCGCACCCAGTACGGCTGGCCCGCCGGCAGCCAGTGGCCCGCCCTCAGGGCCGATTTCGTGGCAGAGCGGGTAGAGGGGGGCAAACCGCTGCCCTTCCAGATCCTCAACCTCGACGACCAGGGCCAGCCAGTGGCGGGCGAGGTGAAGGTGCGCCTGGTCAACGAGTACCGCGACTACTACTGGCACTACGCCGACGGCGAGGGGTGGAAGTACGAGTTCAACAGCCAGCCCTATCTGGAGCAGGAGCAGACACTGCAGCTGGACGGCAAGGGGCCGACCGCCCTCAGCCTGCCGCTTGCGGCCGGCTGGTATCGCCTCGAGGTGGAGAACAGCCAGGGCCATCAATCCAGCCTGCGGTTCGAGATCGGCAGCTACGCCTGGGGCGGCGGTGGCGAGCAGGCGCGGCCCGACAAGATTGCCATCACCCTCGACAAGCGCGCCTATCAGGCCGGAGACAAGGCGAAAGTAACCCTGGTCGCTCCCCGTGCGGGCAAGGGGTTGCTGCTGGTGGAAGATGGCGACGGCCTGCGCTGGTGGCAGCGCATCGAACTGAACGCCGAAGGCGCCGGGCAGGGGGAAGGGCGTGGCGAGTTCGCGATCCCCATCAGCCCCGAGTGGCAACGTCATGATCTGCATATTTCGGCGCAGATCGCCGCCCCCGACAGCGAGTCAAAGCCGGTGAGCAGCAAGGGCATTCAAAGCCTGCGTTCGGTCGGCCTGGTGCCGCTGACGCTGGACAGAGAGGCTCGCCGCCTGCCGCTCACCCTGAGCGCGCCTGATAAAGCCGTGCCGCTCACCCGGCTCGAAGTGACCGCTACCTCCACCCCCAACAGTCAGGGGCGGGTGGTGCTGGCGGCGGTGGACAGGGGCGTGCTCAACATCAGCGACTACAAGCCACTCGACCCGTTCGAGATCTTCTTCGGTCGCAAGCGCTTCGCACAAGACTTGTTCGACAACTACGGTCAGGTGATCCCGCCCCAGGACGGCAAGCTGGCTCGTCTCAACTACGGCGGTGATGCCCCGGCCCTGAAGAAGGGGGGCGCACTGGAGAGCCGGGTCGAGGTCGCTGCGCTCTGGAGTGGCGAGGTGAGTTTCGACGAGCAGGGCAAGGCGGTGATACCGCTGGATCTGCCCAACTTCAACGGCGAGCTGGCGCTGATGGCACTGGCCTGGAACGAGCAGCAGGTGGGGGAGGCCGAGCGCGCCGTCAAGGTGGTGGCGCCCCTGGTGGCCGAAATTGGCTGGCCACGCTTTGGCGCTCGCGGGGATCAGACCCGGGCCCTGGTGCAGTTGCGTAACATGAGCGGCGAAGATCAGAATCTTTCGCTTGAATGGACCCTCAATGGCGGGCTCAAGGCAAACGGCGAGCTGCCCAGCATCCTTTCCCTTAAAAACGGCGAGGAGCAGTGGCTGACCCTGCCGCTCACAGTGACAGGCGCCAGCGGCGTGGCAAGCCTGCAGTTGGCGGCGAGCGGCAAGGGCTTTGCCATCAGCCGCGACTGGTCGCTGCCGCTGCGCTCCCCCTGGCCTGCCGAGACTCGCCAGCGCTACCAGATGCTGGCCCCGGGTCAGCAGATGAGCTTTGCACCGGGCGAGCTGGCCGGGCTGGATAGCACCAACCTGCAGGGGCTGCTCAGCCTCTCCGGCACGCCCCCCTGGGATCCGGCCGCCCAGTGGCTGGCGCTGGCCGATTACCCCTATGCCTGCCTGGAGCAGACCCTGTCGCGCGCCTGGCCTTACTTGCTGACCACGGCGGATGAGCGTGCCGCCTGGGCCAAACCTGCAGAGGGGAGCAAGCCGGTGAGCGAGGCGGATCTGCAGCGCGCCCTGCTGCAACGCTTGCAGCGGCTGCAACTGCCGAGCGGCGGTTTTGGCCTCTGGGATGGGCGCTCCGACGAGGAGCCGTGGCTCACCGCCTATGCCGCCGACTATCTGCTGGCCCGCAAGGAGGCGGGGGATGCCGTGCCGGAGGCCATGCTGAGTCAGGCGTTGAACCGGCTGCAGAGTTATCTGACCGACAGCCAGTACGGGGAGCGCTGGAGCAGTGCCCCCGAGCATAGCCGGCTGGCCTATCAGGCCTACAGCGCCTATGTGCTGGCACGGGTGGGTAAGGCGCCGCTCGCCACCCTGCGCCTCATCTGGGAGCAGCAGGCCGATCACGCCCGCTCCGGTTTGCCGCTGCTCCACCTCTCGCTGGCGCTCTCGGCCATGGGGGATGAACAGAACGCCGCCAAGGCCCTTGCCCGGGCGCAGGCGACCGAGCGCGGTGAGGATTATCTGGGGGATTACGGCTCTCCCCTGCGTGACCAGGCCCTCGAGCTCTCCTTGCTTCGTCAGCACAAGCTGGCCGAGGAGCACTGGCCAGCGCTGAGCGCCAAGGTGGCCGATACCCTGGCCCATCGCCAGTGGCTCAGCACCCAGGAGCGCCTCGCCCTGCTGCGGCTGGCGCAAGTCGATCCCGCCGCCGACTGGCAGGCCAGGTTGGTATCTACCGATGGCGAGCGCCCCTTTGCCGGCGAGGCCAGTGTGCAGCTCGGCGCCCCGGAGGCGCTGACAGCCAGCGCCGTTACCAACGAGGGCAAGGGCTCGCTCTATGTGCAGCGAACACTGATTGGCTACCCCGAACAGGCGCCCGCGCGTGTCAGCCAGGGCATGAGCGTCACCCGCAGCTGGTTCAACGGTGACGGCAAGCAGCTTGATCCGGCCAAGGTAAGGGTCGGCGATCTGGTGGTGGTGCGGCTCAATGTGAGTAGCGAATCGGCGGTGCCCGATGCCCTGCTGGTGGAGATGCTGCCGGCCGGTTTCGAGCTGGAGAATCCGGCCCTTGGCAACAGCATCAAGCTGGAAGAGCTTTCGATTGAGGGGAAACCGGCGTGGCAGAGTGAGTGGAACGACTACCTCAAGCATCAGGAGTTTCGTGACGATCGCTACACGGCGGCGCTGGATCTGAGTGCGGGGGGCAACCAGCAGCTGGTCTACCTGATGCGGGCGGTGACGCCGGGTCGTTATCAGGTGCCGCCGACCCAGGTGGAGGACATGTACCGGCCTGAGCTCAGGGCCCTGGGGGAGGATATTCACGAGGTGAGCATCTCTGAGTAATCTTTCCTCCCTCGAGCGGGTTCGCCCGCTTACCCTCTGGCGGCGCAGTTTGCTGAGGCTTAGCCGCAGTGGCCGTGTCTGCCTCGTCTGGTTGGGCCGTCTGCCGCGCTGGCTGCGTTTCTCGGTGTTGGGGGCTGTTGCCCTGCTCCTGTCGCTGCTGGCGCTGGATCGCCTCTTCCCGCCGCCGCCGCTGGATCCCGCCTACGCGCGGGTGGTGCTCGATATGAAGGGTCGGCCGCTGCGCGCCTTCGCCGACACCAGCGGCGTGTGGCGCTACCCCGTGACCCTGGAGCAGGTCTCCCCTCGCTATATAGAGGCGTTGCTGGGCTACGAGGATCGCTATTTCTGGCGCCATCCCGGGGTCAACCCGGTGGCCATGGTACGCGGCATCAGTCAGTGGCTGCGCTACGGGCGGGCCGTCTCTGGGGGCTCGACCCTCACCATGCAGGTGGCCCGCCTCATCGAGCCTTACCACAGGAGCGTGCCCGGCAAGCTGCGCCAGATGGCGCGGGCGCTGCAACTGGAGTGGCACTACGACAAGCGCACTCTGCTCACCGTCTACCTCAACCGGGCCCCCTTTGGCGGCAATCTGGAGGGGGTGCAGGCGGCGAGTTTCGCCTATCTGGGCAAGAGCGCGGCCAAGCTGACCCATGCCGAGGCGGCGCTGCTGGCTGTGCTGCCCCAGGCCCCCAGCCGTTACCGGCCTGACAGGCACCCCGAGCGTGCCCGCGCCGCTCGCGACAAGGTGATGCAGCGGCTGGTGGCGCAGGGCGCCTGGCCCGAGCAGGTGTGGCAGGAGGGGCGTATCGAGCCTGTGCTGGCCCGCGGTCACTTCACGCCTATGGAGGCGCCGCTGTTTGCCCGGCTGGCGGCTGGCAGCCAGCCGGGGGCCCTGGTGCACACCACCATAGACGGGGATCTGCAGCGCTGGCTGGAGGCCCGGGTGGCGAGCTATATCCGCCGCTTCCCCGAGCAGACCTCGGCCGCCTTGCTCCTGGTGGACAACAGAACCATGGCGGTGCGCGCTTACGTGGGCAGTGCCGAGTATGGCAATCTGCGCCGCCACGGCTACCTCGACATGGTGCAGGCGATCCGCTCCCCCGGCTCCACCCTCAAGCCTTTCATTTACGGTCTGGCCCTGGACGAGGGGCTGGTGCACTCGGCCTCCCTGCTCTCCGATGCCCCGAGATTGGGTTCCGACTATAGACCCGCCAATTTTACCGGTGCCTTTCAGGGGCCTGTGACCCTCACCCAGGCGCTGCAGCAATCCCTCAACGTGCCGGCGGTGCAGGTGCTGGAGGCGTTTGGGGCCGGCAAGCTGGTCAGCCGCCTCGACAACGCCGGGGTGCGGCTGGCGCTCTCGGACAAGCCCAACCCGGCCATTGCGCTGGGGGCGGCGGGTATTCGGCTCGAGCAGCTGGTGGCGCTCTACAGCGCCCTCACCCGGCAGGGGCAGGTGGCGATGCCGGTCTGGCTGGCGGGGCAGCAGGCGGTGCCCCGCCCCTTGCTGAGCCCGGGGGCCGCCTGGATCATCTGGCAGGTATTGAGTGCCCAGGGGCGGGCGGATCAACCCTTCGCCAGCGAGGCGACCGGTCGGGTCAACCGGCTCGCCTGGAAGACGGGCACCAGCTACGGCTATCGGGACAGCTGGGCCATGGGGGTCTCCGGCCGCTGGACCATAGGGGTCTGGCTGGGGCGTCCCGACGGTACCCCCTTGCCGGGTTTTTATGGCCAGAGCGCGGCTGTGCCGTTGCTGCTTTCCGTTTACTCGCGGCTCTCGGACAACAGTCCTTTGCCGGCGCAACCCAATACGGTGAGCGAGGCCGAGATCTGCTGGCCTCTGGGGCGCAAGTCAAGTGCGACCCTGCCTGAGGCCTGCCTGCAACGCCAGAGCGCCTGGCTGCTGGAGGCGCGGGATCCGCCGACCCTGCCGGATCCCATGGATTGGCCCTCGCCCCTGCGCCAGGTTGCGCTCACTGCCGAAGGCAAGCCGACCCTGGCCCGCTGCCAGGATGCGGCTCAGTCAGGCGTTCGGGCGCTCTGGCCGCTCTCGCTGGAACCCTGGCGCACACCCGGCGAGCGCCGCCAGGCGCTGCTGGCAAGCCAGTGTGCGGGGGAGGGGCGAAGCGCCGATCTGCAGGCTCCCATTCGCATCCTGGCCCTGGGGGAGGGCAACCTCATTCGCAGTCAGCGCTACCGCCTGCAACCCAGGGTGCTGGGGGGCGTGGGCAAGCCGCACTGGTTTCTCAACGGCCAACGGCTGCGCTGGGACGGGGATCAGGTGCTGAGCGAGGCGGGGCGCTACCAGCTGGTGGTGGTGGACGAGGCGGGCAACAGCGATCGCATCGAGTTTCGGCTGGAGAACCCCTCCTGAGGCAGGAGGGTCAGAGGAGCCTCGTTCAGGGCGACAATATCTTGACGGCAGCCCCTGTGCTGGCGCTGGTTCAGGGTTTGACCTGACCCAGCCGGGTGAAGAAGTGCTGACTCTTGCGCTGGTGAAAGTGGCTCTTCTTGATGGGATGGAAGACAAGGTTGCTGTCGGGGTGACTCTCCTTGAGCCTGTGGATCATCGCCATGGCGGGCAATGAGCAGCTGACAAGGGTAGTGAGTGGCAGGCTTCGGGTCTCCGGGCCCAGCAGCTGGTTGAGCCCCTGCTGCGCTTGCTCGAAGCGGGCCAGTACGGCAGGGTCGGCGTAGCCGCTGCCCAGCATGGCGAGCAGGGCATCCAGAGCCTGGTGGAAGGCTGCCAGCTGCTGGCGAAAACCGCTGCGCCCGCGCAGGGCAACCAGCTCATCGAAGGAGATCTCGGCGAGGTGAGTGGGCACTTGCAGCGGGATTTCGAGGTGGAAGCAATCCTGGCCACCCCGGTTGTGGTAGCGGGATTCGAGCAGGTGCAGCAGCCTGTCCAGGTAGTCGTGATCCGTGATGAGGGCCCCCTCATTGGCGAGCGCCCACTCACGGGCGAGGCGCATGGAGAGCAGGTTGGCGAAGCGTCGCGCCATTCTGATCCCCCCCTCGTCCTGGGTCGCAAAGCCGTGTGTCAGGCAAAAACCGTGCAGCCGCTCCAGACCCGGCTGGGCGGGGCAGAAGCAGTCGTGGTTGGCACGCTGGCGCCAGCGAGCGATCAGCTCCTTGTTGCCAAACACCTTGTGGCGGACGAAATCGGGGGCGATAAGGCCGGTAATCTGATTTTCGATTTGGGGGGTGATGGCGGCAAAGAAGGTTGGTGCCGGCCGCTCGGCCAGCAGATCGCTCTGCTGGCGCAGGGTATCGAGCAGGGCGGTGAGGCCGCTCTTCTCGCTGACGGTGAAGACGAAGGCTAGCCGCTCCAGATAGATCAGAGCAAACTTGAGCCAGAGTTCATCCCGTACTTCCATGCCGGGGTAGTAGATATAGGTCTTCATCGGATCGTCAGTGTTCAAGCCGGTGGCCAAGGCGCAGGCTCGGGAATATACGCAAGATTGCCGCCTTGCGGCAAACATTGTGTGGGAAAATCTGCCGTCACCTGGCCAGTAGGCGCTGGCGCCAAACTTCTGATATAATTCGCGCCCTTAAATCAAGGCCACCCGAGTCAACACCATGAAGTTCATTATCAAGCTGTTCCCCGAAATCACCATCAAGAGCAAGTCAGTGCGTCAGCGTTTCACCAAGATGCTGCAGGGCAACATCCGTAACGTGTTGCGCCGCTTTGACGAAGATGCCCGCGTGCGGATGGACTGGGACAAGCTGGTAGTGAGCTCCCGCAACGATCAGTTCCACGCCCAGTATCTCGAGACCCTGGCCTGTATCCCTGGCATCCAGTATTTCCTCGAAGTGAAGCTGAGCAACTTTACCGATCTGCACGACATCTTCGAGCAGACCCGCGCCGTCTGGGGCGATCGCCTGAAAGGCAAGACCTTCTGCGTGCGTGCCCGTCGCGTCGGCAAGCACGACTTCAGCTCCCTGGAGCTGGAGCGCTATGTGGGTGGCGGCCTCAACCAGCATTGCGAAACCGCCGGTGTGCGCCTCAAGAAGCCGGATATCCAGGTGAATCTTGAAGTGGAAAACGACGAGCTCTACATCATCAGTGCCGTCCACCACGGCATGGGCGGCTTCCCCATGGCGACCCAGGAGGACGTGCTGAGCCTGCTCTCCGGCGGCTTCGACTCCGGCGTGGCCTCTTACCAGTTCATCAAGCGCGGCTGCCGTGTGCACTACTGCTTCTTCAACCTCGGTGGCGCTGCCCACGAGATCGGGGTCAAGCAGGTCGCCTATTACCTGTGGAGCAAGTTCGGCGCCTCCCACAAGGTGCGTTTCACCGCCATCGACTTTGAGCCCGTGGTGGCCGAGATCCTCGAGAAGATCGACAACGGCCAGATGGGCGTAGTGCTCAAGCGGATGATGATGCGCGCCGCCGGCCAGGTGGCGGAAACCTTCCAGATCCAGGCCCTGGTGACCGGCGAGTGTGTGGGCCAGGTTTCCAGCCAGACTCTCACCAACTTGAACGTGATCGATCGGGTGACCGACAAGGTGATCCTGCGCCCCCTCATCACCTGGGACAAGCCGGACATCATCAGCGAAGCCCGTCGCATCGGTACCCTGGAGTTTGCAGAGACCATGCCGGAGTATTGCGGCGTCATCTCCAAGAAGCCCACCATCAAGGCAGTGCTGTCCAACATCGAGGCGGAAGAGGCCAACTTCGACTTCGCCATCCTGGACAAGGTGGTGAGCGAGGCCCGCTATCTCGACATTCGCCGCATCGGCGAAGAGACTGCCGCCCAGGTGCAGGAGGTGGAGACCACCCAGGTGCTGGCCGCCAATGAAGTCATCCTGGACATCCGCTCCAGTGATGAGCGCGACGAGAAGCCGCTGGTGGTGGAAGGGCGCGACGTTCTGCACATCCCCTTCTTCAAGTTGGCGACTGCCTTTGGCGATCTGCCCAAGGAGCAGACCTACCTGCTCTATTGCGATCGCGGCGTGATGAGCAAGTTGCAGGCGCTCTATCTGAAAGAGCAGGGCTTTGACAACGTCAAGGTGTACCGCCCCTGATAGCGTGTGCATGCGCCCATAAAAAAATCCGGCCAAGGTGCCGGATTTTTTTATTTCACATCTTCGGTGATGATCAGGGGCAGGGGACTGGGGTAAAGGTCTCCTGGCCCTGGCAGCGCCAGCCCATCTCGGCCTGACGCATCTGCCACAGGTTGTTGCTGCGAAACAGGGTCAGGATGTAGAGCATGTCGCTCTTCTGGCCATCGAGGGCCACCGAGAGCACCAGATCGTTGTCCAGCTGCTGGGCATGGATGCGGGTGGGCACGTCTTCATGACCCACGAAGCGGCGAGCCACTTCGCGATAGTCGTTGACCCAGCCCTGCTGACTGCTGCTCGCCTGACGGATCTGCTGGTTGAACTGCTGCACCGGGGTGGATGCCAGGCGCCCGAACAGGGCCTGTGCCCCCGCATGAGCCGCTGCCACCATCATCAGAATCAGCGTGGTAATGAGCCCAAGTTTTTGCATGAGGTAATCCGGCTTGAAACGACCACTCTATGACAACAGAAAAGCGGGCTTGGTTCAATCTTGCCCCTGCAAGGGTGGGATCTCGCCCACCCAGACCCGGCTCAGTTGCGCTGCAACGAAAAGGTCGGCAGGGAGAGGTGCCAGTAGATGGCGGCAACGCGCAGGCCAAAAACGGCCGTCATGCAGATGAGCATGGCGGTGACCCTGTCCATGTTGACCTCCAGCGCCAGGGTATAGAGGATGCCCCCCAGGATGCAGGCGGTGGCATAGATCTCCTTTTGCAGCACCATGGGCACTTCCCGGGCCAGCACGTCCCGGATCATGCCACCAGCCACCCCCGTCATGGTGCCCATGAGCACAGCAATCAGCCCAGAGGTGCCGAAGTTGAGCGCCTTCTGGGCGCCAATCACGGTAAAGAGCGCCAACCCGAAGGCGTCCGCCACCGGCAGCACATACCAGGGCATGCGGCGGGGCAACTTGACCATCCACATGCCGATGAGGGCCGTGGCGATGACGACCCAGATGTAGAGTGGGTCGCGTACCCAGAATACCGGGGTGGCGCCCAGGATCATGTCACGTATGGTGCCACCGCCGATGGCGGTCACCGCTGCCAGCACCATGACGCCGAAGCCGTCCATTCTGAGGCGCCCTGCCACCAATACCCCCGAAAACGCGAATACCGCAGTACCAAACATGTCGCTGATGTAAACAATCTGCTCAACCAGTGTCTGCATGGAGAACAACTCACGTCCAATAAATGATGGGGCGGCGATTTTAGGGGCAAGGGGCGCGTGTGAGCAATGCCGGTATGCAAAAGTGGGAGCCAGGGCGGGTTTCTGGGGGCAGGGGAGGGCGGGTGGCTGGCAGCACAGACCCGGCTGGCATGGGCGCTGGCCACCAATCTTTGTGTCGGTTGGGGCGCAGTGGCAAAAATTCTGATTTTTTTCTCAAGGCTGGGAAATAGAGGCCGATATATAGGTTAGGCGGCGATTACTGCCAAGAAGGCAGAAAAAAGAAATTAAAGTCTTACCAAACAGCGCCGTTAACTAAACATATCAGGCACAAAACAAAATAAAGCCTGAGTGAATTAAAGATAAAATTTAATAGCTTAGGAGAAAAATTATGAGTCTGTATATCAATACCAACGTTTCATCGCTCAACGCTCAGCGTAACATGATGAACAGCACCAAATCTCTGGATACCTCCTACACTCGTCTGGCCTCCGGCCTGCGCATCAACAGCGCCAAGGACGATGCGGCGGGTCTGCAGATCTCCAACCGTCTGACCTCCCAGGTCAACGGCCTGGATCAAGGCAACCGCAACGCCAACGACGGCATCTCCCTGGCGCAGACAGCTGAAGGCGCCATGGACGAAGTGACCGGCATGCTGCAGCGTATGCGTACCCTGGCCCAACAATCTGCCAACGGCTCCAACTCCGCCAAGGATCGTGAAGCCCTGCAAAAAGAGGTGGATCAACTGGGGGCCGAGGTCAACCGTATCTCCAGCGCGACCACTTTCGCGGGCACCAAGCTGTTGGATGGCTCCTTTAGCGGCACCTTCCAGGTCGGTGCGGATGCCAACCAGACCATCAGCTTCAGCCTGACTCAGGGTGGGGGGTTCAGTATTTCTGGTATTGCGACAGCAGCATCTGTAACCACGGTTTTTGTCAGTGGCTCAACAGCCGGAGGTATTAGTATCAGCAGTCAGAGCAATGCTCAGAGCGTGCTGGGAGCTGTGGATGCTATGCTGGAAATCGTGGATGGAAAGCGTGCCGAGCTGGGTGCGGTGCAGAACCGGTTAGATTCGACCATTCGCAACCAGTCCAATATCTCGGAAAACGTCTCGGCCGCTCGTTCCCGCATCCGTGATGCAGACTTCGCCACCGAAACAGCCAACATGACCAAGCAGAATATCTTGCAACAGGCTGCCTCCAGCATTCTGGCCCAGGCTAACCAGCGTCCGCAGTCTGCGCTCTCCCTGCTGCAAGGCTAAGCTGACTGATTGCAAGAAAAAGAAAAGGGCGGTTGTTCAGGCCGCCCTGGTAAGCAAGATGGAACAATGGGGTGTTCGGATTTACGCCTTGTCCTATCGAAAGAGAGTTTCTCTTATTGGTATTACCCCTCGAGTGTTGCGCAGATCGTTCACTCTGTCACCCTCGAGGTTGTTCTCCTGAGCGTAAGCTCTTCTTTGGCCGACATTGTCGGCCTTTTTTATGGGCGCCGATAAACTGGCGACACATAAACTTCAGCATAAAACATGCCAATTTTTATTGTGCAGACATCCATGAGTCGCGTCGGAGTATCTCGTGACGACAGGGCTTTGCGGCCACGTCGCCTGGAACAGGGCTGTTGCCCGTTTTTTGCGTGGGGAGGTTGAATAAATTGCTTAAAGCTTCTGATGGGACTGCCGTTACAGAGAGTGAAGCAAATCGAGGGGGTGTTCGGAAAACCAACATTTGCGCAACTGCGGGTCCTGTGTCTGTTCAAACAGGGGACCCGCCAGATGGCACAGACCGTTCAATCTGTCCATCTGAACGGTGGGACCCTGGCTGCACTGACGCAAGCAGAGCCCGCAGTTTCTTGTTCATCAGGAGAAATCTTTTATGGCCATGTTTATCAATACCAACACTTCATCATTGAACGCTCAGCGTAACTTGATGAACACCACCAAGTCGTTGGATACCTCATACACGCGCCTGGCCTCCGGCCTGCGCATCAACAGCGCCAAGGACGATGCGGCCGGTCTGCAGATCTCCAACCGTCTGACCTCTCAGGTCAACGGCCTGGATCAGGGCAACCGCAACGCCAACGACGGCATCTCCCTGGCGCAGACCGCAGAAGGGGCCATGGATGAAGTGACCGGTATGCTGCAGCGTATGCGTACCCTGGCCCAGCAATCTGCTAACGGTTCCAACTCCGCCAAGGATCGCGAAGCCCTGCAGAAGGAAGTGGATCAGCTGGGGTCTGAAATCAACCGTATCTCTACCGATACCACCTTCGCGGGTACCAAGCTGCTGGATGGCAATTATGGCGGAACCTTCCAGGTGGGGGCCGATGCCAACCAGACCATAGGTTTTAGTTTGAGTCAGGCTGGCGGCTTCAGCATTTCAGGAATTGCGACGGCTGCATCCAATTTTACCAGTGGTCCTGCTGGCTCTATCGTCGCCGCGGTTTCAACCATCTTTACCAGTGGCTCAACCCCAGGTGGTATCAGCATCAGCAGTCAGAGCAACGCCCAAAACGTGCTGGCAGCCGTTGACTCCATGCTGGGTGTGGTGGATGGCAAACGTGCCGAGCTGGGTGCGGTACAAAACCGGTTGGATTCGACCATCCGCAACCAGGCCAATATCTCGGAAAACGTCAGTGCCGCCCGCTCCCGTATCCGTGATGCAGATTTTGCGACTGAGACCGCCAACATGACCAAGCAGAACATCCTGCAACAGGCGGCTTCCAGCATCCTGGCCCAGGCCAACCAGCGTCCGCAGTCTGCCCTGTCACTGCTGGGCTAATCAGCAAAAAGAACAGGGCGGTTGTTCAGGCCGCCCTGGTAAGAAAAGATGGAACAATGGGGTGTTCGGATTTACGCCTTGTCCTATCGAAAGAGAGATTATCTTGTTGGTGTATCTCCTCGAGTGTTGTGCAGTCGTTCACTCTGCCACTCTCGAGGAGGTTCTCCTGAGCATAAACTCTTCAATGGCCGACTATCTGTCGGCCTTTTTATTGGCGCCAGAAAAGTGGCGGCGAGAAGTATCCAGCATAAACTATGCCAGTTGAACTTTCTGGCCTGAGTCCAATATGAACAGAAGCCGCCTGCTCTGGACGAGAGCGACCAATAGCCTGATTAACAGCCATCAGCCTCTGAGCGGAAGGCATTTGCCTCTTTGTTGATGAGAGCGGCAATAAATGTCCTAAAGCTTCTGATGGGACTGCCGCTACAAAGGGTGAAGCAAATTGTGGGGTGTTCGGAAAACCAGCATTTGCGCAACTGCGGGTCCAATGTCCGTTCAAACAAGGGACCCGCCAGATGGAACAGACCGTTCAATCTGTCCATCTGAACGGTGGGATCCTGGCTGCATAGATGCAAACAGAGCCCGCAGTTTCTTGTTCATCAGGAGAAATCTTTTATGGCCATGTTTATCAATACCAACACTTCATCATTGAACGCCCAGCGTAACTTGATGAACACCACCAAGTCGTTGGATACCTCATACACGCGCCTGGCATCCGGTCTGCGTATCAACAGCGCCAAGGACGACGCGGCCGGTCTGCAGATCTCCAACCGTCTGACCTCTCAGATCAATGGCCTGGATCAGGGCAACCGCAACGCCAACGACGGCATCTCCCTGGCGCAGACCGCAGAAGGGGCCATGGACGAAGTGACCGGCATGCTGCAGCGCATGCGTACCCTGGCTCAGCAGTCTGCCAACGGCTCCAACTCCGCCAAGGATCGGGAGGCCTTGCAGAAGGAAGTGGATCAGCTGGGCTCCGAGATTAACCGTATTTCCCAAGACACTACTTTTGCCGGCACCAAGCTGCTGGATGGCAACTACAGCGGTAGTTTCCAGGTGGGTGCGGATGCCAACCAGACCATTGGTTTTAGTTTGAATCAGTCCGCAGGTTTCAGCATTTCTGGAATTGCGGCAGCAGCAAATACCACTATTATGGGGGCGAGTGGAGGGGCTCTAGCAGTAACACTGATTTTTACAAACGGGGCTGCAGCCGGTGGCATCAGTATCAGCACTCAGACCAATGCTCAGAATGTTCTTGCTGCGGTTGACTCCATGCTGACCGTAGTTGATGGCAAGCGTGCCGAACTGGGTGCGGTACAAAACCGGCTGGATTCGACCATTCGCAACCAGACCAATATCTCGGAAAACGTCAGCGCAGCGCGCTCTCGTATCCGTGATGCGGACTTTGCGACCGAAACTGCCAACATGACCAAGCAGAACATTCTGCAACAGGCCGCGTCCAGCATACTGGCCCAGGCCAACCAGCGTCCGCAGTCGGCGCTGTCGCTGCTGGGCTAAGTCGGTTCAACCGTCAATTGATATGAGGAGCAGCAGATGGCCAATGAATCGATAGCCATGCCTTCTGTTACTTCGACGCTGACTCAACATGGCGGCCCCCAGGCCGCCATGGCTGTTTCTCCACCCACATCCAGCGGAGAGGAACTGGCCGAACAGACAAGTGTCGAGCCGACAGCCAAGACATCACAGGCACAGGCCAAGGTGTCAGAGCCGCGTATGGACAAGGCCTATATGGAAAAACAGGCCCAGGAATTGCAAGAAAGATTGGACGATTTGAGCAAGTTGAAGGGATGGACCATCAATTTCAGTCTGGTCCCCGAATTTGACCAGCCGGTGATCAAGGTAATAGATGCGGAGACCAAGCAGGTTATCCGTCAGATCCCGAGCGAGGAAATGCTCTTGATAAGCAAGAGGTTGCAATCCATGGATCAGGCGAATGGCAATGGCTCCGGTCTCTCCGGGCTGCTGTTCGATGGTCAGGTGTGACCCAATTTTAAGTCGATAGACAGGAGGATGTATGGCAATTACCTCTGCGGGGGCGGGATCCGGGCTCGATCTTGAAAGTGTGATATCGGCGAGTGTGGCAGCGAAAAAAGCCCAGTTGCAACAACCGATCGTCACCAAACAAAACAGTACCCAGATCACCTTGTCTGGCATAGGTCAGCTGAAATCCTCCATCTCTGCCTTCACCGACATCCTCGACAAGCTGAGTGCCTCCGGTGCTTTCAACAAACGCGCCATCAACATTACCCAGAGCAAAGACGACCCCATACTGAAGGTGGAGAGCAAGTCTGGCGCCTCAAATGGGCAATACAACATCATCGTCAATAAGTTGGCGGAAACGAGTCGTCAGGAAGGCATTTTCGATAGTTCCACCACCTCCCTGGTCACCCAGGATGGGCAACTGACCTTCAAGGCCGGCGACAAGACGTTCAAGGTGGATGTGAAAGCGGGCGATACCCTGCAAGACATTCGCAAGAGCATCAACAGCAATGGCGACAACTTCGGCCTCAGCGCCAACATAGTCAACACGGCGGATGGCAAGGCCAAGCTGGTGATCGATTCCGGCATCTCGGGCGATGGCAAGGACCTGACCATCACCGGGGATACAGCGGAGCTCGCCATCTTCGAGTCGGGGGGCGGTGTCATGAACCAGACCCGGGCTGCCAGCAGTGCTGAGATTTCCGTGGATGGCAACGTCCTCAAGAGCGACACCAATACCTTTGATGACTCTATCCAGGACCTCAAGGTGACTGTGCTGCGCGTGTCGGATAAAGACAGTGCGGGGGATCTCAAGGCAAACAAGGTCGATATCACGACCGACAAGACCTCTATCCAGGAGCTTGTCCAGCAGTTCGTGGATGGTTACAACACCCTGCAAGACAAGATGAATACCCTGGGCAAACGCAACACCTTCGTGGGTGGTGTGAAGCAGGACGATGGCGGCGCCCTGGCCGGTGACTCAACCACAAGAGCCATCGAATCATTCATGAGCAATCTGCTGGTCAGCCCTTCCCAGAACAGCGGTACCTACTCCACCATCTTCGAGGTCGGTATCAAGATGGACAACAAGGGCAAGCTGTCCCTTGACAAGACGAAGTTTGGCGAAGCCGTCGACAAGAACTTCGATCAGGTTGTGGCGCTGTTTGGTGGAGAGAAGGGCCTGGCGGGCACCTTGAATACCGGCTTGAAAGAATATACCAAGAGCGGTGGCATGCTGGCACAACGAGAAGATGTCTTGAACTCGGACTTACGTGCGCTTACCCAGAAAACCGCAACGGCCAGTGCACAATTGGCAAAATATGAAGCCTCACTGCGTGCCCAATATGGCAGCCTGGATGCCTTGCTGGTCAAGATGAACAACTCGGCCTCTGCATTGTCCAGCCTGCAGACGAATTATCAGAAATCTTGATAGATCGAGAGTATTGAAATATGTACAAGCGCAATATCAAAGCCTATACCGCGGGCAACCTCGCAGCCGATCTGGCCACGGCGGATCCTCACCGTGTCATTCAATTGATGATGCAGGGTTGCCTGGAACGCCTGGCACAAGCCAAGGGCGCCATCGAACGCCAGGACATGGAAGCCAAATCGGTTGCCATCTCCAAGGCGCAGGGATTACTGCATGGTTTGCAGGATGCGCTGGATATGAGTCAGGGCGCCATGGCAGAAGACCTGTATGGGCTTTACGCCTATATGGACGAACGTATCTGGGATGCCAGTCTGGCACGGGACATTGCCCCCCTCGACGAGGTCATGGGACTGATGCTGACCATCAAATCCGGTTGGGATCAATTGCCTGAAGCTGAAAAACAGCAAGGTTTTCAGATGAGACAGCAGCTGGGTGAGCTGTGAGAGCCACTCTCACCGAGCTCGATGACGCACTGCGGGAAAATACCCGCTTGATGGACGCACTATTGCAGCAGCAGCAATATGATGAGGCCCTGCTCTGCATGGATGAGCGGCTGGCGTTGATAGGTCGTCTGGTGCAGTTTGCTCAAGATGACCCTGAACAACAACAGGCTGTTGCGGCACTGGCTGGCGAACTGTCCATTCAAGAAGAGAGCACGAAAGCCCTGGCAGCCAGCCATCATCACGCCATCTTCGAACAGCTGACTCACGTTGGGAAAGCCAGCAGGGCCGGGCAAGCGTATCGTGCAAACAGCAAGGAGTTCTGATGCCAGTCAATATTGATGCAACCCTGATAAAAGCGGAACAGGATGCACTGCGACTTCAGCAGCAAGCGGAGCAGGAAGCTGCCATGAAGGTGGCGTTGCCCCTTCGCTTTGCACAAAATATGGCCGCGTTTCGCCAATATATTCCCCATATCGCCGACATGTATGAGGGCTATCAGCCTGCCCGTCCGTTCAAGTTCTTCTGCAATGAAAACGGTCAACCCAATCTGACCTGGCTCGACGATGATGTCGCCGTGTACGGCGCCGAACCTTATCTCATCTGTGAGACGCTGGTGAAGGAGTTCATGGAGAAGGGGGGCTTGTCCAGGTTCTCCTTCAGCCAGGAGGCTAATGCGATAGGTTTCGTGCATGTCGATTATCTCAACAGGCTCAATGCCTATCTTGACGACATTTCTACGCGGGAAAAAATGCTCGGCCAGGTGCCCCATGAGGTACCGAGTGCCCTTATCTTCGGGGTGGGTCTGGGGTATCACCTCGGTTATCTCTATGAAAGATGCAAGATCGGTACTCTCTTCCTGTTTGAGCCGGACCTGGATCTCTTCTACGCCTCCTTGTTCTGCTTCGACTGGGCGCCATTGCTGACTTATCTGCATCAGGAGAATCTGGGGCTGCATATTTTGCTGGGGCAGGATGAAGAAACCATTGTCAAGGATTTTGCTTCGGCCATTCACAGCCGCGGCTCTTTCCTGATCGCCAACGCTTTCATCATGTGGGGTTATCAGAACGAGAGGATAAGAAAGCTGATAGAGAAGGTGCAGCAGGAATATTATCTGCTGGTCATGGGGTGGGGCTTCTTCGATGACAATCTGATCGCCCTGTCTCACACCATCAATAATATCGAGCGTGCTGTGCCCTTTTTGAAAAAGGGAGGAAAGGTCCCCGCTGGTTATTCTCGGACACCTGTCTTTATTATTGCCAATGGCCCCTCGCTGGATGATGCCATTGCTGTCATCGAGAAAAACAAAGACAAGGCCCTAATTATCTCCTGTGGCAGCGCCATTTCAGCCTTGCACAAGGTCGGCATCAAGCCGGACATTCACGTTGAAACGGAGCGGACCAAGATAGTCTATGACTTCCTGGTCAACTTGAATGATCCTGATTACCTGCGCGATGTCCTGTTCTTGAGTACGGATGTCATTCACCCCGATTGTGCTTCGCTATTCAATCAATCAGTGCTTGCATTCAAACTCAGCGAGCCCGGGGCGGCGATCTACCATAATTACTTTCCCCATTTGAACGCCTGCGCCGCCCTCGGTGGGGTGAACCCCCTGGTGGGCAATATAGGTGTCAGTGCCCCCATCCACCTTGGCTTTAAAAACCTGTATCTGTTCGGTCTGGATAACGGCTACAAGCACAAGGGGCACCATCATTCCAAACTCAGCTCGTACTATAACAACGAGGAGAGTGCGGGGGCGCTGGGCGAGATGATGTATGGCGATAGTTTGTGGCAACGGGAAGGGAATTTTGGCGGCATGGTGATCAGCAATGCCATGTTTGATACCTCGCGGCGGGTGATGGAGCAAGTACTGGCCACCAACGAAGATGTACGCTGTTTCAATTGCAGCGATGGCGCCAAGATAGAGAAGGCGAGGGCCCTGCCCAGTGCCGAGATAAACCTCTCTATCCCGGTTGAAAAATCCGCTCTGCTCGGGGAAATAGTTGCCTTGTGTGCACCAATTTCCTTGTCAAAGCAGGATGTCGAGTCGTTGCTGGATATCGAGTTCTTTAATATCTTCATCGACAAGATGGTGGCCGAATGGCAACAAGACTTCACATCTCGCAATGAGATAAATCAGCTGATGCTGCGCAACTTTGGCTATCTTGCCCAGATTTCTGCTACACGACAGCAGCATATTGCACAAGTCATGATAGGTTCGATGAACTATGTATTTACCCTGCTGAGCTCCATTCTCTACTCCTTCGAGGGGGAGGAAGAGACGCTGGTGCTGATGAAGCCGGCCATCGAACTCTGGCTGGAGTTCTTGGCGAAAGTCAGAGACATGTATCCCAAGGCGCTCGACAGTGTAGATATGAATGACAATGAACTGATGGCTCTGTTTAGAAAGAAAAGTTAGATACTCTGTCTATAACCTTTTTTAGACAAAAAGCACAGTTCCAAGGGGATAATAGCGAACAGTCAAACACCTTTTTGACTGAATGTTCGTTAATTTGAATATTCAGAGTTGTTCCAAGGTTAGAGGGTCAATATGACTGAAACCCTTCCCCTGACTGGCATTCAATAGTAAGAGGGAGGCATCATGCCTCCCTCGCTTTTTAGCTCTTATACCACGCGGGTTGGGACTCAAATTCGCTTAACTGACTTGCATTAGGCCCTTGGGCCGGTGTTTTTTTATCCCTTGGGATAAGGATTCTGTGCCGCGAGCAGGCGTACATCTTTTCGCAGGATCTGCACCGAGATCAGCGCATCCGGCTCAAGTTCGGCGCCACCGTCGTGATGCTGCACGTGTTCAAACAGGCGATGGTAGCCCGGGTGCCAGCCAAACAACTCTCCGTAATTCATCTTGTAGCTGAAGAGATTGGCGTGATGCTGATAGTCGTTGCGATAGTGGCCGGCCGGGGGGTTGAAATCCAGTATGGTCATGAGGCCCCGATCCGTCAGCAGGGCATCACTGCCGGCGGCAATCCTGAACAGATCCTGGGGATCGCACAGATAGAGGCAGAAGCCGAAGATGATGAGATCGACCGGTTCTATTTCGGGCAGGCTGTCGGCTGTTCCCACAGTGAGCTGCAACCCTGGATAGCGGGAGAGCCCATCTTGGATGGCGCTGGCGGACGGATCCACCCCATAGCAACGGGCGTCGTAGTGCTCGGCCAGCTGCGCCAGCCGCCAGCCGTTGGCACAGCCTATCTCCAGGATCCTGGCAGGTTTGCTGCCCAGGTATTCCAGCGCCTTGAAGATGGGGTCACTCGCCAGAGATTTCTCGAGGATGGCGGCCTTGTTGCGCTCGTACCACTCGTTCCCTTCCCGGGCCATGAAGACGTTTTTCTGTTGCATCTACTGCTCCTCGGCAACTTGGGCAATCAATGGCCATGCCAGCGGTGTGCCAGCCTGAATATCCTGGCTTGCACGGCGACCCAGCAGGGAGGGGAGGTGAACCGGGGGTAATCCATCCGCAGGTCGGACGGAGCGGACATTGCGGGAGGTAAAGACCTCTCCGGCTTTCATCGGCTCACAGACGAAGAGTGAGCGGGAGAAGTGCCGGTTTGCCATCGCCTTGTCATTGAGGCTGTAGCAGACCTCCCCCAGGGCTGCTTCAACCTGCCTGATCCCGTCGACCATATGGCAGAACTCGTTCGGTGTCATGGAGAAGGAGGCGTCCGGCCCACCCAGGGCGCGATCCAGAATAAAGTGTTTTTCAATCACGCGAGCCCCCAGCGCCGTGGCGGCCATGGCCACGGCCTCTCCCAGGGTATGGTCGGACAATCCTACCTTCACCCCGAATGTCTGTCGCATATTGGGAATGGTGAGCAGGTTGGCCTCCTCCACCGGGGCGGGGTAGGAGGAGGTGCACTTGAGCAGGGTAATATCCTGATTGCCCATGCGGCGGCAGGCCTGCACGGCGGCATCGATATCGGCCAGGGTCGCGATGCCGGTCGAGATGATCATCGGCTTGCCCTTGCTGGCTGTGTATTCGATCAGGGGAATGTCGGTGATTTCAAACGAGGCGATCTTGTAGAGGGGGACATCGAGGTCTTCCAGAAAATCGACCGCGGTCACATCAAAGGGGGTGGAGAAGAAGAGCAGCCCCTCTTTCTGCGCCTCGGCCTGGATGGCGGCATGCCACTCCCAGGGGGTATAGGCCTCCTGATAGAGCTTGTAGAGCGTGGTGCCATCCCAGATGGTGCCCTGATTGATCTGGAAATACTCATTGTCGCAATCCAGGGTGATGGTGTCGGCCGTGTAGGTCTGGATCTTGATGGCATCGGCACCACATGCCTTGGCCGCGCGTACCGTCGCCAGCGCCGTCTCCAGGGAGTGGCCATGGTTGGCAGACAGTTCGGCGATGATGAAGCAGCGATCCGGATTGATGGCGCTCGCCTTGGCTTGGGTCATGAATGTGTCCACTCCTGTTCGGTGATCCCCATCAGCACGAGATCGACATGGTTTGTTGTTTGGGGGCGATAGACCGCCTCCCGCCAGGCGCCTTCATGGCGAAAGCCTGCTCTCAGATAGGCTTGAATGGCTCTTTCATTGTCCGCCGCGACCTCCAGCTTGAGGGTGTGCAGATGGGCGACGTCGAAGGCGAGCCGGTTGACGGCGGTCAGCAGGCGCGCGCCAAGCCGTTTCTCGCTGCGCCAGGGATTGCGATAGATCCCGAGCCAGGCCAGGCGATTGTGCCAGTCCAGCCGGTGCAGGGAGAGTACCCCCAGGATCCCTTGAGGGTCCTGGCAGAGATAGTTCAGGTTGCGGGTTTCCTGGTGTTGACGTGCCATGAAGGCGCGATGCGCCTCCAGGCTGATGTCACCCCCAGTGTTCATCCAGCCTGCAATCTCCGGATGGTTGCGCATCTGCCAGACCGCCACTAACTGCTGCTCGTCCAGCATGGAAAAAGGGATGAGGGTGACATCGGCCAGCTCGAAGCGGCGCTGCAGATCTATCTCTGGCTGAGCCATGAGAGGGCCTCCAGGGTGCCGTTTCCTGCCATCAGCGCTTGCAGCCTGTGTGCTCGTCTGGAGCGTTCGTCCGGTGCTGCCAGTCTTGCCAGCCCTTGTTCCAGCCGCGAGAGCAAGCCGGCATCATGCCACCAGCCGCCCGGGAGGAAGGCGTCCGGCCCGCACCAGCCAGCCAGCTGGCTGGCCTGGTTGTCGACAACGCCGATGAGCAGGCCCGGCAGACCGCAGCGCGCCAGCTCATAGGTCACCTGTCCGGCACTGCTGATGGCCAGATCGCAGCGACACATGAGAGCGGCCATCTGGCTGGCATCGAGGCGGTAATGTTGCCTGCATCCCGACAGTCGCGGATCGTGTTCCCGGATGACGACGTCCAGCTCCACCTCGGGACAGTGCTGGCGTAGCCAGGTGACCAACCCGGGAGTCAGGTCGCGCACGTCGGTTCCCCCCATGATGATCAGGATGCGCTCGATGCGCTCGGGAATCCGGGTTCGGGCGGGAACGGACCAGAACGGAGGGCGCAGGGGTTGCCAGCCCGGTCCCCACTGCCATATGGCGGCACCGCACTTGTTGCCTGGGATTCCGGGGCTGGCATGGATCACCATCCCCTCTGGATAGTCCAGGCGCTCGGTGTCATCGAGGTAAATCACCCGCACAAACCCCGCCGCTATGCTCTGCAGTGTCGTCAGGCTAGCCGAATAAGAGTCGACAATGGCGACCGCCTGCTGCGGGGAGATGGGCTCTTGCTGCCAGTTGCCCCAGCGAACGGACTCCTCCTTGAGCATGGCGCCGGCCAGCTCATCGCCCTCGACCACCCAGTGGACAGTGCCGCCCTGTTGCCGCCAGGCGGCGGCATAGGCGCTGCAGCGACTGAGGTGACCCAGACCCCGCCCCTTGTCCCCTTCGCTGAAAATCCACAGGGGCAGCACTCAGCGCACCTTGAACACCGGCTGGATCGGCTCGCCATCCAGAGATTGGTGAATGGCCTTGTCGGCATCCAGACGGATAAGCGCTGGCAGCACCTCGGCATAGACGCTCAACAGGGTGTGAACGTCCTGCTCGCTGTGGGCGAGGTTGAGGTTGTGGCTGCCGAGGCTGAGAATGCCCCGCTTGCACAGCTCCTGGATGAAGTAGCTTTTCAGCAGCCAGCTGGAGTGGTTGGCCGAATCGCCGATCAGCAGGAAGCTCCAGCTCGGGTGACCGGCGCTTTGCAGCCAGCTCGGGGCGTTTATTTGTTGCAGCAGTGCGTTGAGCCCATCGAGCAGTTGCTGGCCCCGCTCGGCCAGTCGTGCTGGCACGTCGAGCCGGCGCATCTTCTTGATGACGGCGTTGGCTGCCGCCAGGGCGATGGCATCGCCGCCAAAGGTGCCGGAGAAGAAGATATCCTCCATGCGGCCCATGTACTGGCGGCGGCCTACCACGGCTGAGATGGGGAAACCGTTGGCCATGCCCTTGCCAAAGGCGGCCAGATCCGGCGTGACGCCGAACAGGGTCTGGGCACCGCCGAGGTGGAAGCGAAAGCCGGTGATGGTCTCATCGAAGATGAGCAGGGCGCCGTGCTGGTTACACAGCTGGCGCAGGCCGGGCAGGAACTCAGGGGTGGGCCAGGCGACGTTCATGGGTTCCAGGATCACGGCGGCAAATTCGCCGGGATGGGCCTCCAGCTGGGCCTTGAGGGAGCCCAGATCGTTGTAGTCGAAGCGATGGGTCAGTTCGCGTACGCATTCGGGCACCCCCAGGTGGCGAGTGGTGGAGCCGATGTACCAGTCCTGCCAGCCGTGGTAGCCGCAGACGGCGACCCGCTCCCGACCGGTAACGGCGCGGGAGAGGCGGATGCAGGCGGAGGTGGCATCGGTGCCGTTCTTGCCAAAGCGCACCATCTCGGCACAGGGAATCAGCTCGATCAGCTGTTCGGCAACCTCGGTTTCCAGCCGATGGGGAAGGGAGAAGATGGAGCCCAGATTGAGTTGCTCCAGCACGGCCTGGTTCACATCCGGGTCACAGTAACCCAGGCTGATGGCCAGCAGACCGCTGGCAAAGTCCAGATAGTCGTTGCCATCCACGTCCCACACCCTGGCGCCCTGGCCGCGCTCGATAAAGAGCGGGGCGGCGCCATGGGGGAAGCAGAGGCGGCTCTTGGAGAAGGTCTGGGAGCCCAGAGGAATACTCTGCTCGGCACGGGCAGAGAGCGCCAGTGAATGCTGATAACGTGAGGTCATGAATGCTTCTCCTTGGCCAGTGAGGTTGCCAGCCCTTCATTGCGCTGGTGTTGGGTGTTCAGGGTCGCCAGTTGCGGCTCCCGCGCCAGCAGGGCGAGGATGTCTTCTGTGGTGAAGGCGGGCTTGACCGGATAGAGCCGGCGGTAGATTTGCTCGACCAGCTCGAAGTCGGCGGGCTCGTCCACTGTCCAGCGCAGGTGGGCCAGGCTGGGGGTGCGGCTCAGTGTCCCTATCTTGAACCGATCCGCATGCTGGCGGATGTAGTAGGTCACATGCTCGCGCTCGGCCGGGGTGTGCGCGCGTTCGGCCAGCAGGTCTAGGGTGGCGGCGCTCAGGATCTCCGCATCCAGTCCGTCCGGGTAGCTGGGGTCCCAGCAGTTGCTGCTGTAGTCGTAGCCGCCGGTCAGATGAAGCTCGATGAGCTCGTCGATGAGGACGGGATCCGCGAGGGGGCAGTCGCCGGTGAGCCTGACAATCTGGCTGGGGCCAAAGGGTTGCGCCGCAAGATGAAAGCGTTGCAGCACGTCGTCCAGGGGGCCGCGAAAACAGGGAACATCCAGCTCTGCGCAGAGCGCCGCTATGGCGAGATCGTCGGCCTGGTCACTGGTGGCGACCACCAGCTGATCCAGTCTGGCCGAGCGCTTGAGCCGTTCAATCTGGCGGGCGAGCATGGGGGCGCCTAGCAGGGGCTTGAGCACCTTGCCCGGCAGCCGGCTGGAGCCGGCTCTGGCCTGCAGGATACCGAGGATCATGATGTTCTCCACAAGGCTGGATTGATGAGGGCCGGCTCGTCACAGGCGAGGGCAGCCAGCTCGTTGTCATGGCACAGATGCAGATGTGCATAGGCCGACGCGATCGCCGCCAGCTCATGGGCATGACAGACCCCTACCACGAAGAGGCTCACTTGGGGCAGGGCCGGGATCAGGGAGAGCGCCTTGTGGAGGGGGGAGCTGTGGGGCTGCCACCCATCCAGCCGCGCCAACTGTTCGCTGAAGGGGTGAAAATGGTCGGGACGCAGGTCCGGCTGCATCAACAAGAGGCCTTGCAGGAAGAGGGAGCGAACATGGATTTCACACCCCAAGTCCTGCAATCGGTCGAGCCAGCCCGAGCGTAAAAAACGCTGATCGAGCAGGTTGGCAGGCAATTGCACCAGCTCCAGGGGGTAACCCTGCTCCAGCCACAGTGCCAGCTCCTCGGGGGCGTAGACGGAGACCCCTGTCTTGCCCACCTTGCCCTCTTGCTGCAGAGTCGCCAACGCCTCGAACAGGGCAGGGCTGGCATCCTGGCTGCGATGCAGCAGCAAGCCATCCAGCCTGGGGCGTCCCAATCGTTGCAGGCTGGACTCCACATAGGAGTCTACGTCTTTGGCGTCGATGCCCGGTGCCAGCTTGGTGATGAGCTGAAAGTCGTTGGTGCTGTGCATCCCGAGCCTCGCCTCTGCCTTGCCATAGGCCTGAGCCGTGTCCAGGGTATCCACGCCCAGCTTGCGCGCCAGGGCCAGTATGGTGTCGAGTTCGTCATCCGCTACCTCGCCCGCGCTATTGCTGATGCCATAGGCGAGCCCGAACTGCACAGTCCCCAAGGCTAGGCGCATAGTACCCGCTCCAGGGCCTCGACGACCTTGTCCTGCTCGGCTGATGAGAGGGCCGGGAACAGGGGAAGGCTGATGGCTTGTCGGTAGTAGGCCTGGGCGCCGGGATAATCGGCGGGATCATGGCCCAGACCACGGTAATAGGGCTGGGCTGGAATGGGCATGTAGTGGACGTTGACACCGATGCCAGCCTCCCTCAGCTGTGCAAACACCCGATCCCGGTCGGCGACCCGGATCACATAGAGGTGGTAGCCGTTGCTGCGGTCATCCATTTGACGCAGGGGCTGCACCGGCAATCTGGCCAGCAGGGCGTCGTAACGGGCTGCCAGCTGCTGGCGAAGGTCGATAAACAGGGGCAGGCGGCGGAGCTGGCTTGAGCCCAGCGCTGCCTGGATGTCGGTCAGGCGGTAGTTGAAGCCGAGCACTTGCTGCTCGTAGTACCAGCCACCCGGAGTGGGAGCGCTCAGTTGCTCGGGGTCCCGGGTGATGCCATGGCTGCGATAGAGGCGGAGCTTGGCCGCCAGTTCGGCACTGCGTGTGGTCACTGCGCCACCTTCCCCCGTGGTGATGGGTTTCACGGGATGGAAGCTGAAGACGGTCATGTCGCTGTGGGCACAGCTGCCGATGGGGTCCCCCTGATAGCTGGCTCCCAGGGCATGGCAGGCATCCTCGATGAGGTGAACGCCATATTGCCGGCACAGGGCGCCAATCTCGGCGAGATCGCAGGGCTGGCCCGCCAGATGCACGGCGACAAGGGCCCTGGGCTGGCGAGGGCTGCCCTGGACGCCTTGTAGCTTTTCGCGCAGCGCCGCCACGCAGAGGTTGCCGGTCTCGGGCTCCACGTCGACGAAATCCACCTGGGCGCCGCAGTAGCGGGCACAGTTGGCGGAGGCGACGAAGCTGACGGCCGAGACCCAGACCCAGTCGTCCGCGCCCAGTTCCAGCGTGGCGCAGGCGAGATGCAGGGCAGTGGTGCCGTTGCTGCAGGCGATCACATGGGGGGCTTGGCAGTAGTCGGCCAGTCCCTGTTCAAAGGCGGGGACCATCTGACCTTGTGTTAGATAGTCCGACTTCAGAACGGCAACGACGGCATCGATATCTTCATCTGTGATGGATTGGCGTCCATAGGGGATCATTCGGCTAGCACCTGCTGGTTCATCGTTTTCAATTCCTCTATCGACAGGAAATGGCGATTATTGAGGGAATTGTATTCGAAGCCGGGCTCGACCAGGGTCGCCTGCTCCCCCAGGGCATTGATCGCGAAGTCATTGTTGCGACTCGTGAAGGTGATGCTGGGGGCGATGACGTAATAGTCATTGAACTCATAGGTATGGTAGGAGTCATCGGCCGGGCACATCACCTCGTGCAGCTTCTCGCCCGGGCGTATGCCGATGATCTCCTGGGGCAGCTCGGGGGCCATGGCGCTGGCCAGATCCGTGATGCGCACGGACGGGATCTTGGGAACGAACACTTCCCCCCCCTTCATGCGGGCGAAGTTGGTCAGCACGAACTCCACCCCCTGTTGCAGGGTGAGCCAGAAGCGAGTCATCTCCCCATGGGTGATGGGCAGGCGGCTGGCCCCCTCCTTGATCAGGCGGTCGAAGAAAGGCACCACAGAGCCGCGGGATCCCACCACGTTGCCGTAACGCACCACTGAGAAGATGGTCGGATGCTTGCCCGCCATATTATTGGCGGCCACGAACAGCTTGTCTGAGCAGAGCTTGGTGGCGCCATAGAGGTTGACCGGGTTGGCGGCCTTGTCGGTGGAGAGGGCTATCACCTTCTCGACCCCGTTGTTGAGCGCCGCCTTGATGACGTTTTCGGCGCCCCCGACGTTGGTCTTGATGCACTCCATGGGGTTGTACTCGGCGGCCGGCACCTGCTTGAGGGCGGCGGCATGGACCACGAAGTCCACGCCGTGCATGGCCATGTTGAGCCGCTCGGCATCGCGTACATCGCCGATGAAGTAGCGCATGCAGGGATGGTTGAAGCGCTGCTGCATCTCGAATTGCTTGAGTTCATCACGGGAATAGACGATCAAACGGCTCGGCGTGTACAGGGAGAGGACAGCCTCGATGAACTTCTTGCCAAAGGAGCCGGTACCCCCGGTGATCAGGATCGTTTTTCCGTTGAACATGTCATAGTCCCGTTATGGAGTGAGTATCTGTCAGGATAGAAAGCATATTTTATGCCATATCTTGTGGCGAGCCATCGGAGGGCTCGCCCGATGTGAAGCCTGGGCCTCAGTCCGATGGCGGCTTGCTGCGGGCGATGGCCTCACACAGCTGCTCCACCGCATTGAGGGCCCGCGGGGTGAAGCGGTGCAGCTCATCGGGGTTGATGAGGACGAGCCGCTGCTGCTTGACGGCATCCAGCATGGACCACTGACGCCAGTGGGCCAGCACGGCAGGATCCCGGCTGCCGGCCAGGATGAGCCCGGGGTTGGCCTTGATCACCTGCTCCAGCCCGACCTGGGGGTAGGGGGAGCTGGCATCCGCCATGATATTGCGGCCACCGCAGAGCCTGATGGCGCGGCCCGGCCAGGTCGAGTCATTGACGCTGGTCAGCGGCGGATACCAGAGCTGATAGAAGACCGAGACCGGCTTGGGCTTGCCGTAACGCTGTTTCAGCGCGTCCAGCCTGGCCAGATAGGCGTCGGCCTGCTGGTCGGCCTTCTGCCGGGTGCCGAGCAGGCGCCCCAGGCTGCGCATCTCTGTGGCCAGGGAGGCAAAGTCGGTGGGCTCCGAGTAGAAGACGGGGATGCCGAGCTTCTCGACGGGAGCCAGCATGCGGGACTGGGCCGAACGCCAGGCCACCACCAGATCCGGCTTCTGGGCCAGCAGTGCCTCCAGGTTGATGCTGCGGTAGTTGGCGACCCGCGGGAGGGGCGCCACCTCGGGGGGGAAATCGGAGGCATCGTCGGTTGCGACTATGCGATCTCCGGCCCCTATGTCGTACAGCAGCTCGGTCAGGTGGGGGGTGAGGCTGATGATGCGCTGCGGGGTGGCTGCCGCACCGGACAGGGGCCAGCCGAGCAGGCACAGCAACAGGCACAGGACGCGAAGGGGAAAGTGGTCAGCCATGAGTCAGTGCCATCAGAGTCAGGAGCAGCGAGAGCCCGAGCCAGCCCCAGCCGATCAGCAGCAGGCGATGGAGCAGGCGCCGGGGCAGGGTGGCATCGGGTTCGGCACCTTCGTCAAATACCGGGAGGCGCACCAGCTGGCCCTGGTAGTAGCGGGGGCCCCCGAGGCGGCAGCCCGTGCTCTGTGCCAGCAGGCTGAGCAGGCCGCCCATGGCCGGATAGGGCCAGCGCAGGGCAAGGCGCAGCTTGCTCCCAAGCTGGCGCAACCGGGTCAGTGCGAGGGGGAGCGCCAGCAGCAGTATGGCGGGGGCGCAGAGCCCCTGATAGAGCGCACTGGCGGCGCGGCCGAAGTGGACGAACTCCGCCTGTTTCGGGCTCCAGGCCTGATTCATCAGCTGGGCGAGGCGCCAGAGCAGGGCCCCTTGCACCCCGGCCAGGGCAAAGCCCAGCAGGGGGCCGGCCCACTGGCCGACCAGGCGCAGCACGCAGGTCTCGCTCACCGCCTTGTTCAATCCCATCACCGACAGGGCGCTCGTCTCTCGCCTGAGCCAGCTCCCGGCCTGCAACCTCGCCACCACCAGCGTCTCCTGGGTTGCCAGGGCGCGGCTCGCCTGGGCGAGCTCCCGCAGGGGGCGTGATTCCAGCATCAGCAGCAGGAACAGCAGGTCGAACAGGGGCTCGGAGAGGGAGAGGTTGCGCACCGCCCAGAGGCCGGCGGCGCAGGGCACCCAGACCACCAGCAGGGCCAGCAGCCCCGCCTGGCGTTGCTGACAGGGGGAACCGTCCGGGCGATACACCTTGTGGCCGAGGCGGGTCAGCAGCGGCACTGTGGCGCCGGGCCTGAAACGGGCGGGCCAGGGCAGCAGGGCCTCGAGCAGGGCGGCACCCACCATGATGGCCGCCGTCGTCGAGGCGAGGGCGGTCATCAGGGCGTCCCAGGGGATGGTGTCGATCACAGCTTGCCGAGCAGCGCCATGATCACCTCGGCGGAGTGTTGACCCGCCACCTCGATGAAGGCATCGAAGGATTCCACCTGCTCCTTGCCGGCGATGTCGGACATGGCGCGCACCACCAGATAGGGCACCTTGAACATGTGGCATACCTGGCCGATGGCGGCCCCTTCCATCTCGACTGCCAGCATCTGCGGGAAGTCGGCCCGGGCTTTGGCGATGGCGTCCGGCTTGCACATAAACTGATCACCGGTGCAGATGAGGCCGACCTTGGTCTGATGCTTGCCTTGCTCGGCGATGCAGGACTGGGCCAGGGCGATGAGCTTGTCATCGCAGGGGAAGGCGGCGGGCTGCTGGGCCATCTGGCCCATCTCGTAACCGAAGGCGGTCACGTCCACGTCGTGGAAACGCATCTCGCTGGCGATGACCACGTCTCCGATGTGCAGATCCTGGGCGAAGCCGCCGGCGGAGCCGGTGTTGATGACGCAGTCGGGGGCAAATTTCTCCAGCAGCAGGCTGGTGGCGACGCTGGCGGCAACCTTGCCGATGCCGGAGCGGGTCAGGATCACCTCTTTACCGGCCAGACGGCCCTGATAGAACTCGCAGCCGCCCAGTTGCAGGGTGGTGGGTTCACTCAGCTGGCTGCGCAGCAGGGCAACTTCCTGCTCCATGGCGCCGATAATACCTACTTTCATCATCTACCTCGTCTCTGTGGCCGCTGGGCCGGAAAAGTTGGCGGGGATGATAACAAAACTTGGCGGTGGCGCCGAGCATTCCTGTGGTGCTGCCGGGGCATCTCCTGCGTCAGTGGTAGTGATCGACCAGGGCGGCCAGCTCGCCGCTCGAGGCCAGCTGCTGCAAGGTGTTGGCAAAGAGCGCCAGCCGCTCCGGGGTAGTGCGGCGGTGGAACAGTATGTAGAAGGGGGTCTCTTCCATCACTGTGGGGAGAATGCGGATCCGCTCCCCCAGCCCGTGCTCGCGCAGATCGGATTCAAACCCCGGGGAGCGGTAGTAGACAAAGCGCCCCCGCTTCATCAGCAGCTTGTCGTAGTTGGCCTTGCTGCCTATCCCGCCGCTGTCGATGATGAGGCCGCCGATGGCCTGGAGCCGTGCGATGGCGCCGCTGCCGTGATTGATGAGGATGATCCCCTGCTGACCGAGTGCCCTGACGTCCTCCCAGCGGTGGATCTCGACAGGATCGTCGCTGCGTACCGCCAGGTGGTAGCGCACCGTGAAGATGGCGGGTTGCAGGTAGACAAACTGGCTGCGCCGCTCCGGGCTGTCCCCCACGCCGCAGATGAAATCCAGCTGGCCGTGCCGCACCTTCTTCTCCAGGCGCTTGAGGGGCAGGGTGCTCTGATCTCCCGCGATGCGCAGGGCCGGCTCCCGCGCCTCCATCCGCCGGAACAGATCGACGCAGATCCCCCCTGTCTTCCCTCCCGCCAGGGTCAGGTACTTGGGGGCCGAATCGGCTTGCGCCGCCGTGTGGTAAACCTCGGTGGCAGCGACGGCCCCACTGGCTGGGGCAAGCAGGCAAAGCAGCAGAGCCATCCGGACGATCATCTCATACAGGGTCTCGATAGGGGCGACGCGCACCCATCATCAGCCGGATCAGGAACGCAAGGAACTAGACATTAGGCTATTTATCAGCGTGTTATCAACCCAGGGCCGTATCTTGCGTCATCATCAAGGCAAATCTCGCCATCAGGTCCGGGGATCACTGAGTGGAAAAAGGCGGCTTGCATCCAGCCCAGGCCTCTCGCGCCCATATCAACCCAAGGCCGTATCCAGCGTCATCATCAGGGCAAAGCCGGCCATCAGGCCCAGGGTGGCATGGGTCTGGTGACCGTTGCGGTGGGTTTCGGGGATCACCTCGTGGGAGACCACGAACAACATGGCACCGGCCGCGAGCCCCAGACCTATGGGGTAGGCGATGGCCATGCCGCTGGCGAGCCCGACCCCGAGCAGGGCGCCGAGCGGTTCCAGCAGGCCGCTGCCGATGGCCACCAGCACGGCGAACGAGGGACGAAAGCCGGCGGCGGACATGGCGAGCGCCACCGCCAGTCCCTCGGGGATGTCCTGCAGGGCGATGGCGGTGGTGAGCGGTAGCCCCACTGCCATGTCCCCCTGGGAGAAGCTGACCCCGATGGCCATGCCTTCCGGCAGGTTGTGCAGGGCGATGGCAAAGACGAACAGCCAGACCCGGGAGCAGCTCTCGTGGCCGGGACCGCAGGGGCCCGTCTTGTCGTGCTCGTGGGGGGTGAACTGATCCAGCCCCAGCATCAGCAAGACCCCCAGGGTCATGCCGGCCACCACCACGGCGGCGGCGAGAAAGCCGTCCCCGGTGATCCCCTCGGCCGCCTCCAGCCCAGGCAGCAGCAGGGAGAAGGCGCTGGCCGCCAGCATCATGCCGGCGGCAAAGCCCAGCATGGCGTCTTCCACCCGCTGGGGGACAGATCGCAGGAACAGGGCGGGCAGGGCGCCGAGCGCCGTGGCGGCAAACCCCGCGACGCCGCCGATGAGGCCATAACGCACCCCGGGGCTGATGTCACCGGCCGCCAGCATGATGAGGCTCTGCAACAGGAGCAGCAGGACGGCGGCCAGGGCGAGCAGCAGTCCCAGGGCGATGAGGGGGCGCTCCTGTATCTGCTCGCGCAGTTGGACTGACCAAGGGGGGCTGAGGGTCGACGCGTTATCCATGGGGCCTCGGGGGACTGTGGTTGGGAGAGACGAGAGGGCCATTACATAACCTGGCCTCCCGTTTGTCCATGATGGCGGGGCGATTGGGGCAATCGGCTCAAGTTTGTGGTCATCCGGTCGCTCTTGTATCCCGGGCCCATGCCAAACGACATGGCCCTGTGCAACACGAGAGGGATGAGCGAGGGCGGCAGCTGTGATAGGGTGCGCCCCTGCGAACGCGCTTCCCCGCTCGTTCGCATTGTTTCATTTTCCCGTCAGGAGTCTCGGGTCACCGCTTACACGGATGTGATCGCCACTGTGCAGCTGCTTATCAGCAGTCGAGGATCACCAGCCAACATGTCTTACAAGAACCTCTCCATCGGCAAGAAGATTGCCGTGGTCTTTGCGGTTATCGCCGCCATCAACGTGATATTCGGTCTTTTTCTCGCCAGCGAACTGCGCGGAGTAAGGGATCGGGTGCTCAACTTCACCGATTCCACCCTGCCGAGCGTGATCTCGGTGGAAACCCTGCTCTACGACGTCTCCTATGTGCGCCGCGCCCAGTTTGCCCTGCTGATGGTCGAGGACGCCGCCGATCAGCAGGCCCGTCGCGGCCGCATCCAGGAGAGCGTGGCCAAGGTGGAGCGCGCCCTGAGCACCTATGAGGCCACCGTCGGGGCCGAGCACGAGCGCCAGGTGTTCAACCGGGCCAAGCAGCAGTGGCTGCACTACCTGAGCGCGGTCAACCGGGTCGACAGCCTGCTGGTGCAGGGGCTCAAGGAGCAGGCCAGGGACGCGCTGTTCCAATCCAACGGGAGCTACACCGAGCTGGAGCAAGGGGTCAACGCCCTGGTGGAGGTGAACCTCGGCTTCGTGCAGGAGAACCGCGGCAGCCTGCTTGGCAGCGTCAACATGGTGACGACCTTCGCCACTGTGAGCATCGGCGCCCTGCTGCTGTTCATGGGGGTGATGACCTGGTTCCTCACGCGCCAGATCTGCCTGCCGCTGCAGGCCGTGGTCGCCCAGGCCAACGCCATAGCACAGGGGAACTTGACCCACAGGCTGGATCGCCAGCACATAGGGCAGGATGAACTGGGCATGTTGGCCAGTGCCTCCCTCAAGATGCAGGACAACCTGCGCGCTCTCATCGAGGAGGTGGTCGCCGCCGTGACCCAGCTGGGGGCCGCCATCGAGGAGGTGAGCGCCGTCTCCGAGCAGTCGGCCCAGGGGATCCAGAGCCAGCAGCAGGAGATCTCCCTGGTGGCAACCGCCATGGCCCAGATGAAGGCGACGGTGGCCGATGTGGCGGGCAACACCGAGGTCGCCTCGGAATCCGCCAGCTCGGCCAATGCCCTGGCCCGTCGCGGCAATCAGGATGTGCAGGGCGCCCTGGTGGCCATCACCCGGGTTGCCGAGGAGATGGAGCAGGCGGGCACCCTGGTGGCGGAGCTGGAGCGGGAATCGGCCCAGATCAACCTGGTGGTGGACGTCATTCGCGGCATCGCCGATCAGACCAACCTGCTGGCGCTCAATGCCGCCATAGAGGCGGCCCGCGCCGGCGAGCAGGGCCGCGGCTTTGCGGTGGTGGCCGATGAGGTGCGCACCCTGGCGGGCCGCACCCAGGCCTCGACCGGCGAGATAGTCGCCATCATCGAAACCCTGCAGGCCCGCGCCAACCAGGCGAAGGCGGTGACCAGCCAGAGCTGCGAGATGATCCGCCAGTGCGTGAGTCAGAGCGAGCAGACCAGCTCGGGGATCCAGCAGATCGAGGAGGCGGTCGGCCAGATTGCCGACATGGCGATCCAGATCGCCAGCGCCTGCGGTGAGCAGGATGCGGTCTCCGACGAGTTGGGCCGCAACGTGGAGCGGATCAATGAGTCCTCCAACGAGGTGGCGACCGGCGCCGATCACACCGCCCGCGCCTGTCTGGAGCTGAGTCAGCTGGCGGCGAGCCTGCGCCAGACCATAGGCCGCTTCCGCCTCGCCTGATGCAGGACGGCTGGCAGAGTACCAACAAAAACGGGGCCCCAGGGCCCCGTTTGCTATGTCACCACCAGGGTGCCGGTCTGGCTCAGACGCCGAGGCCGGTTCCTGTGTCTTTCTTGGCGATCAGCTCAATCTTGTAACCGTCCGGATCTTCCACGAAGGCGATGACGGTGGTGCCACCCTTGACCGGGCCCGGCTCGCGGGTGATCTTGGCGCCGGCGGCGCGCAGGGCGTCGCAGGTGCCATAGATGTCGTCCGCTTCCAGGGCGATGTGGCCGTAGGCAGAGCCCAGCTCGTACTCGCTCACGCCCCAGTTGTAGGTGAGCTCGATGACGGCCTCGTCCTTCTCGTCACCGTAGCCGACGAAGGCCAGGGTGTACTTGTATTCGCTGTTCTCGCTCTTGCGCAGCAGTGTCATGCCCAGCACGCGGGTGTAGAAGTCGATGGAGCGTTGCAGGTCGCCGACGCGCAGCATGGTATGCAGAATTCTCATTGCTCAATTCTCCGGGTTGGTGATTGGTACTGCTTTCAATCTAGGTCTTGAGGTCAGGCAGTGAACGGAAAGGAGGTCGATCAGCTCTCCGGGTAGACCTTTTCTTTGTACTCGCACAGGTCTTCGATGATACAGGAGCCACAGCGTGGCTTGCGCGCCAGGCAGGTGTAGCGCCCGTGCAGGATGAGCCAGTGGTGCACATCCAGCTTGAACTCGGCGGGCACCACTTTCAGCAGCTTCTCTTCGACCTGATCCACGTTCTTGCCCACCGCGAAACCGGTGCGATTCGACACCCGGAAGATATGGGTATCGACGGCTATGGTGGGCCAGCCAAACGCCGTGTTGAGCACCACGTTGGCGGTCTTGCGACCGACCCCGGGCAGGGCTTCCAGTGCCTCGCGGTCCTCCGGTACCTCGCCGCCGTGGCGCTCCAGCAAGATGGCGCAGGTCTTGATGACGTTCTCGGCCTTGGTGTTGAACAGGCCTATGGTCTTGATGTACTCCTTCACGCCGTCCACCCCGAGAGCCAGCATGGCGGCTGGGGTATTGGCCACCGGATAGAGCTTGTCGGTGGCCTTGTTGACGCTGACATCGGTCGCCTGGGCCGACAGCAGCACGGCGATCAGCAGCTCGAACGGCGTGGTGAAGTTGAGCTCAGTGGTGGGATGCGGGTTGTTCTTCCGCAACCGCTCCAGTATCTCTCTGCGTTTTTGGTTATTCATCGAGTCTCATGTCTGTCTTGGTGCCAGCCCTCAGAGCTGGGTGGCGCGGGCACCGGCTGCGGGCAGGCTGCAGTGTGCCTTGTCGGCACGCTGTTTGCGGCCCATCCAGTCGTTGATGGCATTCTTGCCGGCGATGAGCAGGCCCAGGCCGATGAAGCCCCCCGGCGGCAAAATGGCCAGCAGCAGGCTGGCATCGGCATGGAACAGCTCGATGCGCAGGGACTTGGCCCAGTCCCCCAGCAGCAGATCGGCGCCGTCGAACAGGGTGCCCATGCCGATGATCTCCCTAAGCCCCCCCAGCACCAGCAGCACCAGGGTGAAGCCCAGTCCCATCATGAAGCCGTCGATGGCCGCCAGCAGGGGCGGGTTCTTGGAGGCATAGGCCTCGGCCCGGCCTATGATGACGCAGTTGGTGACGATGAGGGCGATGAAGATGCCGAGCGCCTGATAGAGGCCATAGGTGTAGGCGTTCATCAACAGCTGCACGCTAGTCACCAGGGCCGCGATGATCATCACGTAGACCGGGATGCGAATGTCCTTGGGCACCCAGTTGCGCACCAGGGAGATGGCCAGGTTGGAGCTTATCAGCACCACCATGGTCGCCAGCCCCAGCCCCAGGGCATTGGTGAAGGTGGAGGAGACCGCCAGGGTCGGGCAGAGCCCCAGCACCTGCACCAGGGAGGGGTTGTTCTTCCACAGCCCCTGCAGCATCAGCTCCTTGAGCTCTTCGCGGCGGCTGTTGCCCTCATCGGCCGGGCTCTGGCCGTCAATCACATCAACTTGTTCCATTGCGTGTTCCGTTGTATGTGCCATATGGGGCTCCGGTGTTAGGGGGTGGCGTCACAGGAGGGGGCCTCTTGCAGCAGCTCGGGGTGCTCCTGTTGCAGCAGCAGCAGGTTCTTCACCGCCTTGACCACGGCGCGGGGGGTGATGGTGGCGCCGGTGAAGGCGTCAAATTCGCCGCCATCCTTCTTCACCGCCCAGCTGGCCGCGTTCTCCCTGGTGAGGAACTTGCCGACGAAGCTCTCTATCCAGCTCGATTTCTTCAACTCTATCTTGTCCCCAAGACCCGGGGTTTCCTTGTGGGCCAGCACCCGTACCGCGCTGATGGCCCCCTTGGCATCTGTGCCGACCACCATGCGAATGGCACCACTGTAGCCGTCGGGGGCCACGGTTTCCAGCGCATAGCCGGTGTGCTCCCCCTTGAGGGTCGCAGTATAGAGCGGCATGGGCTGATCGCTGCCCAGGTACTCGCGGCTGGTGACAAGTCGGCAGCTGGCCACCAGATCGTTGTCATAGCTCCCCGCCGGCAGCAGGGCTTCCAGGGTGCGCAGCTTCTCCAGCTGTTGCTGGTGGGCGATGCGATCCCGGGTCAGCTCGTTGGTCAGCACCACCATGGCGGTGCAGGCCAGGGCGAACAGGGCCAGGGTGACGCCGTTTTTGCGCATGCTCTTTAACATGGGAAGGTTCCTGAGAGTGAGATGTGCGCCATGATCATTTGCGGCGATCCCCATAGACCTTGGGACGAGTCAGGCTGTCTATCAGCGGCACGCAGAGGTTGGCCAGCAACACGGCAAAGGCGAAGGCGTCCGGGTAGCCGCCGAAGCGGCGGATGAGGTAGACCAGCACGCCGATCAGCACGCCGTAGATGAGGCGACCCCTGGCCGTGGTGCTCGCGCTCACCGGATCGGTGGCGATGAAGAAGGCCCCCAGCATGGTGGCGCCGCTGAACAGGTGCAGCATGGGGGTGGCGGTGGCGTCCGGCGTGGCCAGATAGCCCAGGGTGGCACAGAGCAGCAGAGCCCCCAGCACGGCGGTGGGAATGCGCCAGTTGATCACTTTTTGCTGCAACAGGAAGAGGCCACCCAGCAGGTAGCACAGGTTGACCCAGCTCCAGCCAATCCCGCCCCAGCCCTCGAACACCGCATGAGTCATCACCTCGCTGGCGGTGAGCCCCTGGGTCAGGCCCGTCTTCAGGGTGTCGAGGGGGGTGGCCATGGTCAGGCCATCCACCCCCTGCTTGAGTTGCGCCAGGCTGTAACCGTCCAGGCTGAAGCCGGTGAAGATCACCGAGACGGCGTCCCCAAAGTCGACCCCGTAGGCGGCGATGCTGGAGGGGGGCAGCCAGCTGGTCATCTGGACCGGGAAGGAGACCAGCAGCAGCACATAGGCCACCATGGCCGGGTTGAACAGGTTCTGGCCGAGCCCGCCATAGAGGTGCTTGGCGATGATGATGGCAAAGGCGGTGCCGAGTACCAGCATCCACCAGGGCAGCAAGGGGGGCAGGGAGAGGCCGATCAGCACGGCGGTGAGGGCCGCGCTGCCGTCCAGCAGGGCCGGTTTGACGGGGCGGCCACGCAGGCGCAGGACCAGGGCCTCGCAGCCCAGCGCCGTCACCAGGGCCAGCAGGGTCTGGATCAGGGTTCCCCAGCCGAAGAACCAGGTCTGGGCCAGGAAGCCGGGCAGACAGGCCAGGATCACCAGCAGCATCAGGGTCTGGGTCTGCTTGCGGTTATGGGCGAAGGGCGCACTCGCGAGATTGAACATGGATCAGTGGCTCTTGTCGGTCGAAGGGGAAGAGGTGTTCGCCGCGGCGTCGGCCGCCAGCTTCTTGGCCTTGGCACGTGCGATGGCGGCGGCGATGGCTGCCTTCTTGGGATCGATCTCGGCAGCGGGCTCAGCCACCGGCTTGCTCGGGGCGGCGGGTGAGTCGCTTGTGATCTCGTCACCGGCAGTCTGGGCCGCTTTCTTGGCCTTGGCGCGTGCGATGGCGGCGGCGATTGCCGCCTTCTTGGGGTCGACCTCGGGGGCGGGCTCAGCCACCGGCTCGCTCGGGGCGGTAGGCGAGTCGCTTGTGATCTCGTCACCGGCAGTCTGGGCAGCCTTCTTGGCCTTGGCGCGTGCTATGGCGGCGGCGATGGCTGCCTTCTTGGGATCGGACTCGGCAGCGGGCTCAGCCACCGGCTCGCCCGGAGCGGCTGCTGTGTTGCTGGTCTCATCACCGGCAGCCTGGGCAGCCTTCTTGGCCTTGGCGCGAGCCAGGGCGGCGGCAATGGCCGCCTTCTTGGGATCGGTCTCGGCAACGACAGCAGTGCCGGCATCATCCGGCTGTGCGGCCTCGGCCGCCTTGGCGGCGCGGCGCGCCAGCGCCTCCTGCTTGCGCGCCTCGCGGGCGGCCATCATGGCGGCGTTGTCCGGCTGGGTTTCTGCGCTGGCGGCCTCCTGCTTGGCCTTGAGACGAGCCAGGGCGGCGGCGACGGGATCATCCCCCCCTGCCGCGGCCATGGCCTGGCGACGCTGGGCTGCGGCCTCGGCGTGGCGAGCCTCCCGCGCGGCCTTGTCCCGCTCGAAGCGGGCCTGCTTGGCCTCGAAGCGCTGCTTGGCGCGCTCCGCCTTTTCGGCCTCGGCACGGACTTCGCGGATGTCATCCTTGGCAATCTTGTAGTACTGCACCAGGGGGATCTCGCTCGGGCAGACCCAGGCGCAGGCCCCGCACTCTATGCAGTCAAACAGGTTGAGCTTCTCGGCCTTGTCATACTCCTTGACCCGGCTGTACCAGTAGAGCTCCTGGGGCAGCAGGTTGGCGGGGCAGGCATCGGCACAGGCACTGCAACGGATGCAGGCCTGTTCGGGGCCGGGGGGCGGCAGCTCGGCGCGGGTGGGGGAGAGCAGGCAGTTGGTGGCCTTGACCACGGGCACCATGGCATGGGGCAGGGTGAAGCCCATCATGGGGCCCCCCATGATGACCCGCTGATCCGCCTCCGGCTGCAGCTCGAAGCGTTGCAGCAGCCAGCGCACCGGCGTGCCGAGGCGCACCCAGGCATTGCCCGGCTGCTTGAAGGCATCCCCTGTGAGGGTGACGATGCGCGAGATGAGCGGCTCGCCGTCTATGATGGCGCGCTTGATGGCAAAGACGGTGGCGACGTTGAGCACCATGATGCCCATGTCGACCGCCCGGCCCCCCTTGGGTACCTGGCGTCCGGTGAGCAGCTCTATGGTCTGCTTGGCACCGCCTGAGGGGTACTTGGTCGGCACCGACTTGACCAGCACATCCGGGTCTGTGGCATGGCGGGTCAGGGCGTCGATGGCCGCCGGTTTGTTGTCTTCCACCCCTATCAGGGTCAGCTTGGGCTTGAGCAGGTGCTTGAGCACCCGTATGCCGTCCATGATCTCGTCGGCATACTCCTGCATCAGGCGATCATCTGTGGTGATGTAGGGTTCGCACTCCAGGCCGTTGACGATCAGGATCTCGGTGAGCTGGCCGCGGCCATCGAGCTTGCTGTGGGTCGGGAAGACGGCGCCGCCGAGCCCCGCGATCCCCGCCTGCTGGATGCGCTCGAGCAGTTCGCCCCGCTCCAGATTCCAGTAGTCGGGTTGGGCCTGGCGTTCGCACCAGGCATCTTCCCCGTCAGGGGTCAGGATGACGCAGAGATCGTCCAGGCCCGAGGGGTGCGCCACCGTGTGCTGCTCAATGGCGGTGATGGTGCCCGAGGTGGAGGCGTGCACCGGCACTATGCGCCCCTTGTCGTGACGGGTCAGGGGTTGACCCTTCTTGACCCTGTCGCCCACCCGTACCAGCAGTTCGCCGGCCGGACCCGCGTGCTGGCGCACCGGTATGATGAGCTGGGGGGGCAGACCCGCGTCCACGACGGGGGTCAGGCTGGACTGGTGCTTGTTCTCGGGAGGATGAATGCCACCGTGAAAATCCCAGAGGGTGCCGGCTTTGATGCGTTCTAGCAGATGCTGCATGGTTACTCCGCTGTTTATTCCACTATCTTGACCGGAATGGCGACCTTGGCCAGATCCCATTTCCAGTTGTCGACCGTGGTCGGCACCGGGATCATCTCGATACAGTCGGTCGGGCAGGGGTCGACGCAGAGATCGCACCCCGTGCACTCGGCCGCGATGACGGTGTGCATCGCCTTGGTGGCGCCCAGGATGGCATCGACCGGGCAGGCCTGGATGCACTTGGTGCAACCAATGCACATGTCCTCGTGAATGAAGGCGACCTTCTTGACGGGGGCGGCTGCTTCGTCGCCACCGTCCAGCGGCTGGGGCTCGACCCCCATCAGATCCGCTATCTTGCGCATGGTGGCATCGCCACCGGGCACGCACTTGTTGATCTGATCACCGTTGGCCAGCGCCTCGGCGTAGGGCTTGCAGCCCGGGTAGCCGCACTGGCCGCACTGGGTCTGGGGCAGCAGGGCATCGAGCTGGTCGACTATGGGGTCGGCCTGCACATGAAACTTGACGGCGGCATAGCCCAGAATGATGCCGAAGGAGAGGGCCAGCAGGGCCAGCACCAGAATGGCAAAGAGTATGTGAGTCATAGCGCTATATCTTGATGAGGCCGGTAAAGCCCATGAAGGCCAGCGACATCAGGCCGGCGGTGACCATGGCGATGGAGACGCCGCGAAAGGGGGTGGGCACGTCGGCGGCCACCAGACGCTCACGCATGGCGGCAAACAGGATCAGCACCAGCGAGAAACCGCAGGCAGCCCCGAAGCCGTAGATGATGCTCTGGATGAAGTTGTGGCGCTCGTTGATGCTCAGCAGCGCGACGCCCAGCACGGCACAGTTGGTGGTGATGAGGGGCAGGAAGATGCCGAGCAGGCGATAGAGGGTCGGGCTGCTCTTGCGGATCACCATCTCGGTGAACTGCACCACCACGGCGATCACCAGGATGAAGCCCAGGGTGCGCAGGTAGGCGATGTCCAGCGGAATCAGGATATAGTGCTCCATCAGATAGGAGCAGGCGCTGGCGAGCGTCATCACGAAGGTGGTGGCCAGTCCCATGCCGATGGCGGTTTCCAGCTTGCCAGAGACGCCCATGAAGGGGCAGAGGCCGAGAAACTTCACCAGCACGAAGTTGTTGATCAGCACGGTACTGACCAGTAAAAGCAGGTACTCAGTCATTGACGATGGGTTTTCCGGTGTGAAGGCGGCGGTATTATCTGATGTTAGGTGCCTTTAGACAACCGCAAGGCCGTATGGTTATTATTCGGGGGCCCAATTCATGGAGGCATTGTGCGCCCGCTACCCATACTGACCCTCACCCTGGCCATGCTGCTCTGGTCCAGCTCCTTCATCGCCCTCAAACATGTGCTGGAGGTCTGGTCCTTCGGCCAGGTGCTCTTCATGCGGATGTTGGTGGCCTCCTGCTGCTGGCTGCTTTGCTACCGCCAGCTTGGCCGGTTCAGCTACCAGAAGGGGGATTGGCGCTGGCTGGCCCTGATGGGCGCCCTGGAGCCCTGTCTCTATTTCCTGCTGGAGGTCAACGCCCTGCGCTACACCAGTGCCGGGCAGGCGGGCATGGTCTGTGCGTTGCTGCCCCTGATGGTGGCCCTGGTGGCTTTCGTGCTGCTGAGGGAGCGGGTGAGCCGCCGCCAGCTGCTGGGTTTTGCCATCGCCATCTGCGGCATCGCCCTGCTGGGGCTGGCCGAGGGGGCGGATGAGTTTGCCCCCAACGCTCTGCTCGGCAACAGTCTCGAGATGGGGGCCATGCTCTGCGCCGCCACCTACTCAGTGGTGTTCAAGAAGCTCTCCAGCCGCTACGGCGTCATGACCCTGACCGCCCTGCAGGCCTTCGTCGGCACCCTCTTCTTCGCCCCATTTGCCTTCAGCGAACCCTGGCCCATCACCTGGGACTGGCAGGACATGGGGGTCATCCTCTTTCTCGGCGCCTTCGTGACGCTCGGCGCTTACCTGCTCTACAACTGGTCGGTGACTCAGGTAAAGGTGACCCTGGCGGCCGCCTATGTGAACCTCATCCCTGTCTTTACCCTGCTGCTCGCCTATCTGCTGCTGGGGGAGACGCTGGGCGCCTTGCAATGGGTTGCCTGCGCCGCCGTGCTGGCCGGCATCGGGGTTGGTCAGTTGCCCGGGGGCAAACACCGGGTGCGCAGCGCCGCCGCCCAGAGTTGACTTCCCCCCGATCGGCTACAGTCTGGACAGGGACCTATGCTGGCCATGAAGGAGCCACACCATGAGCGATATGAAGTTGCTGGCCGAGGCCAAGACCTTGCTGAGCCACCAGCCTTTTACCCTGGCCGATGCCAGGGCCCTGGAGGCCCTGGAGGAAGCCGCGGTGGGGGAGGAGGGGCTGTGCATCGCCGAGTTGTGGGAGCTGGCCCTGGGTCAGGCGGACGAGGAGGCGAGGCGCTATCTGCAGGGGGAGGATTGACGCCTCTTCAAGCCTCTTGGATGACAAATAACAACGCGGGGTCTAGCCCCGCGTTGTTATTTGATGGCGCACTCCGGCTTCAAATGGAGAGGCTCTTGACGGTGTCCGAGACGGAGTTGGCGTCTTCGATGATCTCCTTGATGACGTCGGCGATGATGTTGGCCTGATCCTGCCCCGCCACCGCCTTGCCTGAGACGACTGAGACGGTCTGGGTGATCTTGGAGGTGATGTCGGAGTTGTGCTTGATGACGGAGACTATCTCGTTGGTGGAGGTCGAGGTTCTGGCTGCCAGCTGCCTCACCTCGTCGGCGACCACCGCAAACCCCCGGCCCTGCTCGCCGGCCCTGGCCGCCTCTATGGCGGCATTGAGTGCCAGCAGGTTGGTCTGATCCGCGATGCCGCTGATGGTGGAGATGATGGACTCTATGCTCTTGGATTGCTGATTGAGCAGATCTATCTGTTTGCTCACCTCGTTGACCGAGGTGTTGATGTGGGAGGAGGTCTCCAGCACCTTGTCGATCACCTCGCGCCCCTTGGCGGCACTGGCGACGGTTTCGCTGGCGATGGCGCAGGCCTTCTGGGCCGCCTCCCGGGTGGAGATGGATTTTTCCACCCGCTCAGTGATGTCGCTCGCCAGCTTGATGATTTTGACCACCTTTCCCTCGTGGTTGAAGATGGGGTTGTAGGTCGCCTCCAGCCAGATCTTCTCCCCGCGGTGGCCAAGGCGCATGAAGAGCCCGGACTTGATGTCCCCCGAGCCGAGATCGCGCCAGAAGTTGGGGTTTTTCTGATAGAACTCCGGATCGCAGAACTGGCGGTGGTGTTTGCCGATCACCTCCTCCAGCCGGTAGCCGAAGCAGTGGAGGAAGTTCTGGTTGGCGGTGATGACGGTGCCGTCGGGCTGGAAATCGATCACCGCCAGCGACTTGTCGAGCGCCGCCAGCAGGGCCTGGGTGCGCTCCAGGGAGGACTGCTGCTGGGTCACGTCCGAGGCAACCTTGGCGACGCGTGCCACCTTGCCATCGATCATGATGGGGAAATAGGTAGCCTCCAGCCAGATAGCCTTGCCCGACTTCGACTGGCGGATGAAGCGGCCGTTGCGGGAGATGCCGCCGCGCAGATCCTGCCACAGGCTCTCGTAATCACGGGTCTTGACGTCCTCCGGGAAGCAGAGCGCACTGTGGTGCTTGCCAATTACCTCCTCACGTTGAAAGCCCACGATCTTCAGGAAGAGGTCGTTGACGAAGGTGACCATGCCTGCCGGGGTAAACAGGATGAAAGGCACCTGGGACTGGATGGCCTGCTCGAAAGCACCCAGCTCCGCCATCTTCGCCACCTGTTCACTCGCTTCCTTGCTTGCTTTGTGATTCCAGAACATACGGAGCTCCTCCATGAGACCCTTGAATGACAGACCGACAGTAATATGAGTGAATTAACAATAGCATTGCTGCCTGATGAAGCTTCATCGACTCCGAATCAACTTTTTGAATATTTAATTTCAATCCTGATGAATTTTTCTCCCTCAATCAGGTTTCTAACGAAGATTACTCCTGGCCGGATATTGGCGAACAGCCAGACCTGATAGTGGCATGAGGGTGACCCTGTTGGCACTGACGATTGTGTTACCTTTTGGTGTCACTGTGCGGGCAGTGAGCCCATCCGGTGAAAAACGGGCCTGTGCACAGGGCAGGGGGGGGATTATTTTGACTGCTGGAGGGTGTTTATCTTCTTGTTCAGCGCCTCCATCTCGTTCTGGTATTGGCGGGTCACTCTCTGCACCCCGGGAGAGCGTATTCTGCCCTCGAGATCGCTTGTCTCTGTCGTCGTCGCCCTCTGTTCGTTGTTGTCACCGGCAATTTCACGGCTCATCTGCTGTTTCTTTGTCTCCATCTCGGCGCGAAGTGCGTCTATCTGGCGCTGCTTCTGGCCGCTGGCCAGGTTCTCTTCGATCTCCCGGGTCTGTCTGGTGGCCCTCTCTACCTCCTCGGGGGAGGGGGTGTAGATATTGAGTGGCAGCGGCTTGGCGTCACTGCTGCAGGGAATGTCGCTGAAGGTGACCTGGCCGTTGCGGGTACATTGATAGACATCGGCACGGGCGACCGGGGCTGTGACGGCAACCAGACAGCCAAGCGTGATAATCAGCACGGGTGACATAGACTCCTCCTTGAATCCTCTCTTTGCACAGTAGTACAGAGGCCCTGACCAGACAATCAGCCACTATCGACGCCGCCAGTATGGATCCGGCCATTTCCCCTGTCGTGTCGCCACTCGTCCGGGCTCCCTCGTGCCCCCGACGGGATCTGGCGATCGGCATATGGGGTGTGGATTGAGGTGACAAACGGTGGGATCTTGGCCGGTTTTCCCCGCAGTTCAACACATCAGAGCACCATAACGGGCCACAATGAGGTATCTTATGCCCCGATTTCATTCATTTAACGGTGTCGAGACCCAACATGATTATCAAACCCAAGGTTCGCGGCTTTATTTGCACCACCACCCACCCGGTCGGTTGTGAAGCCAATGTTCGTCGCCAGATTGCTTACACCCAGGCCAAGGGCACCATCGAGAATGGTCCCAAGAAGGTACTGGTGATCGGCGCCTCCACCGGTTATGGTCTGGCCTCCCGGATTGCCACTGCCTTCGGTAGCGGCGCCGCCACCATTGGCGTCTTCTTCGAAAAGCCGAGCTCCGAGACCAAGACGGGCTCCGCCGGCTGGTACAACTCCGCCGCCTTCGACAAGGCCGCCAAAGAGGCCGGTCTCTACGCCAAGAGCGTCAACGGCGATGCCTTCTCCCACGAGTGCCGCGCCAAGGTGATCGAGCTCATCAAGCAGGATCTGGGTCAAATCGATCTGGTGGTCTACTCCCTGGCCTCCCCGGTGCGCAAGATGCCGGACACCGGCGAAGTGGTGCGCTCTGCCCTCAAACCCATCGGCGAGGTCTACACCTCCACCGCCATCGACACCAACAAGGATCAGATCATCACCGCCACCGTCGAGCCGGCGAACGAGGAAGAGATCCAGAGCACCATCACCGTGATGGGCGGTCAGGACTGGGAGCTGTGGATGGGAGCCCTGCGTGATGCGGGCGTGCTGGCCGACGGCGCCAAGTCCGTGGCTTACTCCTACATAGGCACCGATCTGACCTGGCCCATCTACTGGCATGGCACCCTGGGCCGCGCCAAGGAAGATCTGGACCGCGCCGCCACCGCCATCCGTGGCGATCTGGCTGCCAAGGGCGGCACCGCCCACGTGGCCGTGCTCAAATCCGTGGTGACCCAGGCTTCCTCTGCCATTCCGGTGATGCCGCTCTATATCTCCATGGCCTTCAAGATCATGAAGGAGAAGGGCATCCACGAAGGCTGCATGGAGCAGGTGGATCGCATGCTGCGCACCCGTCTCTACGCTTCCGACATGGCGCTGGACGAGCAGGCCCGCATCCGCATGGATGACTGGGAGCTGCGTGAAGACGTACAGCAGACCTGCCGCGATCTCTGGCCCTCCATCACCACCGAGAACCTCTCTGAGCTCACCGACTACGCCGGCTACAAGCAGGAGTTCCTGCGCCTGTTCGGTTTCGGTCTGGACGAGGTGGATTACGATGCGGATGTGAATCCGGATGTGACCTTCGACGTGGTCGAGCTCTGAGCCTGACAGCGTGACTACAGGGCCCTGCGGGGCCCTGTTTTTTTGCCGCTCATTCAAGCTGTTGCCGCAGGTTTATTATCCGCGATCACCTTTTTTCACTATCAAACCCGCTAGGCTTGCGCTGATCGGAACATTGACGGCATTGCCGAGGAAGGGAAGCCATGACCACTTCGCATGAGGCGCCCAAGAAGCGCCAACTCCCCACTGTCTATACCCTGCTTTTCATCATCATCGCCCTGATGGCGGCCCTCACCTGGGTGCTGCCGGCGGGCAAGTACAACTATGTGACCGCCAAGACCCAGCAGCCGGTGGCGGCGGCGGCCGTGGCCGACTACAGCGGCGATGAGCGGCTGCTGCCGGTGCCTGGCAGCTATACCGAGCTGCCTTCCCGGCCCCAGGGGGTGTTCGAGGTGCTCAAGGCCCCGATCCAGGGCTTTCACAAGGCGGCCGACGTGGCGCTTTTTGTGCTCATCATCGGCGGCTTCCTGGCGGTGACCATGCAGAGCGGGGCGCTCGATGCCGGGGTGGGAGCCATAGTGCGCGCCTTTGCCGGGCGCGAGCGACTGCTTATCCCCGTGCTGATCGCTCTCTTTGCCCTCGGTGGATCCACCTTCGGCATGGCGGAGGAGACGGTGGCCTTCTGGGCGCTCATAGTGCCGGTCATGATGGCGGCGGGCTTCGATCGCATGGTGGCGGCGGGGATCATACTGCTCGGCTCCGGGGTCGGGGTGCTCGCCTCCACCGTCAACCCCTTTGCCACCGGCATCGCCTCCGGTTTTGCCGGTATTCCCATCGGCGAGGGGATTGGGCTGAGGGTCATCCAGTGGCTGCTGCTGGTGATCTTCGCCTCCTGGTTTGTGATGCGTTACGCCAAGCAGGTGCAGCAGGACAAATCCCGCTCGGTGCTGGCCGACATCGCCTATGACGACGAATTTTCCCAGATGAAGAGCAGCAACCTCGCCTTCAGCGGCAAGCAGAAGCTCACCATGCTGGTGTTCTTCGGCACCTTCCTGCTGATGATCTATGCGGTGGTGCCCTGGTCGGATCTGGGGATAGATCTGCTGCCCACCTTTGGCTGGTGGTTCGACGAGCTCTCCACCCTGTTCTTCAGCGCCTCCATCCTGATTGCGATCATCAACCGGATGCCCGAATCCAACTATGTGGCGACCTTCCTGAACGGGGCTCGGGATCTCATCGGGGTGGCGCTGGTGGTGGCGGTGGCGCGCGGCATCTATGTGGTGATGGAGCAGGGTGTCATCATAGACACCATATTGCACTGGGCCGAAGGACTGGTGACCGGACTCTCCTCGTCGGTCTTCATCCTGATGGCCTATCTGGTGCACATCATTCTTAGCTTTTTTATTCCCTCCACCTCGGGGCTGGCGACCGTCTCCATGCCGCTGATGGGGCCACTGGCGGACTTCTCCGGCATCTCCCGGGATCTGGTGATCACCGCCTATCAGTCCGCTTCCGGCTGGATCAACCTGTTCGCTCCCACCGCCGCCCATCTGGTGGCGGGTCTGGCGCTCGCCAGGATCCCCTACGATCGCTTCGTGCGCTGGGTGCTGCCCTTCATCATCGGCGTGGCCCTCATCACCATGGCGGTGCTGGTGGCCGGTACCCTGCTCCACGGCTGATGGCACGGATGAGAAAACGACAGACAGCAAAAAGGCTCCCGAGGGAGCCTTTTTCATGAGCCTTGCTTACTGCTTGTAGCCCTTGAGGAAGCGGGCGAGGCGGCCTATGGCCTCTTCTAGCTCCTCCTCCCGGGGCAGGAACACCAACCGGAAGTGATCCGGTGCCGGCCAGTTGAAGCCGGTGCCCTGCACCAGCAAGAGCTTCTCTTGCTGCAGCAGATCGAACACCATCTTCTGGTCGTCGCGAATGTCGTACACCTTGGGGTCGAGGCGCGGGAACATGTAAAGCGCCCCCTTTGGCTTGACGCAGGAGACGCCGGGGATCTCGTTCAATAGCTCCCACGCCTTGTCCCGCTGGCGGCGCAGGCGGCCGCCCGGCAGGATCAGCTCGTTGATGCTCTGGTAGCCACCCAGGGCGGTCTGGATGGCGTGCTGCATGGGCACGTTGGCACAGAGCCGCATGGAGGCCAGCATCTCCAGCCCTTCGATGTAGCCCCTGGCACGGCCCTTGGGCCCGGTGATGACCATCCAGCCCTGGCGGAAGCCGCAGGCGCGGTAGGCCTTGGAGAGGCCGTTGAAGGTCACCACCATCACATCGTCACACTGGGTGCAGACGCTGGTGTGGGAGATGTCGTCGTAGAGGATCTTGTCGTAGATCTCGTCGGCGAAAATGATGAGATTGTGCTGGCGGGCGATCTCGATCAGTTCCAGCTGGAATTCGCTGCCGTAGACGGCGCCGGTCGGGTTGTTGGGGTTGATCAGCACCAGGCCGCGGGTGCGCGGGGTGATGCGGGCGCGGATGTCGTCCAGATCCGGATGCCAGTCAGCCCCTTCGTCGCAGCGGTAGTGCACCGCATGGCCACCGGAGAGGGTGACGGCGGCGGTCCAGAGCGGGTAGTCGGGGGAGGGCACCAGCATCTCGTCGCCGTTGTTGAGCAGCGCCTGCATGGCCATCACGATGAGCTCGCTGGCGCCATTGCCGATGTAGATGTCGTCGATGTCGACCTTGCGCATCCCCTTTTGCTGGTAGTACTGCATCACCGCCTTGCGGGCCGAGAAGAGCCCCTTGGAGTCGCAGTAGCCCTGGCTCTGGGGCATGTTGAGGATCACATCCTTGATGATCTCTTCAGGCGCATCGAAACCGAACGGGGCCGGGTTGCCGATGTTGAGCTTGATGATGCGGTGGCCTTCGTCCTCGAGACGGCGGGCCTCTTTATGCACCGGGCCGCGAATGTCATAGCAGACATCGTCGAGCTTGTGCGACTTGTCGATAGTGAACATGGTGAGCGTGATTCCTTCCCCTGGGGGCGCGTTGGCAGAAAAGCTTTTTTTAGTATCAAATTTCTCTACCCCTATTCTTCACAGAATTGAATGCTAGAACAATCTAATTTATGGAATAAATCCCTGATATTTACCCCTGAAACAGGGTTGCCAGTCTGTTAAATTCAGCAGGATCGTTTGCCTCTCTCGCGAGAGACTAGTGAAAGATGAGGGGGAGGTTCATAAAGCAGCAAGAGTGTATTGAATTATCCATCCCATCTGGCACGATTGGCTGGGGTAAAAATCTGCTCCCACCCCTGCTGCCGGCCAAGGGCACGCGCAGCTCAGGGCGTCCTTTCATCCTGTCATCGAGGATCTTCATGCACGCACCCGCAACCGGTCGCTACCGCCACTTCAAGGGGGGTTACTATCAAGTGCTCGCCCTGGCCCTGCACACCGAAACCCAGGAACAGCTGGTTGTCTACCAATCCGAGCAGGATGCACAGGTCTATGCCCGCCCGGTCGCCATGTTCATGGAGTGGATTGAGCATCAGGGGCAGGTGGTGAGCCGCTTCACGCCGGTGGAGTGAACCAGGTAGAACAAGATCAAAAAAGGCGCCTGAGGCGCCTTTTACATTGGGAAAACTGTCTTACAGGCCCAGATTGGCTCTGGCATAGGCCTCGAAATCGGTGCAGCCACCGATGTGCTGCTCGTCCAGGAAGATCTGCGGCACTGTGGTGACGGGCTTGCCCGCCTTGGCGGCCAGATCGTCCTTGGTGAGCCCGGCGACGTTGATATCCACATAGCGGAATTCGAAGTCATCGCGCTCCTCGGTCAGCTGCTCGGCAATCTGTTTGGCACGAACGCAATAGGGGCAACCCGGGCGACCAAAAATTTCTACAAACATCTTTTCTCTCCGTTAAACAAGCCGTTGAAGAAGGCCATTGAGACGAGGCTGGCGACAGCATAGCCTCGGCTTTGGGCCAGTCAAAGCTGAAAATACCGATACGCGCATTCGCCGTGCTCGATTGCCCCTCGGATAGGTGCCGACACAGAGGTCGGCACCTAGCGCGGGATTCTGGATTGGCGGCGGCGAACTATTCCAGCCCGATAACTCGGCAATCTCGGCACTCTGGACTCGTGGCTGCCGAGCGATGCGTTCCGCGCCACTCAAGCCTGCCTTACTGTTCGGCAATCTGATTCGTTGCTGCTGAGCGATGCGTTCCGCTCCACTACACTCCAACCTGCCTTATTGCTCGGCAATCTGGATGGGTTGCTGCTGATAGATGCTCTCCAGCACCCCCTTCTCGAACACCGTCCAGGGCCAGGCGGCCTTGCTGGCGCGGTAGCGCTCGTGGGTCGCCGGATCCTGGGAGAGGCCGCGCTGGAACATCACGAAGGCCTTGCGCTGGCCACCGGCGGTGTCGATAAAGCCGGCCAGGTTGGAGGTGCCGGTGATGGTGCCCGTCTTGGCGTGCACCTTGTTCTTCATCATGGGGGCGGTGACGCTGCGTCGCCAGGCCAGGGTGCCGTCCACCTGGGAACTCGGCAGCAGCTTGATGAAGTCGAGCTCGGCGTCGTTCTTCTGGATGAAGTTCAGCACCGACAGCATCTGGCGTGCGCTGATGAGGTTGTGAGCGGAGAGGCCGGAGCCGTCGGCCAGGGTGGCGTTGCCCAGATCTATGCCGTGCTTGGTCAGGATGGCGCGCACCGCCATGGTGCCGCTGCGATAGCTGCCCGGCTTGTTGTAGTAGTGACGACCCACGGTTTTGAGGAAGGTGTCGGCGTAGAGGTTGTCGGATTTCTTCAGCATCTTGGAGAGCATCACCGGCAGGGAGACCGAGTAGTGGGTGGCCAGGGTATCGGCGCTCACCGGAGCCTGATGGGTGACCCGCAGCAGGCCGTCGTGACTGATCCCGGCGCGGTTCATGGCCCAGCGGATGTTGTCCCAGCCCCAGGCTTCCACGTCGTGGATGGCAAAGCGCAGGCCCTGCGGCTCCTTGTTCGGGGTGATGCAGCCCTTGAGTTCGTAGAAGTTGCCCTTGGCCATGTCCACTTCCAGGGCGCAGAACTGACGCGCCATGTCGCCATAGCTCATCACCTCCACGTTGTCGGCACCTATGCCGATGGGGACGCCGGTGGCGACGTTGCCCACCGCAGGCCTGCCAATCTGGGTGGCTGTGATGGTGCCGTAGGCGCAGTTCTTGTCGATGATGACGGCGGAGACGGGAGCTGCGAAGCAGAGGGTCTGATCCCCCCAGGACCAGCCGTTGCCGCGCTCATAGCCGTTGTAGGCGCCGGTGTTGACGTAGACATTGCCCTGAATGCGGGTGACCCCGAGCTGCTTGAACAGGGCCACCAGATCCATCCGCGACAGTGTGGGGTCACCGACGAAGTTGATCCAGATGTCGCCATTGATGGTGTTGCCCTGTTTGGCGCCAGCCTGGGCCTGAATGTCGGTGGCGAAACGGAAGTCGGCGCCGAGCTCGAGGCGGGCGGCCAGGGCGGTCAGCACCTTCATGGTGGAGGCGGGGGCTATCATGTCGTCGGCGTGACGGGCAAATTCCACCCCGCTGTTGCCCTGGACTATGACGGCGTACTGGCCCCCTTTGGGCGGGGTCAGCGGGGTGGCCTGGGCCACCAGGGAAAAGAGAGCACAAAAACCAATCAACAACCGCTGCATAAGATCCTCTAACTGAACGAAGGGCGCCGGCAGTGCGATGCGCCCCTGATAATCAAACCTGGTGACTGTCATTTGCCCGCCAGACGGCTGGCTAGGCAAAGGCGTTGGCAGTGCGGTACCGCCCTTCATAATCAAAAATTTTCTCCTTCACCTGCCAGAAGCGTCCCGACTTGCGTGCGATGACGAAATCCGGGTGACGGAACTGGCTTTGCGCAGCCAGCACGCTCGCCAGAGTGGTGAATTCGGGCTCCAGGCCCGGGGCGGGCCAATGATGACGCACAAAGCGTTGTTGAAACAAGCGCCGCGCACCGCTGGTGTGAAAGGCGAAGTACTCCGTCAGGGTGAGACCGTCCTCATCGTGGTAGGTCACCTCCAGCCGCTCCCCCTGTTTGCCGCGCCCTGCGGTGAGGGTCAGCCCCGCGCAGCGAATGACCATGCAGTCCTTGAGATTGAGGGCTTCCTTGAGCTTGTCATCCGGATCCACCAGCAACTGGTCGCAGCTTTGGCAGCGGCGGGCGGCGATGTCGTTTTCGGCGCCGCAGGCGGGACAGATCTTGGCGCGAAAGCGGTAGTCGCACTCCTCGCGCTGGCCCTCGTCATCTTCAAACAGCCCCTGGCAGCGGCGGCCGTAGTGCTCGACCACCTTGCCCTCCTCGTCTGTCTTGCCCCAGAAGGTGTTGGCAAAGCCGCAGGCGGGGCAGGGAACCTGTACCGGCTCTGTGCCGGCGTGGGGTCTGGGCTCTCCCACCTCGGGGGCAAACAGGTTGAAGTTGTTGCCGGCGTAGTCGAGCACCAGACAATCGGTCTTGCCCGGCGAGAGGCGCAGGCCCCTGCCGACGATCTGCTGATAGAGCGACACCGACTCGGTGGGGCGCAGCATCACGATGAGATCCACATGGGGGGCATCGAAGCCGGTGGTGAGCACCGCCACGTTGACCAGAAACTTGATCTCCCGCTCCTTGAAGGCATGGATCAGGGCATCGCGCTCCGGCCCCGGGGTTTCGCCGGTGACGAGGGCCGCCGTCTGGGATTTGGCGAGCAGCAGCCCCTGAATTTCCCGGGCGTGCTCGACGGTGGCGGCGAAGATCATCACCCCTTGCCGCTCGGCGGCATACTCCAGCACCTGACTCAGGATATGGGGGGTGACCCGCTGCTGGCGCTTGAGCTCGCCGTTGAGATCCGCCTCGCTGAAGAGGCCGTTTTCCCTGGGTACCAGCTTGCTGAAGTCGTAGTGGACTATGGGGGCATCTATCATGCGCGGTGGCGTCAGGTAGCCGTTTTTGACCATGAAGCGCAGGGGCAACTCGAACACGCAGTCGCCAAAGAGCCGCTCGCCGTGGCTCTTCACCATGCCGTGGTAGTGGCGCCGGTAGATCCAGCCCAGCCCCATCCGGTACGGGGTGGCGGTGAGCCCCAGGATCTTGAGGGCCGGATTGGTCCCCTTGAGATGCTCGATCACCTGATGGTACTGGCTGTCGTCATCGAGCGAGACTCTGTGGCACTCGTCGATGATGAGCAGGGAGAACGCCCCATCAAACGCGGTCAGGTTGCGGGCCACCGACTGCACCGAGCCGAACACCACCTGGGCGCTCGCCTCCTTGCGGGCCAATCCGGCGGCGAAGATGTCGGCCTTGAGCCCCCAGGCCTCGTACTTGGCGTGGTTCTGCTCCACCAGCTCCTTGACATGGGCCAGCACCAGCACCCGGCCACGGGCCTTGCGGGCCAGCTCGGCGATCACCAAACTCTTGCCCGCCCCAGTGGGCAGCACTACCACGGCGGGATCCGGGTGCTTGCGAAAGTGGCTGATCACGGCGTTGACGGCGTCGGTTTGATAGGGTCTGAGAACGAACATGGGGGCGTGGCGTGTGAGCATGGTGCGGCGCAGGATGGCGCCATTATAGGGATCTTGGGGCCACAAAAACAGCGGGCCGGCATGATGCCGGCCCGCAGGTACCACCAAGGTACTTAGTGGAAGGGGAACAGGTAGTTGAGCCAGCTGCCCATGCGCAGCAGGATCTTGCGCATGATGGCCACATGGTGCATGTGGTCGGTGTAGATGGCGGCCTGACCGCTGGAGCCCGCGATCACCTGATACTGGGCCCAGTCTGGATCCGTGATGCGGATGAGCACCGGCAGGCGACCCGGTTGCTGCGCCGAGCTCTGATCCACCAAGGGGGCGTTGGCTTGCACGTTGCCGGACGCTATGGCCGGGATGATGGCCTCGACCTTGCCCTTGAAGATGCGGCCTGGGGCGCCATCGATGACCACTTCCGCTTCGTCACCCGCCTTGAGGCGTTGCATGCTGTTCTGCCAGAACCAGCCCACATAGAAGTTCTCGTCCTTGTGAACGAAGGTCATCACGGGGCGATACAGGTAGGGAGTGGCCACCATGCCGGGGCGCAGGGCCATTTGCAGCACATAGCCATCCGAGGGGGCATAGACCACAGTCTGCTCCAGGTTGTACTGTGCTTCACCCAGTTGGGCCTGCAGATCTTCGATAGCCGCTTTCTGTTGATCTATCTGCGCCGTGATGTCATCGACGTTGGCCTGTGTCACATCCAGATCGCGCTGCTTGCCGATACCACGGCGCATCAGCTCTTTCGCCCGATCCCGGTCAAGCATCGCAGAGCGGAGTCTGGCGCTGATGGATTTGAGGTTTTCCTTGCTGGCGTCAAGACGGGCGGCCAGGCTGTTGACCTTCTGCTCGAAGCGCACCGGATCTATCTTGAACAGCACGTCGCCTTGCTTCACGGCCTGGTTGGGCTTGACGGGGACCTCGGTCACTCGTCCCTTCACCAGGGGAACGACGGGGGTGGAGACGTAGTAATCCCGGGCCGTCTGGGCATAGGGGTGGTTGTAGTTCATCAGGGTGATGAGGGCCCCTATGATAAAGACGCCACCAAGCACGGCGGTCGGTACAGTCCACTTGTTGAGCGGGATCTTGAAGATCTTGAAAATCCCTACACAGATGGCCGTATAGGTGAGAATAAGTAGCAAATCCATGGAGGGTTACCTATTTTTCAGTCTGTTCGAGCGTGGTCATACGGGCCTGCAGGGCGGCAAGCTCTTGCTTGAGTGCGGTGATTTCGCCTTCGTCTTTTTCAAGACGCTGACTGAACCCCCAGCCGCGATCAGGGCGATAGAGCGTGGCCCAGATCCAGAGGAAAGGCCAGAGCACGTGCAGGGTGAACAGGCTGACCCAGCCGGCCACATGAATGGCATCCTGGTGCGGGTGATTGCGATGCTTGGCGATTTCATACGGAATGTCGTGGATGACGATGACTCCATAGAACATGATCAAGACAACGAACACCAATATTCCCAGGGCAATGTAGTCAAGTACCATCGGTTTCTCCCATCAAAGTCGCGAGGCCATACCCGGAGCCTGGCATTCACAATAATCGGCTCATGATGACAGCATATTAGCAGAGCGCAAGGGGGCGAGCAGGGAGTTGGGTCATCAGTACAGGCTCGGTTAACCGGTTGGCTATTTATCAGGCATCATTGATTTCTTTCTATAAAATCAAGCATGAAAGAGATTCGTATGTCTCGTAACAAAAAAAGGTGCGCGATGGAAAGGCGATACACAATGAACCTCTGGTTGGGGCTGCTGCTCATGCTAGCCCAGGTCACGGCAGCATGGGCCGCCGAACCCCGGCTGGAGCCGACCGTGCAGGAGAAGGCGCAGACCCTGGTGCTGCTCCATGAACCCATCGTCATGCTCCAGGCCAAGTTTGGCACTCTGGACGGGGCGGGCAGGGTCCGGCTGGTGCAGGAGCGGCTCAAGCAGATGCAGGCCTCCGATCTTGAACAGCCGGTGACCCTGGTGAGCGCCAGGCGCTTCGGGCAGGACAGTCGGGAGTTCCTGGTCAACGGCAAGCGGATCCTGGTGCTGGTGGAGGGGGATCTGGAAGCCCTCGACGAGCTGACGCTGGATCAGGCGAGCGAGCGTGTCCGCCAGCGGCTCGACAAGGTGCGGCTCAAGTACCTCGAGTTGCACTCCACCCCCTATCTGGTCAAGGCTGGCGGCTTGGCGCTCTTGTCCAGCCTGATCTTCTTCGGCCTCATCTGGTCTCTGCAATGGGGTCATAGACGGGTCAGGAAGTGGCTCGCTAATCGCCTCCTGCTACAGAAGGGATTGATCCCCCATCAGTGGCGCCAGGTAGCGGGCAACGTGGAGATCCGCCTGCTCGGCCTGCTGACCCTGTTGTTGATCTTCATGCTCACCTATGGCTGGCTCACCTATGTGCTTGGTCTCTTCCCCCAGACCCGGGCCTGGAGCGAGCGGCTGGGAGACTCCCTGTTTGCCCTGTGCGGCGACATGCTGGAGGGTATGATTGCGGCCATGCCGGGCCTGGTGACAGTGATGCTGATCGTCATCATCACCCGCTTCTTCATCCGGATGCTGGCCATTCTCTTCGATCGCATCGAGCGGGGGCAGTTTCGCGTGCAGGGGCTGCATGCCGAGACCATAGGCGCGACCCGGCGGCTGCTCTCGGTGGTGATCTGGCTGTTTGCCCTGACCGTGGCCTACCCCTATCTGCCCGGTGCCGACTCCGACGCCTTCAAGGGGATCAGCGTCTTCTTCGGCCTCATGGTGACCCTGGGGTCGGCGGGCATCATGAACCATGCCATGAGCGGCCTGGTGCTCATCTACTCCCGCGCCCTGCGGCCCGGCGATCTGGTGCAGATTGGCGAGGTGGAGGGGATGGTGAGCGAGCTCAATGCCCTCTCCACCAAGCTGGTGACACGCCAGGATCACGAGGTGACCCTGCCCAATGCCGTGGTGGTGGGGGGCAAGGTGGTGAACCTGACACGGCTGGCGGGGGAGAAGGGGGTCGCACTGCTGACCAAGGTGACGATCGGCTACGATGCGCCCTGGCGTCAGGTGCATGCCATGCTGGAGCTGGCGGCCCGGCGCTGCACCATGCTCAATCAGTCCGAGTCGCCCCTGGTGCGTCAGCTCAATCTGCAGGACTGGTATGTGGAATACGAGTTGCAGGTACGGATGAAGGCGGACTTGCTCCCCGCCGTGGTCAAGACCGAGCTTCATGGCCACATCCAGGATGTGTTCAACGAGTTCGGGGTGCAGATCATGTCCCCCAACTTCATCGCCCAGCCGGAGCAGGCGGTGCTGGTGGCCAGGGAGCACTGGTATCAGGCGCCCGCCGAGGCGCCCGGGACGCCCGCCAAGGAGTGAACCCCTGGAAAATGAAGAGGCCCGGCAGCAATGCCGGGCCTCTTGTCATGGGGAAAACGCAGTCTCTGAACTCAGCTCTCCTTGGCTTCCCTCAGCTGCGAGGGTCTGAACTTCACCAGGAAGGCCAGGGTGATGAGGGCGGTACTCACCAGACCTATGATGGTGGAGACGTTCATCGCCAGCCCGAAGCCGATGGGGGCGTTGGCCAGGTAGGTGATGACCACGGCTGTCATGAAGATGGCGGGTATGGTGCAGATCCAGTGCAGCTTGCCCTCCTTGATGAGGTAGGCGGCGGCGGCCCACAGCATGATGACGGCTGTGGTCTGGTTGGCCCAGCCGAAGTAGCGCCAGATCACCCCGAACTCGGCCTTGGAGATGATGAAACCGAGGATGAACATGGGGATGGCGATGAGCAGGCGCTTGACCAGCGGCTTCTGGGTCATCTTCAGGAAGTCCGCCACTATGAGGCGGGCGCTGCGAAACGCGGTGTCACCGGAGGTGATGGGCAGGATCACTACGCCCAGGATGGCCAGGATGCCGCCCACCGTGCCGAGCAGGCTGGTGGAGACCTCGTGTACCACGGCCGCCGGGCCGCCGCTCGCCATGGTGGCGTTGAGCGCTTCGGTGCTGTCGTAGAAGGAGAGACCCAGGGTGCACCAGATGAGGGCGATGATCCCTTCCCCTATCATGGCGCCGTAGAAGATGAATCGGCCTGACTTCTCGTTTTGCATGCAGCGCGCCATCAGCGGTGACTGGGTGGCGTGGAAGCCCGATACCGCGCCACAGGCGATGGTGATGAACAAGAGCGGCCAGAGCGGCAGCTCGGTCGGGTGCAGGTTGGAGAAATCCATCCCTGTGTTGTAGAAGCCTTTGCCGGAGACGATGAGGCCTATGATGAGGCCGACCGACATGAACACCAGCAGGGCGCCGAAGATGGGATAGAAGCGGCCGATGATCTTGTCGATGGGGACTATGGTGGCGAGGATGTAGTAGGCAAAGATCGCCACTATCCAGTAGACCAGGTCGGTGGAGGTGAGGTTGGCGAGCAGGCCCGCCGGGCTCAGCACGAAGACCACGCCCACCAGCATCAAGAGCACCACGGCGAACAGGTTCATGAAGTGCTTGGCGGCGGTGCCGAGGTGCTCGCCGACCACGGTCGGCACCGAGGCGCCCTTGGCGCGCACCGACAGCATGCCGGAGAAGTAGTCGTGAACCGCGCCGGCGAAGATGCAGCCGAACACTATCCAGAGCATGGCGACCGGGCCGTAGAGGGCACCGAGTATGGGGCCGAAGATGGGGCCGACGCCGGCGATGTTGAGCAGTTGAACCAGGTAGACCTTCTTGTCCGACATGGGGACATAGTCCACGCCGTCGGCCATGGTGATGGCGGGGGTGGCCAGCTCGGGTTTGGGACCGAATATGCGCTCGACAAATTTGCCGTAGATGAAGTAGCCCGCGACCAGCAGACCGACACAGAGGAAGAACCAGATCATTGTTACGCTCCAGCATTGTTATTTTATGGTGTGCTCGGTCAGTCTAGGTGGGGGCTTCTGTTAACGGCAGGTAAATGATGGTGAGCGGCGACATGGCGACCCGAGCGGTCGCCCATTGTGATCCGGCGCACAGCGGGCGCCCTCATTCCAGCCCCAGCTCGTCTTTGAGCTCCTTGAGATAACGTCGGCTGACCGGCACCCGAGCGCCGCTCGGGGTGACTATCTGGGCCAGCTGGTTTTCCAGCAACTGGATCTCGAAGATGGCGCCCGGGGCTACCAGGTACTGGCGGTGGCAGCGCAGCAGCGGTGTCTTCTCCTCCAGGGACTTCAAGGTGAGCTGGGTGTGAAACAGCTCCCCCTGGCTGGCGACGTGCACCCCGCCGAGATCCGAGAAGGCATACTCCACCAGCTCGACGGGAAGCAGCCGCACCCGGTTGTGCAGATAGCCGGGGATGTGGCGAATGGCCGGTGAAAGCGCCGCCACCGGCTGGGGGCTGAGATCCTGCTTGAGGCGCGCCAGCGTCTTCGCCAGCCGGGCGGGTTCCACCGGTTTGAGCAGGTAGTCGAAGGCATTCTCCTCGAAGGCCTGGATGGCGTAGTCATCAAACGCCGTGACAAAGACGATGCGGGGCAGGGGATCCAGCATGGCCACCAGCTCCATGCCGCTGAGCTTGGGCATCTGGATGTCGAGAAACACCACCTCCGGCTTGAGCCGCGCAATGAGGGAGAGCGCCTCTATGGCATTGGCGGCCGAGCCGATGATCTCGATGTCGGGGTCGCTGCCGAGCAACTCGGCCAGCTCCTCGCGGGCATAGGGTTCGTCGTCGACTATCAGGGTGCGGATCATGTCATCTCCTTGGAAGGGGAATCCGGCTGTCTGGGCAGGGTGAAAGAGACCCGGGTCCACTGCTCCGGCTCACACTGCACCTGGATGCCAAAGCGCTCGCCGAAGGCACTCTTGAGCCGCCTGTCCACAATGCTCATGCCAAGGCCGTCCCCCTGGGGACCCGGCTGCCAGGCTCCGGCATTGTCCTCCACGCAGAGGGTGACACCCTCTGGCCCCTCCTCGGCGAAGAGCCGGATCCGCCCCTGCTCCAGCAGGGAGCAGATCCCGTGCTTGATGGCATTCTCGATGAGGGGCTGCAGGGTGAAGCTCGGCAGTTGCATGTCGGCCAGGTGCGGCGGTATCTCGTTGATGACGGTCAGGCGCTCGCCAAAGCGGGCCTGCTCTATCTCCAGATAGGACTGGCAGTGCTCCTGCTCCTCCCGCAGCGTGGTCAAGCCGCTCTGGCGCTTGAGGTTCTTGCGAAAGAACAGGGAGAGGTGCAGCAGCAGCTGGCGTGCCCGCTCGGGGTCGCGCCGGGTGATGGCACTGATGGTATTGAGGGTGTTGAACAGAAAATGGGGATTGATCTGCGCTTGCACCAGCTTGAGCTCGGACTGCACCAGCAATCGCTGCTGCTGCTCCAGCCGCCCGCTCAGCAGCTGCTGTGACAGCAGGTTGGCTATTCCTTCCCCCAGGGTGTGGTTGATCTTGAGGAAGAGCCGCTTCTTGGGTTCATAGAGCTTGATGGTGCCTATCACCCCCTGATCCCCTTGCAGCGGGATCACCAGCACTGAGCCAAGTTGGCAATGGGGGGAGATGCTGCAACGATAGGGACGGCGGTTGCCATCGGCAAACAGCACCTTGTTCTGGGCTATGGCCTGCAGGGTGATGGCGGAGGTGATGGGGGTGCCCGGTTTGTGGTGATCCTCCCCGGTGCCGATGAAGGCGAGGATCTTGTCGGTGTCAGTGATGGCGACGGCGCCGACCCCTGTCTCCTCCTGCACTATATGGGCTATCTTGCGGCTCGCCTCAGGGGTGAAGCCCTGGGTCATAATGCCGACGGTGCGGTTGGCTATGGTGAGCGCCTTGGCGGAGAAGACCCGGGAGAACTTCTCGTACATACGTTGCTGGTCGCGGATCATGCTGATGAAGAGCGCCGCCCCGCAGGAGTTGGCGAGGATCATGGGGGTGGCTATGGTGCGCACCAGCTGCAGGGCCTGCTCGGACGGCGTGGCGACCAGCAGTATGATGACCATCTGCAGGATCTCGGCGTAGAGGGTGGTGAAAAAGGCAATCCGGGGATTGAACAGGGCATCCACCCGGTTCGTTCGCATCAGCCGCAAGTGCACCAGGCCCCCCAGCAACCCCTCGCAGGTGGTGGAGATGGCGCAGGCGAGATCGGTAAAGCCGCCCAGGGTATAGCGGTGCAGCCCCCCGGTCAGTCCCACCAGAAAGCCCACCAGGGGACCTCCCAGCAGCCCCCCCAGCACGGCGCCGACGGCGCGGGTATTGGCGATGGCGTCGTCTATGTCCAGCCCCACATAGGTGCCCAGTATGCAGAAGCAGGAGAAGATGACGTATATCAGTATCTTGTGCGGCAGCCTGACCGAGTAGTTGGCCAGGGGGCGCAGCAGGGGGCTCTTGGAGAAGAGGTAGGCAATGACCAGGCTGACACTCATCTGCTGGAGCAGGGAGAGGACTAATTGCATAAAAAACCTTCCTCAAGATGTATCCCGGGCCCGAACACCACCAGGGCGAACTGTGAGCAAGATCTCGTCTTGATGCAGGACGCGGCCCCATGGCGGGGGCAGTTTGCCAGAATGAAAAAATAAAACCATATAAAATCAGCACGTTAAATTGATATTTGTGTAACCGAGCGGCGCTTGATATTGCTGGATGGAGCATGAATGTGCCCACTGGGTGCGCCACACGGAGGTGGCATGCTCCGCCCGGCCTTCGGCTGGGCGTTTTTTATCCAGCTCCAATGGCGGACGATTTTGAGGGGGCTCGAGCAATTATTCAGGTTTGTCCAATGAGTTATCCCCAGCTTCTGGGGATAACTCAGAAGGCGAAATAGTAGCAGACGCGTCGGCCCAGGTTGAAAAATGGCCGTTGTCCCTCATCCAGCTCCTCCTGCCTGAGGGTGGCTATGATGCTTCGCCCATCTTCCCGCAGATCCATCATGGCCACGGCTTCCGGGCGCTGCCCCTTGATATAGGGTTGCACCTTGGGTTTGAGGGGCATGCTGGGCTCGGTCGAGAGCACCAGCGCCACCGAGTCATCGTCGAGGCGCACCAGGGATCCGGGCGGATAGACCCCCAGCACCTTTATCAACAATCTGACCAGATCTTGATCGAATTTCTTCTGGGACAACTTGTAGAGCTGGCCGATGGCCTGGCTCGGTCCCGCCGGGTGGAGGCCGCTGCGCGGGTGCAGCAGCTCGTCGTAATGGTCCACCAGGCCGATGAGGCGGGCGAGGGGAGGTATCCTGTCCCCCTGGATGCCAAGGGGAAAACCGCTGCCGTCCAGCCGCTCGTGATGGAGGTGGGCAACCTCGCGGATCCTGGGCTCGAAGGCCTGCAGCTGGTTGAGCATCTCCAGCCCGTACTGGGGATGCATGTTGAGAAAGTTGAGCTCCGCCTTGTTGAGCTCTCCCCGCTTCTGGGTGATCTGGCTCGGGATCCTGAGCTCGCCGATATCGTGCAGCAGGCCAGCCAGCCCCGCCTCCTCGATCTCGATGGGGCTCATGCCCAGCTCCCTTGCCATCAGCATGGCGATGAAGGCCACGCTCAGGCTGTGTTGCAGCAGGATGTCAGTGTGCTGGCTGCGGATGAGGTGCAAGCCCAGTGGGCCCTGGTGGTCGGAGAGGCGGGTAGCGACGGTGCGCACCATCTGGGCGGTGTTGGCCAGCCCCTCGTCGGGCTTGAGATTGAGGGCGCCGAGGGCGTCGCGAAGATCTGACAGAGATTGGCCGAATGCCTTGTCGGCGGTGCGAAGGGAGCGGCGAAAGGCCTTTTCGTCGAACGCGGGTTCAGTCGGGAGGGCGGAGGCATCTTGCGTCGCCCCGAGATCGGGTGAAGGTGCCGGCTCGGCCCGCAGCAGGGGCTCGACGGGGAGATCGCTCTTGTCGGGATCCACCATCAGCAGGGTGAGTTCGAGGTGGCGGAGAATGTCGAGCTGCTGCTGGTCGCGGATCTTGAAGGCATTGAACATGAAAGGGTGGCTGGTCCATCCCGTGGGGAGATGGATGTAGTGGCCGACTCTCAATTGTTCGATGGAGGCCTGGATCAGCGCCATAGACTCACTCTTCTGTCGAATTTGCCTATCAACAAGCTAGCAAAATTAAACAGATAGACAAACAAAAAAGCCCGCGCATGTGCGCGGGCTCTTGTCATCCTGGCCGGTTATCAGGCTTTGGATTTTTTCTTGCTGTCTACCTTGGCGTCGACTTTGGCCTCAACCTTGGTCGCTACCTGAGCTTCCTCGGTGAAGGGACGGCCGTAGTAGGTGTCCATCAGTATGGCTTTGAGCTCGGTGATCAGCGGGTAGCGCGGGTTGGCGCCGGTGCACTGGTCATCGAAGGCTTCCAGGGCCAGCTGGTCAACCTTGGCCAGGAAGTCGGTCTCGTTCACGCCGGCTTCACGGATGGAGGCCGGGATGCCCAGAGTCGCTTTCAGCTCGTCCAGCCAGGTCAGCAGCTTCTCGATCTTGGCCGCGGTGCGGTCACCGGCGGCAGTCAGACCCAGGTGGTCGGCCACTTCGGCGTAGCGACGACGAGCCTGCGGACGGTCGTACTGGGAGAACGCGGTCTGCTTGGTCGGGTTGTCGTTCGCGTTGTAGCGGATGACGTTGCTGATCAGCAGGGCATTGGCCAGGCCGTGCGGGATGTGGAACTCGGCACCCAGCTTGTGGGCCATGGAGTGGCACACACCCAGGAAGGCGTTGGCGAACGCGATACCGGCGATGGTGGCGGCGTTGTGCACCTTCTCACGGGCAACCGGGTCGTTGGCACCGTTCTGGTAGCTGGACGGCAGATACTCTTTGAGCAGTTTCAGGGCTTGCAGCGCCTGACCGTCGGAGTATTCGTTGGCCAGCACGGAGACATAGGCTTCCATGGCGTGGGTTACTGCATCGATACCGCCGAAGGCACACAGGGACTTGGGCATACCCATGACCAGGTTGGCATCGACGATGGCCATGTTCGGGGTCAGCTCGTAGTCGGCCAGCGGGTACTTCATGCCGGTGGCGTCGTCGGTTACGACCGCAAACGGAGTGACTTCAGAACCTGTACCGGAAGTGGTGGTGATACAGACCAGTTCGGCCTTCACGCCCATTTTCGGGAACTTGTAGATACGCTTGCGGATGTCCATGAAGCGCATGGCCAGATCTTCGAACGCGGTGTCCGGGTGCTCGTACATGACCCACATGATCTTGGCGGCATCCATGGGTGAACCACCGCCCAGGGCGACGATCACGTCCGGCTTGAAGGAGTTCGCCATCTCGGCGCCCTTGCGTACCACGGACAGGGTGGGGTCGGCTTCCACTTCGTAGAAGATTTCCACTTCCATGTTCAGCTTCTTGAGCAGACGAACCACTTCATCGGCATAGCCGTTGTTGAACAGGAAACGGTCGGTGACCACCATGGCGCGCTTCTTGCCTTCCAGGTCGCCCAGGGCGATCGGCAGGGAACCACGACGGAAGTAGATGGATTTCGGAAGTTTGTGCCACAGCATATTTTCTGCCCGTTTTGCGACTGTCTTCTTGTTGATCAGGTGCTTGGGACCGACGTTCTCGGAGATGGAGTTACCACTCCAGGAGCCGCAACCCAGGGTCAGGGACGGGGCGAGAGCGAAGTTGTACAGGTCACCGATACCGCCCTGGGTGGAGGGGGTGTTGATCAGGATACGGGCAGTCTTCATCTTGTCGCCGAAGTACTTGATGCGGTCGGCGTTGCGATCCTGGTCGGTGTAGAGGCCGGAGGTGTGGCCGATACCACCGATGTTGACCATGTCGCAGGCCATTTCGACCGCTTCTTCGAAGTTCTTGGCGCGGAACATACCCAGAGTCGGGGAGAGCTTCTCGTGAGCGAACTCGTCCTCTGCACAAAGCTCCAGACCTTCACCGATCAGGATCTTGGTGGTGGCAGGCACTGTCACACCGGCCATGGCGGCGATCTTGGTGGCGGGCTGGCCCACGATGTCGGCGTTCAGGGCGCCGTTGATCAGCAGCACTTTACGCACCTTGTCGGCTTCGTCCTTGGAGAGGATGTAGCCGGCGTGAGTCGCGAAACGCTCTTTCACCTGGTTGTAGATGGAGTCAACCACGATGACGGCTTGCTCGGACGCACAGACCACGCCGTTGTCGAAGGTCTTGGACATCAGGATGGAGGCGACGGCGCGCTTCACATCGGCAGTCTCGTCGATGACGATGGGCACGTTGCCGGCACCCACGCCGATGGCGGGCTTGCCTGAGGAGTAGGCGGCTTTCACCATGCCCGGGCCACCGGTGGCCAGGATCAGGTTGATGTCATCGTGCTTCATCAGCGCGTTGGACAGCTCGACTGACGGTTGGTCAATCCAGCCGATGATGTTCTTCGGGGCTCCGGCGGCGATGGCTGCATCCAGTACCAGCTTGGCAGCGGTATTGGTGGAGTTCTTGGCGCGGGGGTGCGGGGAGAAGATGATGGCGTTGCGGGTCTTCAGGGAGATGAGGGCCTTGAAGATAGCAGTGGATGTCGGGTTGGTGGTCGGCACTATGCCGCAGATGATGCCTACCGGCTCGGCGATGGTGATGGTGCCCATCTCGTCGTCCTGGCTCAGGATGCCGCAGGTCTTCTCGTCTTTGTAAGCGTTATAGATGTATTCGGAGGCGAAGTGGTTTTTGATGACCTTGTCTTCGATGATACCCATGCCGGACTCAGCCACTGCCATCTGGGCCAGGGGGATACGGGCGTTGCTGGCGGCCAGTGCGGCGGCGCGGAAGATCTTGTCTACCTGCTCTTGCGAGAAGCTGGCGAATTCACGCTGGGCTTCTTTGACGCGGGCAACCAGTGCATCCAGTTCAGCCAAATTGGTTACTGCCATGTTTATCTCCTGATGATTTGAAAACTGTTTAGTAAGACCTTGGCAATGCCCGGCAATTATAGCCGCCCTGTCAAGGAGAGAATCACCATAACGGGGTATTTACATGCCTTACTAAATTGTTTTCTGGCTCGATTATAGAGCCGGGATGTGTCAGAAAAGATTGATCTGGATCATATGTAACAAAAGAACAAAAGAAATTTTGTTTCACCATCCCGACCGGCCAGATGTTACGCATTTGTAGAGTAGAGCGCCGGGGGGATGAACACGAGGTGAACAGCCACTTTTTCTCCTGGTGTCAAACCCTTGCCTCTTATCCTCCCGCTATTTCGCCGCTGGCAATGAGGGCGCAGAGGTCCTGCCTGGCGGCGGCCCTTGACAGCCTCTCGCCCCGAAGAGAGGCAGGCGTTTCATTTCTGTTGGAAAAAATGGTGGTTGTTTTCATCCAGTGCAGGGCCTTTGCGCCGGACTGTGGATGGCTGTGCGGCAAATCCCATAACGACGCCTTTGTGGGTGCGCTGCTTGCGCCATGGTTGCCCCGGGCACATCAGGATGAAGATAGGGTGCCAGCCTGGGGCGAGCCGTGGGGGGTGAATAGGGGTTATCCCCTGGGGGCCTTCAGATCAATCCATGAAAATGACACTTTATTGAAGGGAAATAGGGTGATGGCTGGGCGTTTCGATATAAAACGCCACCATACTTTGCTGGCGTGTTAAATGGTCGCCATAACGCTTAACAACTCGATATGTTGATTTTTGTCGATTCATTAGAGGAACTAACTGAAAAGCCCCGGAAAGGGTGAGATTATTTGATTGGAGAAGGGAAATATCATGGTGTAAATTTACGCGCAGTTTGACGGGGATGGCCCTCGGTGGCCCGAATTGGTTCTGGATGGCGCTTATGGCAGCAATTGACTTCTCTTTATACCTGAAATTTTTCGTCGGCCTGTTTGCGATCATCAACCCGCTGGGTCTGTTGCCGGTCTTTGTGAGCCTGACGGGCCACATGCAACCGGATGAGCGCAGGAAGACCAACACCACGGCCCACATTGCCGTGATGATTATCCTCATGGTCTCCATGACCATGGGGCAGCTGATCCTCGACGGTTTCGGCATCTCGCTGGCGTCGTTTCGCATTGCCGGCGGCTCGCTCATCACCCTGATCGCCTGGTCCATGTTGCAGGGCAAGCTGGGGGAGGTGAAGCACAACAAGCAGGAGAAGGGTGAACTGGCCGCTCGCGAATCCATCGCCGTGGTGCCGCTGGCACTGCCCCTGATGGCTGGCCCCGGGGCCATCTCATCCTCCATCGTCTATGCCAGCCAGAAGACCCTGACCGAGCTGATGGGCATGTTCGTGGTGGTGATGGCCTTTGCCTACTGCTCCTGGCTCATCTTCCGTGCCGCTCCCCTGCTGTTCAAGCTGATGGGCAATACCGGCATCAACGTGGTGACCCGTATAATGGGTCTCATCATGATGTCTCTTGGTATCGAGATCATGGTGGCAGGGATCAAGGGAGTCTTTCCCGGATTGATGTGATTCAGGTCTGTTTTGTCGGAGCCGGTCCTCGTGACCGGCTTTTTATTGTTTCTTTTTTGTTAGTCATTTCCTAGAATCGAGCGGCTTTGTATGAAAAACACCCATTACGCGATATTTAAATGCTGAATAAATGGTTTAAAGCTGTTTTTTTGACCGCCAAAGCCGTCCCTACCTGATGATATCTATTGCATTATCAGAATTGTCAGGGAATTATGCGGGCAGCGGGATTTTTATCTCGTGAATGGACAAATGCATGGAATGTTCTTGTTGGAGTATGGAAATGACTCATAGAAAAACAATTATTAATACCCTTTTATTGACCGCACTCTTTGGTGGCGCCACCCTGGCCCACGCCGCCGACGTCCCCGCCGGCACCAAGCTCGCCCCCGAGCAGACCCTGGTGAAAGGCAATGGCTCCGAGCCAGCCACCCTGGATCCGCACAAGACCGAAGGAACGGTTGAATCCAATATTCTGCGTGACCTGTTCGAGGGTCTCGTCACCTCAGGTCCCAAGGGTGAAACCCTGCCCGGCGTCGCCGAGTCCTGGGAAACCAAGGACAACAAACACTTCGTGTTCCACCTGCGCAAAGATGCCAAGTGGTCCAACGGGGATCCGGTCACCGCCCATGATTTCGTCTTCGCCTTCCAGCGCGCGGTGGATCCCAAGACGGCTTCTCCTTACTCCTGGTACATGGAGATCCCGACCATCACGAATGCGACCGACATCATCGGTGGCAAAAAACCGGCCGACACCCTGGGTGTGAAAGCCAGCGACGACTACACCTTCGAAGTCCAGCTGGAGAAGGCGGTGCCTTACTTCGTCAGCATGCTCTCCCACACCACCACCTACCCGGTGCCAAAGAAAGTGGTCGAGAAGTTTGGTGACAAGTGGACCCAGCCCGGCAACATGGTTTCTAACGGCGCCTATGTGCTGAAGGATTGGGTGGTCAACGAGCGCGTCGACGTCGAGCGCAACCCCAATTACTGGAACAACGCCAAGACAGTGATCGAGAAGGTCACCTACCTGCCCATCCAGTCCACCAACGCCGAGCTGAACCGCTACCTGGCCGGTGAAGTCGATCTCACCTACAACATGCCCATCGAGCGCTTCAAGCAGATGAAGAAGGAGCACCCGAACGAGGTGCAGGTCAGCGGCTATGTGGGCACCTACTACTACCAGTACAACTTCAAGCACAAGCCGTTTGACGACGTGCGGGTGCGTACCGCGCTCTCCTACGCCATCGATCGCAACGTGATCGCCGACAAGGTGATGGGCAAGGGCGAGACCCCGGGTTACACCCTGGTTCCTGACTTCGTGGACGGTTTCAAGCCGGTGGCCCCTGCCTGGTCCAAGCTGACCCAGGCCGAGCGTGATGCCAAGGCGAAAGAGCTGCTGACCGAAGCCGGTTACGGCCCGGGCAAGCCGCTCAAGTTCGAGCTGCTCTACAACACAGACGACAACCACAAGAAGGTGGCCGTGGCCGTTGCCTCCATGTGGAAGAAGCTGGGGGTGCAGGTGAGCCTGGTTAACCAGGAGTGGAAGACCTACCTGGAAACCAAGAAGCAGGGTAACTTCGACGTGGGTCGCGCCGGCTGGATTGCGGACTACAACGAAGCCTCCTCCATGCTGGATCTGATGCAGACCACCCACGGCAACAACGACGGCAAGTACTCCAATACCGCCTTTGACAAGCTGATGAGCGAGTCGCGCAACCAGGTGGATGCGGATGCGCGCAACAAGCTCTATGTCCAGGCCGAAGATATCCTGGCTAAGGACATGCCGATCGCCCCCATCTATCAGTACGTGACCTCGCGCATGGTCAAGCCCTATGTGGGCGGCTACCCGGCCAACCCGCTGGACAACCTCTACAGCAAAGACATGTACATCATTGCTCACTGAGTAAAGAAACAAGTCGCATAACAAGCAGGCCCGCCAGACGGCGGGCCTTAGTATTAAAACCGCGACCCTTTGGAAGCAGTACAGGACAGGAAATGTCTATGTTGAAATTCATCCTTAAACGTCTACTGGAAGCGATCCCGACTCTACTGGTCTTGATCACCGTCTCCTTCTTCATGATGCGTTTCGCACCGGGTAACCCCTTTACCAGCGAACGCGCCCTGCCGCCGGAAGTGCTTGCCAACATCGAGGCCAAGTACGGCCTGGACAAGCCCATAGGCGTGCAATACCTCACCTATCTGGGCAACCTGGTCCAGGGAGATCTGGGGCCCTCTTTCAAGTACAAGGACTTCACCGTCAATGATCTGGTGAGCCAGGCGCTGCCTGTTTCCGCCAAGATAGGGAGCGCGGCTTTCGTCCTTGCCGTCTTGCTGGGAGTCACCTTCGGCACCATTGCGGCCTTGAAACAGAACACCTTCATCGACTATCTGCTGATGTCGTCGGCCATGGCCGGGGTGGTGATACCCGGCTTCGTGCTGGCGCCCTTGCTGGTGCTCTTCTTCAGTATCTATCTGGGCTGGTTCCCGGCGGGAGGCTGGCAGGGGGGCGGGGTGCAGTTCATGGTGCTGCCGGTGTTCGGCATGATGATGTACTACATCTCCGCTATCTCCCGCATCATGCGTGGCAGCATGATTGAGACCATGAACTCCAACTTCATCCGTACCGCCCGTGCCAAGGGGCTGCCGCTGCGCCATATCATCCTGAGGCACGCGCTGCGTCCGGCCATGCTGCCTGTGGTCTCCTATCTGGGCCCGGCCTTTGTCGGCATCATCACGGGTTCAGTGGTGATCGAGACCATCTTCGGTCTGCCGGGGATTGGCCAGCTGTTCGTCAACGGTGCCCTCAACCGTGATTACTCCATGGTGCTCGGTCTGACCATTTTGGTCGGCGCCCTGACCATCACCTTTAACGCCGTGGTCGATATTCTCTATGCCGTCATCGATCCCAAGATCCGTTACTAAGCCGGGAGTACATCATGGTAGTCACAACTGAAAAGCGCGAAGCCGTCGAGGCGTTCGCCCAGCAAGTGGAAGTGGTGGAAGGACGCTCCCTGTGGAAGGATGCCCGTCGCCGTTTCCTGCGCAACAAGGCGGCCCTGACCAGCCTCATCATCCTGACCATAATCGGTCTGGCGGTGATCGTCGGACCGCATCTGTCCCAATACACCTTCGACGATCCTGACTGGGGCGCCATGCAGGCCGCCCCTGACATGGAGACGGGTCACTGGTTCGGCACCGACAGCCTGGGGCGCGATCTCTTCGTGCGCACCCTGCTCGGCGGCCGCATCTCGCTCATGGTCGGCATCATGGGGGCCGTGGTGGCCGTCATCATAGGCACCCTGTATGGCGCCGCCTCCGGCTTCATCGGCGGTCGCGTCGACAGCCTGATGATGCGGGTACTGGAGATCCTCAACGCCTTCCCCTTCATGTTCTTCGTCATCATGCTGGTGACCTTCTTCGGTCGCAACCTGGCCCTCATCTTCCTCGCCATAGGCGCGGTGAGCTGGCTCGACATGGCGCGGATAGTGCGAGGCCAGACCCTGAGCCTCAAGAGCAAGGAGTTCATCGAGGCGGCCCACGTCTGTGGCGTCTCCAAGTGGAAGATCATCACCCGTCACATAGTCCCCAACGTGCTCGGCATAGTGGCGGTCTACGCCACCCTGCTGGTGCCGGGCATGATCATGTTCGAATCCTTCCTGAGCTTCCTGGGGCTGGGTGTGCAAGAGCCCATGACCAGCTGGGGTGCCCTGCTGGATGAAGGCTCCAAGTCGATGGAAGTGGCCATCTGGCAACTCCTGTTCCCCGCCGGTTTCATGGTGGTGACCCTGTTCTGCTTCAACTTCCTCGGGGATGGTCTGCGTGATGCCCTCGATCCAAAGGATCGGTAAGACGCCAACGGATCGATAAGACGCCAACGGCGCCATAAGACCCATCCGCTGAACGCGCGGCGTCATCCGGATGGGCAGGAAAGCATCACGAGAGATCGATAAGGAGTTTTGATATGAAGTTACTGGATGTGAAAGATCTGCGGGTCGAGTTCAAGACCCCGGATGGCAATGTGGTGGCGGTCAACGACCTCAACTTCTCCCTCTCTGCCGGCGAGACCCTGGGAATCGTCGGTGAGTCAGGCTCAGGCAAGTCTCAGACTGCCTTTGCCATCATGGGGCTGCTCGCCAAGAACGGCATCATTACCGGCTCGGCCAAGTTTCAGGGGGACGAGATCCTGAATCTGCCGGAGCACAAGCTCAACAAGATCCGCTCCGAGAAGATCGCCATGATCTTCCAGGACCCCATGACCTCCCTGAACCCTTATATGAAGGTGAAGGATCAGCTGATGGAAGTGCTGATGCTGCACAAGGGAGTGAGCAAGGCGGCGGCGTTCGAGGAGTCGGTGCGCATGCTGGACGCGGTGAAGATCCCCGAGTCGCGCAAGCGGATGAACATGTACCCCCACGAGTTCTCCGGTGGCATGCGCCAGCGGGTGATGATCGCCATGGCGCTCCTGTGCCGGCCGCAACTGCTCATCGCCGACGAGCCGACCACGGCGCTGGACGTGACGGTGCAGGCCCAGATCATGACCCTGATGAACGAGCTCAAGCGGGAGTTCAACACCGCCATCGTCATGATCACCCACGATCTTGGCGTGGTGGCGGGCATCTGTGACAAGGTGCTGGTGATGTATGCCGGTCGCACCATGGAGTACGGCCGGGTCAACGACATCTTCTATCGCCCGAGCCACCCCTATACCGAAGGCTTGCTGCGCGCCATTCCCCGTCTCGATACCGAAGGGGAAGTGCTGCCCACCATACCGGGCAATCCGCCCAACCTGCTGCGTCTGCCCACTGGCTGCCCCTTCCAGGAGCGTTGCCACCGGGCGCACGAGATTTGCGGCCAGCAATCTCCAGTCCTGACCCCCTTCGGCGACGGACGGACACGGGCCTGCCATTGGGTATCGGATGCCATGATCAAGGGGGCAAACTAAATGGGTACTGACAAGAAACTGCTGCTGGAAGTATCTGACCTCAAGGTTCACTTCAGCATCAAGAGTGACAAGGCCTGGCCCTGGGCCAAGCCCTCCGCCCTGAAGGCGGTGGATGGCGTCACCCTGCGCCTCTACGAGGGGGAGACCCTGGGCGTAGTGGGGGAGTCCGGCTGTGGCAAGTCCACCTTCGCCCGGGCTCTGATAGGCCTGGTGCCGGCCACCGACGGCAAGGTGGTGTGGCTGGGCCAGGATCTGACCAAGCTCGAGCAGGGGGCGCTGCGGGAGAAGCGCAAGGAGATCCAGATGATCTTCCAGGACCCGCTGGCCTCCTTGAACCCGCGCATGACCATAGGCGACATCATCGCCGAGCCCCTGGTCACCTTCTATCCCAATCTCTCAAGGGATCAGGTGAAGGAGAAGGTGCGGGCCATGATGACCAAGGTGGGGCTTTTGCCCAACCTGGTAAACCGCTACCCCCACGAGTTCTCCGGCGGCCAGTGCCAGCGCATCGGCATCGCCCGGGCGCTGATCCTGGAGCCCAAGATGATCATCTGTGACGAGCCTGTCTCGGCGCTGGATGTCTCTATCCAGGCCCAGGTGGTCAACCTGCTCAAGTCCCTGCAAAAGGAGATGGGGCTCTCCCTCATCTTCATCGCCCACGACTTGTCCGTGGTCAAACACATCTCGGATCGGGTGCTGGTGATGTATCTGGGCAACGCGGTTGAGCTCGGGACCCGTCAGGAGATCTTCGCCAATCCCCTGCATCCCTACACCAAGGCGCTGATGTCGGCGGTGCCCATTCCGGATCCGGATCTGGAGCGCAGCAAGGTCATCCAGATCCTGGAGGGGGACCTGCCGTCGCCGATGAATCCGCCGTCCGGCTGCGTGTTCCGTACCCGTTGCCCGGTGGCGGGTCCTGAGTGCGCCAAGACCCGCCCCATGCTGGAGGGGAACTTCGATCACGCCGTCTCCTGCCTCAAGGTGGATCCGCTCTGAGGGCGAGGGCGTGAACGAGCATGCGGGGCACCCAGGTGGTGCCCCGTTATATTTCCATCCGCGGTGAAGATGCCCCTTGGCGCCACCTTTGGAGGCTGTTACTATCCGCCGCACAAGGGGAGTAACTTCTCGCCGGTTTGTCGTCATTACGGTGCACCCATATCCTGCAGTGCACCCGGCAGCCGGGCAGTCGATGAACATTGGCTGTAAGTGAGACCTTGCCGAGAGGCAAGGTGTATCTGCTCCAAACGCAAACCCACGCCTCTCGGTCGTGGGTTTTGTCGTTTTGGGAGAAGTGAAAAATGGGTGAATGGTGGATGTGGACCGGTTTCTTCAGCATAGTGCTGGTCCTGTTGTGGATTGACATCCGCTTTGTCGGCGGCGGCAAGGCGCACAAGGTGTCCCTCAAAGAGGCGGGGATCTGGTCTCTGGTCTGGGTCAGCGTGGCCCTGCTGTTCAACCTGACCATCTGGCTCTGGCTGGATCACAGTGCCGGGCGTGAGATCGCCAACGAGAAGGGGCTGGAGTTCCTCACCGGCTACCTCATCGAGAAGGCGCTGGCGGTGGACAACGTCTTCGTCTGGCTGATGCTGTTTGGCTACTTCGCCATTCCGGCCGAGCTGCAGCGCCGGGTGCTGCTCTACGGGGTACTGGGTGCCATCGTCATGCGCGCCGGCATGGTGTTCGCGGGCAGCTGGCTCATCGAGCAGTTCCACTGGATCCTCTACCTGTTTGGCGCCTTCCTGCTGCTGACCGGGGTCAAGATGCTGTGGGCCGCCGACAAGGAGCCGGACTTGGCCAACAACCCGTTGCTGGGCTGGATGCGTCGCCGCTTCAAGGTGACCGAGACCCTGGAGGGGGAGAACTTCTTCGTCTGGCGTGACGGTGTGCGCTATGCCACCCCGCTGCTGCTCATTCTGGTGCTGGTGGAGGTGAGCGATCTCATCTTCGCGGTGGACAGCATCCCGGCCATCTTCGCGGTGACCACGGATCCCTTCATAGTGCTGACCTCCAACATCTTCGCCATCATGGGCCTGCGCGCCATGTACTTCCTGCTGGCCGGCGTCGCCGAACGCTTCGCCCTGCTGAAATACGGTCTGGCGCTGATCCTGATGTTCATCGGGGTCAAGATGCTGCTGCTCGACATCTTCAAGATACCGACCGGCATCGCGCTTGGTGTAGTTGCGCTGATACTGCTGGCTTCCATGGGGCTCAGCCTCTGGGTAACCCGCAAGAAAGTGACCGACCAGAAGACGGTGTAAGTAACCACAAGAAGGGCTCCCTCGGGAGCCCTTTTTCATTTCAGATCTGTGCTTAGCGCTTGATCTTCTTGGGGTTGGTGTAACCCCAGATGGTGTACATGTCCGCCAGCAGGGCGCCGTTGTACTCCTCCAGATCCGCCTGCTTCACCTCGGCCTCACCCTGACGGCCGAACAGCACCACTTCATCACCGGGTTTCACCCCTTTGAGGTCGGTCACGTCCACCATGATGGTATTCATGGAGGTCTTGCCCACCACGGGCACCTTCTGGCCCTGGATCAGCACATAGGCCTTGTTGCTCAGCGCACGGCGGTATCCGTCGGAGTAACCGAGCGGCAGGTTGGCGAGCAGGGAGTCACGCTTGAGGGTGAAGGTGCGGTCATAGCCGACGGTGTTGCCCGCCGGGTAGTGGTTCACCGAGGCGACCTGGGTCTTGAACGCCATCACCTTCTTGTATTCGGTGTAGGAGGGGATGGTGTCACCGTAGATGATGCCGCCCGGGCGCACCATGTCAAAGTAGGCGTCCGGCACTTCCAGGGTGGCGAAGGAGTTGGCGGCGTGTATGGTGAGCTTGCTGCGATCCAGCTTGCCCGCGTCGATCAGCCACTGGTAGTCCAGCTTGAACTGGGCCAGCCCCAGCTTGACGTCCTCTTTTTCTTCCACCGGGAAGTGGGTCATGATGCCGACCGGGGTGATCCCCTTGAGCTTGACCATGGCCAGGGCATCTTCCTTGGCGTTTGCCTGGCGAAGATCGATGCCGTTGCGGCTCATGCCGGCGGAGTTCAGACCTATGTGCACCGGAATGGTGGTATGGTGGCGCTGGGCGATGTCGGCGATCCCCTTGGCGCTCTCCAGGCTGCCCACCAGCTCTTCCAGCTTGTAGGGCAGGGCCTGCTCCACTTCGGCCGGGGTGGCGGCACGGACCCGCATCAGGCGGCCCTCGAAGCCCTTCTCGCGGGCCACGCGGGCCTCTTCATTGCTGGCGATGCCGATGCAGGGAATGCCCGCCTTGACCACGGAGGGGACCAGCAGATCGATGCCGTGACCGTAGGCGTCGGCCTTCATGATGGCGCAGATCTGCGGGCCCTTGTCGCCGAGACGATCCTTGAGGGTCTGGATGTTGTGCTCGAAGGCGGTCAAATCCACCTCCAGCCAGGCGTTGGCGGCGGTCTGCTCCTGACCGTTGCGGGTGTCGCTGGCCAGGGGCAGATAGGGGGCGGCGACGGCCTGGCCGGCGAGCAACCCGAAGACCAGGGTTGCGAGCAGTGTTTTCTTGTGCATGGGATGGTTCCTTTTTTATTGTTTCGTTGAGGATGGGCCCCTGTCAGATGCGGGCCGCGGCATGGCTGGGTCAGCATGTTGCTATGCTAATGATATGTTTCACTTTTTACCCAGATACCGACGCTGCGAGTGTATCGCAATGGCGTCATTTGTGGCACTTGTTGCAGGAAGAAAATATGCGTCTTGAGCTGCGTATTCCGCCCTTGTTGCTCTTTGTCCTGCTCGCCCTTGCCATGTGGCTGGGACGGGGGGAGGAGAGGGGGAGTGGGGTTTTGCTGGTGCTGGGCACGGCGTTGCTGCTGGTAGGGGCCGTGCTGGGGGGCGGGGCGCTGCTGCACTTTCGCCGGGAGCGTACCAGCGTCCATCCAATCCGCTTGCAGCAGAGCCGGGTGCTGGTGACCCGGGGGGTCTATCGCATCAGCCGCAACCCCATGTACCTGGGGCTGCTCTGCTGGTTGCTGGCGTTGGCCTGCTATCTCGGGGGCCCCTGGGTCTGGCTCGGGCCGCTGTTGTTGCTGGGCTGGCTCACCCGCTTTCAGATCTTGCCGGAGGAGCGTGCCCTGCGTGCCCGCTTCGGCATCAGCTATGTGCAGTACTGCCGGCGGGTGAGGCGCTGGTGCTGACCGCCAAACGAAAAAAAGGCCCGCAGTTGCGGGCCTTTTGCTGGGTGTCCTTGACTCAAGCCTTGGCGAGTTCGCCCTCGGGCTGGGTCTCTCCCAGGCTGTCTTCGGTCTTGGCCACCACGCTGGCTGCGATGGCGTTGCCCAGCACGTTGGTGGCGGAGCGACCCATGTCGAGGAAGTGGTCTATGCCGAGCAGCAGCAGTATGCCGGCCTCCGGGATCTGGAACTGGTTCAGGGTGGCGGCGATCACCACCAGGGAGGCGCGCGGTACCCCGGCCATCCCCTTGGAGGTGACCATCAGCAGCAGCAGCATGGTGATCTGCTGTGCCATGCTGAGCTCTATGCCATAGGCCTGGGCGATGAACATCACCGCGAAGGTGCAGTACATCATGGAGCCGTCCAGGTTGAAGGAGTAGCCCATGGGCAGCACGAAGCTGGCGATGCGCTTGTCACAGCCGAACTTCTCCAGCCTGTCCAGGGTCTTGGGATAGGCGGCCTCGGAGCTGGCGGTGGAGAAGGCGAGCAGTATGGGCTCGCGGATCATGGCCAGCAGGGTCAGGATGCGGCGACGGATGAAGAGGCTGCCCATGGCGATGAGCAGCAGCCAGAGGCAGGCCAGGGCCAGGTAGAACTGGGCCATGAAGGTGCCATAGGTGGCGAGGATGCCGAGCCCTTCCTTGGCGACCATGGCGGCGATGGCGCCGAACACCGCGAAGGGGGCGAAGTTCATCACGTAGCCGGTCACCTTCAGCATGATCTCGGCGCTGCTTGCCATCAGCTTGACCACGGGTTTGGCGGCATCCCCCAGGGCGGCGGCGGCCAGCCCGAAGAAGAGGGAGAACACCACTATCTGCAGGATCTCGTTGGTGGCCATGGCCTCGATCACGCTTTTCGGAATGGCGTGGGTCACGAAGTCCTTGAGGGAGATGGCGGTGGCGGCCACCCCTGAGCTGGCGCCGTCATCGGGCAGGGAGAGGGAGAGGCCGACCCCTGGCTGCATCAGGTGCACCATCACCAGCCCCAGGGTCAATGACATCAGGGAGGCCAGCATGAACCAGCCCAGGGTCTTGGCGCCGATGCGTCCCACGGTGCGGGTGTCGCCCATCTTGGCGATGCCGACCACCAGGGTAGTGAACACCAGGGGGGCGATGATCATCTTGATGAGACGCAGGAAGATGTCGGTCAGTATGGTGATGTCACTGGCAAAGGTGGCGGCCTGGGCCGGGGCAAACAGGCGATAGCCTTGCCCGGTAAAAATGCCAAGCAACATCGCAATGAGGATGGCAACGGTCAATTTGTTCATTTTCATGGGGGGACAGTCTCGATATGTGCAGTGCCTGTGCAGGTGGGTTTGGTGCCACCTAAGTCCGTTTTTGTGATCCGGGCCATGGAATCCTGACAGCCGGTATGCTGGCAGCATGCCTAATCATGGAGGGGAAATCCAGCGACTTATATCAGAACTTTATGTTGCAATTAGTTGTATGTGATGTATATCTTGTAAATTAATTATATTAATCACTGTTTGTTTTCATCTTTGCCAGATAAATGGCTTCCAGGCTCTGGTCGTCCAATGGGGCTCTCCCGAGGGAGAAGATCAGCAGTGCCGAGGTGCGGTGCTCTACCTGCATCTCGTCCATGAAGGTGTCGGGTTCGTACTCATCGAAGCCGAACTGGGGGCGGCTCGGGGTCACCCTGACGGCATCCCGCGACAGGGTCAGCGACTGCACCTGCACCCAGGCATACCCCTGCGCCAGCGCCATCTCTCCCGCTCGCTTGAGCACGTACTTGCGGGCCGTCTCCCTGTCCACCAGATCGTTGCCCACAAACTCCAGCTGCCAGCGGGTCGCCCCGAGCTGGGTCTGGGAGAAGCCTGTCTGGCCGTTCCAGAAGGACTTTTCGCTGTCATAGGCGGTGGCGCAGCCGCCGAGCAGCAGCGAGCCGCACAGGGCGAGGACGAACAAGAGGGGGGTGCTTGGTGACATGGAACTGGCCCTTGGCTGAGAGGAGGTCACTACAGCACAACGGCGCCCATGAGACAATCGCCTGCCAGTGCGTTGCCGCGGAGAGACAAAAAGAAAAGGCCTTGTCGTTTGACAAGGCCTTTCTCGGGGAATTTGGTCGGTGTGAGAGGATTCGAACCTCCGACCCTCTACACCCCATGCAGATGCGCTACCTGGCTGCGCTACACACCGACGGAGTCAGCTCGGCTGACGGGGAGGGAGTTTATGGAGATGCCCCGACCCTGTCAACAAGGGAAATCCCGCGCCGAGATCGTTTGCCTGCTTTGCGAGCAACTTCGGATCAAAGTGCGACCAGTCGCGCATTTTGTCAGCACCTTGCCGCCGTCTTGCATGAGAAACGGCCGCCCTGGTGGGCGGCCGTTTGGCGTAACGCTTTCAAGCAGAGATCAGCGGTTGAAGGTGAGTCGCTTGCCCAATACCTGATCGGTGACCTGACCGTTCTGCCAGGCGATCTGGCCGTTGACCAAAGTCATCTCTATGGTGCTCTGGAAGCGGTAGCCGTTGAAGGGCGACCAGCCGCACAGGTAGAGCAGGTTGCTGTCGTTGACCACATAGGGCTTGCCGAGATCCAGCAGCACCAGGTCGGCGAAGTAGCCCTCGCGGATGTAGCCGCGATCCTGCACCTGGAAGCGCTCGGCCACCGCGTGGGAGGTCTTCTTGACGATAGTCTCCAGCGAGAAGACGCCGTTGTGGTAGAGCTCCAGCAGCGCCTGCAGGGAGTGCTGCACCAGGGGCACGCCGGACGGCGCCTTGAAGTAGCTGTTCTGCTTCTCTTCCCAGGTGTGGGGGGCGTGGTCGGTGGCGATGATGTCGAGCACGTCGTTGCGCACCGCATCCAGCAGGGCGTGCTGGTCGGCGGCGCTCTTCACCGCCGGGTTGCACTTGATCTGGCTGCCCAGGGTGTCGTAGTCCGCCTCGTTGAAGAACAGATGATGGACGCACACCTCGGCGGTGATGTTCTTGTCCTTGAGATCCTTCAGATCCGGGGTGGCGGTGAAGAGCGACAGCTCCTTGGCCGTGGTCAGGTGCAGCACGTGCAGCTTGGCACCGTACTGCTTCGCCAGCCCCACCGCCATGCTGGAGGATTTGTAGCAGGCGTCGGCGCTGCGGATGCGGCCGTGCTCGCGCATGGGCACATCCTCGCCCCACTTGGCGCGGGCCTCGTCTTCCAGCACCTTGATAGACGGCGTGTCTTCGCAGTGGGTCACTATCATCACCGGGCTCTCGCGGAAGATGGCCGCCAGTGTCTCCTGGTTGTCCACCAGCATGTTGCCGGTGGAGGCCCCCATGAAGATCTTGATGCCGCAGGACTGCTTGGGATCCAGCTTCTTGATCTCTTCCAGATTGTCGTTGGTGGCACCCAGGTAGAAGCTGTAGTTGGCGGCGGCGGAGTTGGCGGCTATCTGGTATTTGGCTTCGAGGGCGTCGATTGTGGTGGTCTGGGGATTGACGTTGGGCATTTCCATGAAACTGGTGGTGCCACCGGCGACGGCGGCCCGGGATTCACTGGCGATTGTCCCCTTGTGGGTCAGGCCAGGTTCCCGGAAATGGACCTGATCATCGATCATCCCGGGGATGAGGTGACGGCCTGCGGCATCGATCACCACGGCATCGGGGGCGCTGATGTCCGGGGCGATGCGGGCGATCCGCTCACCCTCGATCAAGACGTCGGAAGCATAGATGCGGCCTTCGTTGACCAGGGTGGCATTCTTGATAAGCAATTTGTTCATGGGGGGTTCCAGTTCCTTTGCCGATAATCCGGGGTCATAATATCGCAAACTGCACTTTCTCTGTAGCAAGGCCTGAGTGATGAAGTTATTTGTTAGAGATTTGACTGTGATCGATTCCAGCTATCTGTGCGAGCGTCGCGGCATGGTGGGGGAGAGTTGGCTGGTGGACATCGAGATGAGCGGCGAGCTCAACGAGATGAGCATGCTGCTGGACTTTGGTCGGGTGAAGAAGCTTATCAAGTCGATCATCGATGAAGAGGTGGATCACAAGCTGCTGGTGCCGACCGAGAGCGCCCTGGTGCACATCCACCCCCTGGACGACGACGAGTGCACAGTGGATCTGCTGCGCCCGGGTCGCTCCATCCACCTGCGCTGCCCGGCCCAGGCGTTTGCCTTCATTCCCGCCCCCCAGGTGGACAAGGAGTCGGTGACCCGCTATCTGCTGGCGGTGCTGGCCAAGCGCTTGCCTGGCAACATCAAGGATCTCTCCCTGACCCTGCGTCAGGAGCAGATCGAGGGCGCCTTCTACCACTACAGCCATGGCCTGAAGAAGCATGACGGCAACTGCCAGCGCATCGCCCACGGCCATCGCTCTCCGGTCGAGATAGAGGTGGACGGGGCGCGCAACGAGGAGCTGGAGCTGAACTGGGCCGAGCGCTGGGCCGACATCTATCTCGGCACCCTGGAGGACAAGGTGGCCCTCTCAGAGCTGGCGTTGAGCGAGCTGGCCAAGGCCGAGCTGGGAGAGCATCACCTGGGCTTCAAGTACACAGCGCCCCAGGGGCTGTTCCAGCTCGCCATGCCGGCCGCCGAGGTGGAGATGATAGACACCGACACCACCATAGAACTGCTGGCCCACTATATCGCCCGCGAAGTGAAGAAGCAGGTGGGGGACAAGTTCGTCAAGATTGTCGCCTATGAAGGGGTCGGCAAGGGCGCCATCGCCTACGCCTGATCTCCTTGCAAGCCGCAATTAAAACGAGGCCCCGCATCTGCGGGGCCTCGTCGTTTCAGGGCAATGGAAAAACAGACGGCCTCATCAGGCGCTGAGCCGGAAGCGCTGTACCAGCCCCTCCTGCTGCTCGGCCAGGCTGTCGAGCTGCTGGCTGGTCTCGGCGACCCGCGCTATGCCCTGATAGTTGAGATCCGAGATGTCCGAGATGCGGTTGAGGTTGGTGGCGATGTCGGCGCTGGTGGCCTGCTGCTGCTCGGCGGCGGAGGCTATCTGGCTCGACATGTCGCTGATGAGCACCACTATGCCCTGCACCTCCTCCATGGCGTTGTTCGCCTGGGAGCTCTGATCCACGCAGCTGTCCATCTCGCGGGAGCACTCCTGCATCACGTTGACCGCCCGGGCGACCCCCTGCTGCAGGTTCTCTATCATGGTCTGGATCTCGCTGGTGGACTGGGCGGTGCGGCCGGCCAGGTTGCGCACCTCGTCCGCCACCACCGCAAAGCCACGGCCCTGCTCGCCGGCCCGGGCCGCCTCGATGGCGGCGTTGAGGGCCAGCAGGTTGGTCTGCTCGGCGATGCCGCGGATGACGTCGAGGATATTGCCAATCTGGCCGCTCATGGCGCTCACATCGGCGATGACCGCACCGGTCTGCTGCAGCTTGCCCGCCAGCTGATGGGTGGTGGTGATGTTGCCTGCCATCACCTTGCGGCCCATCTCGGAGGCCTTCTCCACGTCCTGCACCCGCTCCAGGGTCTGGTTGGCGGCCTGGGCCACCTCCCGCACCGAGGCCTCCATCTGGGTCATGGCGGCGGCGACCGAGGCGGTCTCCTGACGCTGTTTCTCCAGATCCGCCCGCACCGATTCGGTGGTGTGGCGGTTGTCGTGGGCGGCGCTGTTGAGCTGGGTCGAGGCCTGGGAGAGCTGCCTGAGCACGTCTCCCATCTGCTGGATCAGCAGGTTGATCTGGCTGCCGAGCTGGCCGAACTCGTTCTGGCTCTTGAAGCCGACCCGCTGGGTCATGTCACCCTGGGTCACCTCGGTCAGTACCCGCAGCAGCTCTTTCAGGGGGCGGCGTATGGCCTTGCCGAGGGTAAAGGCCACCAGTATGGCGACGAAGATGGCGATGACTATGCTGATCCCCTGGGTCAGGGTGCTCTGGGTCTGCACCCGATCGGAGGCCTTGATGCTGGCGTTCATCAGCTGCTGGCTCTGGGCGGTGATCCCCTCCAGCTTGTTCTGGATGCTGACGATGAGCTGGCTCGCCTGCTTGCTCTGCTCGCGCATGGTCTGCTGCTGCTTCATCAGCGCCAGGTACTGGGCGAGCACCCCTTCAGTGGCGGTGGTGTCGCGCACGAAGCCATGGACGTAGTGGCCCATGTTGTTGTCGAACTCCTTGAGCTCCCCTTGCAGATCCTTGATGGTGCTGTTGAAGCCCTCGATCTGCATCTTGTTGCGCTTGAGCGCCGCTTCTATGGGGGCGGGGATGCTCTGGTTGAGGGCATCCATGGTGGAGAGCTCGATGGCGGAGAGCTTGGTGGTCAGGGTCTCGGAGAGCATCTTGATGAAGCTGTCGTCGACGGTGACCATCATGTCGCCGAGGTTCTTCTTGAACTGGGGCAGGCTGACCTGGAACTGGCCCTTGGCCTGGTTGACCTTGTGCAGCCGGGTGAGCAGGGCTTCGTGCTCGGTGGGCAGGGTCTGGGTCAGCTGCAGGTAGTCAGCCACCAGCTTGCCGAGGGCCGTCATCTCCCCCTGCAATTCGGGGTGCGTCGCCACCTGCTGCCTGAGGGTCGTCAGCATCTTGTCGACCTGATCCTTGGCCTGCTGCAGCTCGGCCACTTCCGCCGGCAGTTGCTTGGGATCCTGCTCGGTCAGCACGTCGGTGAGCCACTTGTTGGCGCTGAGCAGGCTTATCTGGGTCTGGCTGCTGGCGATCACCAGCGGCATGGACTCTTGTGTTACCTGGTCCAGGGCATCGTTGAGTTCGCTCTGGCCGCGAAAGGTCAGTACCGCGCTGGCGACCATGACGGCGACCAGGATGGCAAAGCCCAGATAGACTCTCTGTAAGATCGAGAGGTCTGACATTGTTTGTTTCATTATTGTCCCGCTGTCTATGCAAAAGTCCCTTGCCTGAGTACCCCGTCCCTTTGGTACCCTGCATGCCCCCACGGGGAATGCCGCTGGGGTACTCGGGACGTCATCCTCACTATCGGTATTCTTCACAATAACTGAAGTGATTGGGACAACGGCTGTGTCAAATGTCGGCTTGTGTCACACTTGGCGGGCTGTGGCGACATTTTTGGGAGTCGCTTGAGTTTTGCATTGAATTTTCTTTTTCATATAAAGGAGTTACCCATGGCGCAAGAAACCATTTTCAGCAAAATCATCCGCAAGGAGATCCCCGCCGACATCCTTTATCAAGACGATCTGGTGACCGCCTTCCGCGACATCCAGCCCAAGGCCAAGACCCACATACTGATAGTGCCCAATGTGCTGATCCCCACGGTCAACGACGTGGAAGCGGATCACGAGCTGGCCCTCGGCCGCATGTTCACCGTGGCCCGCAAGCTGGCGGCAGATGCCGGGATCGCCGAGGACGGCTACCGCCTCATCATGAACTGCAACCGCCATGGCGGACAGGAGGTCTACCACATCCACCTGCACCTGGTGGGTGGCCAGCCGCTGGGACCCCTGCTCAGCCTGTGATGCGTCCCGCCTCATTGACCGGCCTGCTGTTGGCCGGTCTGCTGCTGGGGGGCTGCGCCTCCCGCTGGCAAGATCTCTTCGTCTCCTATTCCGATCAGATGGTGCCCCTGCGCAACCAGCTGCTGCTGGGTCATGCCGCCGAGGCCCTGCCGAAGGTGCGGGAATCGACCCCGGGGGACGACACCTATGTGCTGGATCAGCTTGAGAAAGGGCGCATCGCCTGGCTGGCGGGTCAGGATGCGATCAGCAAGCAGGGCTTTGCCGCCGCCGACAGCCGGCTTGCCTGGGAAGAGAACCAGGCCCGGTACCGGCTGAGTCAGGGGCTGGCTCAGGCGGGCAGCCTGCTCACCAACGATCAGACCATGGCCTACCGGACGCCGGACTACGAGCGCACCATGCTGCACCACTATCTGGCGCTGAACTACCTGCAACGGGGGGATGCCGAAGGGGCCCTGGTGGAGGTGCGCCGCGCCAATCAGGTGCAGGAGCGGGCGCTCAAGGCGCGGGCCGACGAGGTGCGCAAGGCGAAGGAAAAGAGCGAAGAATCAGAAGCAGATGGGGAGATGCGCCAGCTGATGTCGCGCGGGGCACCCGAGCTCGATCGCCTGATAGGCCAGGTGAAAAACGGTTTCCAGAACGCCTACACCTTCTATTTCTCCGGCGTGCTCTATGAGGCGGCCGGGGATCTCAACGACGCCTGGGTGGACTATCAGCGGGGCTACCAGATAGCGCCGGACAACCAGAGCCTGCAGGATGCCCTGCTGCGCCTGGCCCGGCTTCGCGGCTCCGCGGACGAGCTCAAGGAGACCGAGAAGAAGGTGGGCCGCAAGGCGCCGCCACCGGCCAAGGATCAGGGCCAGCTGGTGGTGCTGTTTGAAGATGGCCTGATCCCGGCGCGGCGGGAGATCTTCCTGCCGCTGCCCATCTCCACCTCCAGCGGCGATTTTCGTACCTTTACCGTGGCGGTACCCTATTACGACAACAGGGCCAGCGACACAGGCCCGCTGATGGTGTCGGTGGGCAAACAGGCCGGGCGGACCAGCTCGCTGGTGCGACTCGAATCGCTGGCGGCCAAGGATCTGCAGGAGCGGCTGCCGGGCATGCTGACCCGTCAGGCCCTGCGGCTGGTGGCCAAGGAGCAGTTGCGCCGCAGCGCCGCCAAGGAGGGGGGCGATGTGGGCAATATCCTGGTGGGCATCTTCAATACCCTCTCTGAGCGGGCCGATACCCGCAGCTGGCTGACCCTGCCCGCCGAGGCATCGAGCTGGCAGGGAATGGTCCCGGCCGGGGAGGTGCAACTCCAGCTGGGGGCGGGCAGCGCCATGCGCACACTCCCCCTCACAGTGCATGCCGGGCGCACCACCCTAGTCTGGGTGCAGCGCCTCGGCGCGGGCCTGAGCACCCGGGTGATGCCCCTATGAGTGCCCCTTTGGGCAAGGATCACAGACTGACCGGTTCGGCCTCTCGGCCACCGGCAAGGAGAACAAGATGAAAGCACATGGCTTGGCCCTCGGGCTGGTACTGCTGCTGGCGGGGTGCGCCACCAATACCTCCGGCGTGGCGCTCTATGGCGCGGCCGGGGCGGCGGCGGTGGCGGAGCAGCACCAGAACGTCAACGTCACCCTGACCGAACTCAGCCGCCGCCAGCAAAACGGCCTGCTGCAGGTCAACGTGGCCGCCGCCAGCACCCAGCGCGGCGACAACAAGTTGCAATACCTGTTCTATTGGTATGATGAGGCCGGGCAGGAGGTGGCCAGCGATGGCCGCGGCTGGACCCCCATCAAGCTGCACGGCTACCAGACCCGCACCCTGTCCGCCCTGGCGCCGAGTCCGGCAGCCCGGGGCTACCGGATTTACGTACGCGAAGTGATTGAGGAATCGAACTGATGAGAATGAACCATGCCCTGCTGATCCTGACCTCGGCCCTGCTGCTCGGCGGCTGCTCCAGCACCACAGTCAGCTATGGCGATCCCACCGAGACAGAGACGGTGACGGTGGATTACGGCTCCTCCGACTTGCAGGCCATCGCCGACAAGATGGCGGACTCCATGCTGGCCTCACCGGTCACAGGCGAGATCACCGCAGGGGGCCGTCCCGTGATGTTCATGGACTCCATCCGCAACAAGACCTCGGAGCACATCGACACCGAGGCCATCACGGACACCATCCGCACCAAGCTGCTGCGCGCCGGCAAGTTCCGCTTCGTCGACATGAGCAAGGTGAGCGCGGTCAAGCAGCAGCTCGAGTACCAGCAGAGCAGCGGAATGGTGGATCCCGCCTCCATGGTGCGCCTGGGCAAGCAGACCGGCGCCCGCTACATGGTCTATGGCAACCTGGCCAGCATCGTCAAGGACAATGGCAAGGTGAAGGACGTCTACTACCAGATGACCATGAACCTGATGGATCTGGAGAATGGCGAGCTGCTGTGGGCCGATCAGAAAGAGATCCGCAAGCAGGCGAAGACCTCCACCTTTGGCTGGTGAGGCGACCCGGCAGAAGGGGGATCTGGCGGAGCTGAGCCTGCTGGCCAGCCTGCCGGCCCCCTGGCACCAGGGGCGCCTTGAGCCACTGGCGAGCGGCCTGACCAACGGCAACTACCGGCTGCGTCTGCCCTCGGGGCAGAGTGGCTTCCTGCGGCGCGGCCACCCGGATCCGGTGCGGCTCGGCATCGACCGCGCCACCGAGTGGCAGCTCTATCAGGGGGCAGTGGGGCAGGGGCTGGCCTTGCCCTGTCATCACGGCGATCCCGCCACCGGCCTGATGCTGCTGGACTGGTGCGACGAGCCGAACTGGGCCGTCTCCCCGCCGCCCCTGGCGACCCAACCTCCCTTGCTGGCCGAGGTGCTGAGACGACTGCACCGACTGGCGCTGCCCGCCGTGGTGATGGCGGTGCGGGCCCACAGCGCCGGCTATCGTGAACGCCTGGCCCAGGTGCCCCCCTGGTTGCCGGCGCTGGAGCGGGCCCTGCTCGCGAGCCACGAGCCGGACGACTGCTGGCTCCCTTGCCATCATGATCTCAATCCGGCTAACTTGTTGGGCCACAGGCCCTGGGTCATCGACTGGGAGTATGGCGCTGCCGGTCATCCCGGCTTCGAGCTGGCCAGCATACAGCGCACCCATGGCTGGAGCGAAGAGCTGCGGTGCCAGTTGGAGAGCTGCTATCTTGAAGGCAGGGGAGGCGCTCATAAGCTGCTCAATGGCAAGGGATTCCAGACCGATGCCTTCCTGCCCTGGGTCGATTACATCGGCCTGCTGTGGGCGCTGCTGATGGCGGAGCAACAACCCGGGCCCGACTATCAGGCCCTCATCGACACGAACCGCCAGCGCCTGGAGTGAGTCCGGGCAAGGGCCAGCGCGACGCTTATTTTCTACGACTTGGAGGCATGCATGGTGACCAGATTCTCATGGCGTCAACCCCGCAGCTGGAGCCTGCTGCTGCTCTGCCTGCTGCTGACCGGCTGCGCGACCCGGGTGATCTACTACTGGCTCGACTCGGCCATCGTCTGGCAACTGGACGACTACTTCTCCCTGGACCGCAGCCAGAAGACCCTGCTGGACAAGGAGGTGAAGGGGCTGATGGCCTGGCATCGCCAACACGAGCTGCCCATCTATGCCCGGGATCTCGATGCCCTGGCGAGGGCGGTGGCCAGCCCCATGACCCCGGCCCAGGTCACCCTGCACCTGGACCGCACCCAGGCCAGCCTGACCCGCACCCTGGAGAACGCCATTCCCCGCACCGTGCGTCTCGCCAGTACCCTGACCGATGCCCAGGTGGCGCGCTTCATGACCGATAGAGTGAAACGCCAGCAGGAGCGCAAGCATGATTTCGCCACCGAGCCCAAGGCGCAGATGCTCAAGGAGTTCAGGGAGAAGATGAGCGAGCGGCTGGTGTTCTGGATTGGCAAGGTGAAGCCGGCCCAGGAGCCGCTCATTGCCCAGTGGGCCGAGTGGCAATACGAGATGATGCCCCCCTGGCTCGAGTTCCAGGAGGCCTGGACCAAGGAGCTGGAGCGACTGATGAAGCAGCGCCAGGACCCGGACTTTGGCAAGGAGCTGACCCGGTTGCTGCAACAGGGGGACGGCCTGATGGATGGCCGCTTCACCGGGTACACAGACCAGTCACGCCAGCGCACCATACAGTGGCTGAGCGCCCTCAGCCAGTCGATGGATCTCTCCCAACGCGCCCACCTCTACACCCTGCTCAAGGACTATGCCGAGGACTTCGAAGCCATGACCCGCAGCCGCTGACGGCCGCGTTCAGCACCGCAAGGGCGGCAGGCGTCATGGCCTGCCGCCCTTGTCCTTGTGGGGGGGCTATGGTAGTTTGCCCTTTCTATTATTCGGGAATTAACTTTTTGAGCCTGCTGGACAAAGTGAAACTGGCGGCGATGACCCTGCTCATCGCGCTCACTCTGTTGCTCTCTACCGTTTCGGTGGAGGGGCTCAAGGTACCCGCTTCCCAGCATGCCGCCCAGCTGATGGGGGAGGCCGCGGATCCCGCCGACGGCGCCCAGATGAACCATGGCGCCAGCGACAGCGACGACGGTGTCGTCAAGTTCGTCGGCTCCCACCAGAGCCACCTGCTGCGCCTCGAGCACTCCCTGAGCCGGGATCATCAACCCGGCAGCGTGGTCTACGAGCTGGTCATGAGCTGGGCCCAGCAGGCCATACTGCTGCTGTTGTGCGGCCTGCTGCTCTACGCCGCCCTCTTCTACCCGAGGACGAGCTTTCGCGATCACTTCGCCAGCATCCACCTGCGCCGCCTGCAGCGCCGGCACCTGCAATACCGCTTCTCCCAGAGCTTCCTCGCCTGACCCCGATGGGGTCAGTCTGCCTGCTGTTGCCTCATCTTCTCTCTGTTGCTGTTCACTTTTAGTGAACGGCTAGGCTGTCTTGTTTCATTTTTTTGCACGGTGCGACCCGGCGTCGCCCTTGCCATCGCCTGACAGAGGCCGATTTCATGAGAAAAAAGAGTCATACCATACTGAACCGCATGAGCCCGTGGCAGTACGCCCTGCTGCTGCTGATGCTGGTCACCTTCACCTTCTATTCCCTGCCCACCTTCTTCGGTGAGCAGCCCTCCCTGGGCCTCCATGGCCAGACCCGCCTGAGCGGGGCGCAGCAGCGCCTGCTGCAGGAGCACCAGATAGCGCCCCAGAAGCAGATCGAGCAGAAGGAGCGGATCGAGCTGGTGTTTGCCACCCAGGCCGAGCAGCAGCGGGCCAAGCAGTTGCTGGAGCAGCAGGGGGTGGACAGTGCGGCCCTCACCCTGGAGTTTCACTCCAATGCCCCGACCTGGATAAGCCAGCTCGGCGCCGATCCCATCAAGCTCGGGCTGGACTTGCGCGGCGGCTCCCAGCTGCTGATCGGGGTCGATGTGGACTTTGTCATCGACAACCAGACCAAGAACCTGGTGGATACCCTGCGCACCCGCTTCCGTGAGGCCAACCTGCGCGGCGCCAGCGTGATGCGCACCGCCCAGGGGGCCCTGGCCGTCACCCTGCCGGACGTCGACGGGCAGGAGGGCTGGCTCACTATCATCAAGGAGAGCGCCGGCACCCGTCAGGATCAGTGGAAGCTCTCCCGCTCCGGCAATGAGCTCAAGCTGGTGCTGAGCGACGCAGAGCGCACCCTGCTGGTGAACAACGCCGTGACCCAGAACCTGTCGATCCTCAAGAAACGGATCAACGAGCTCGGCATAGTCGAGGCCTCGGTCCAGCGTCAGGGTCAGGACGGCATCCGCATCGAGCTGCCCGGGGTGCACAACCCCAAGCAGGCGAAAGAGGTGATAGGCGCCACCGCATCCCTGGCCTTCTACGAGGCCAAGGCCGACAGCCGCTTCTTCATGGCGGATCGCAACGGCCAGGCGGTCGGTCTGGCCCGCAAGCCGGTGCTGAGCGGCGAGCACATAGTCGATGCCCGCGCCAACATGGGGGAGATGGGTCAGCCCCAGGTCAACATAGTGCTCGACACCCTGGGTGGCAGCAAGATGAACCAGTTCAGCCGCCAGCACGTGGGCAAGCCCATGGCCACCGTCTTCACCGAGTACAAGACCAACGCCGAGGGCAAGTTGCGGGCCAGAAGCGAGGTGATCAACGTCGCCACCATACAGACCGCCCTTGGCAACCAGTTCCGCATCACAGGGATTGGCAGCCTGCCGGAGGCGCAAGAGCTCGCCATGCTGCTGCGGGCCGGCGCCCTCACCGCGCCGCTGAAGATCCTGGAGGAGCGCTCAATCGGCCCGACCCTGGGGCTGCAGAACATAGAGGCGGGCTTCACCGCCCTGGCGTTCGGCATGGCGGGGATGATGCTGTTCATGATGGCCTGGTATCGCAAGTTCGGCTGGGTCGCCATCACGGCGCTCATCGGCAACCTGCTGATGCAGGTGGGGATGCTGGCGGTGCTGCCCGGCGCCGTGCTGACCCTGCCCGGGATCGCCGGTCTGGTGCTGACGGTGGGCATGGCGGTGGACACCCATGTGCTCATCTTCGAGCGGATCAAGGACAGGCTGAGGGAGGGGGGCTCGTTGGCCAATGCCATCGATTTTGGCTATCGCTCGGCGTTTCGCACCATCTTCGATGCCAACATCACGACGCTCATCTGCGCCGTGGTGCTCTACGCCATCGGCTCAGGGCCGCTGCAGGGCTTCTCCATCACCCTGATCCTGGGGCTCATCTCCAGCATGGTGACCGGCATCTGGGGCACCCGCGCCATCATCAACCCCCTGTGGGGCAACAGCCGCGCCAAGCTGCTGAGGGTATGACCATGACTGACCCCCATTGCCTGCGTCATAGCACCGCGCGTCCGAGCGAGCTCGGCGCCACTTGCTTCCGGTTGGGAAGCCCAAGCCATCTGCTGTCGAGGGAAGAAGAATGCTGAGAATGATCATTGCCATGGGCCTGACCCGCTGGCGTTACATCGGGATGTGGGCCTCGGTGCTGCTGACGGTGGCGAGCATAGCCGTGCTCGCCATCAACGGGCTCTCCCTTGGGCTCGACTTCACCGGCGGCATACTGCTGGAGTTTCGCATCCAGACCCTGAAGGAGGCCCACGAACTCAACGCACTGCTGAGCGCCCCCCTGGCCGGAGCTGTGGAGCTGCACGGCGCCGGCGTGCCCGGCGAGTGGCTCATCAAGCTGCCTCCCCACGAGCTGCCCTGGGCGGCGGAAGATCTGGCGACCATGCTGGGGCAGCAACTCGCCCTGCCGGTGGAGCTGCTGCGTACCACCATAGTGGGCCCCCAGGTGGGCGCCGAGCTGTTCCAGCAGGGGATGCTGGCGGTGCTGGTGGCGTCGCTGGCCATCTCCGCCTATCTCGCGGTGCGCTTCGAGTGGCGCCAGGCCATCGGCATCCTGGTCTCTGTGCTGCACGACGGTTTGGTGGCCCTGGGGCTGCTGGCGCTGTTCAATATCGAGTTCGACCTCAACGTCATCGCCGGCCTGATGGCGGTGATCGGCTACTCGCTCAACGACAGCATCGTCATCTCGGACCGGCTGCGGGACCTGCTCGGCTCGCGCACCCAGATGGGGATCCATGAGTGTTCCGATGTGGCCATCAAGGCCACCTTCAGTCGCACCATGATCACCTCGGGCACCACATTGTTCACCGTGGGGGCCCTGCTGCTGTTCGGGGGGGACGCCCTGTTCGGCTTCTCCTTCACCCTGTTCGCCGGCATCCTGGTGGGCACCATCTCCTCCATCACTGTGGCTTCCACCGTGCAGGAGCTGCTGGGGCTCTCCCCCCAGGCCTACCAGAAGAAAGAGGAGGAGCTGGCCGAGGCGGCCTGAGCCCCTTGTCACCCTTTGCATGCAAAACGGGCCCCACTGGGCCCGTTTTTTTATGCGCCTTTGGCGGAGCTGCTCAGAAGCCGGAGCCCGGTTGCTGCAAAAATTCGGCCTCCTCCGGGGTGCTGGTGCGCCCCAGGATGGCGTTGCGGTGGGGGAAGCGGCCAAAGCGCTGGATGATCACCTGATGGCGGCGGGCGAAGTCGGCGAATCCCTCGAAGGTCTCCCGGGCAGGGCCGTCCGCCTGCTCGGCCGCCAGTGCTTCGAACAGGGCCACGCTTCTGGCCTGCTGCTCCCGGGACTCCGCATGTTCCAGCGGCAGGTAGAAGAAGACCCGCGCCAGCGGGGAGAGGGCCTTGTCCGCGCCAAGGGACAGGCCCCTGAGGCAGAGATCCCGGGCCCTGGCATCCTGGGCAAAGGCCGCGGGTGAGGCGCGATGGATGTTGCGCGGCAACTGGTCCAGCAGCAGGATCAGCGCCAGCCTGCCCACCGGCACCTCGGCCCAGTGGGCGAGCTCCCCCTCTGCGGCGGCCTGTGCCAGCTCGCCAAAGCGGTGCGCCAGCAGCGCGTCCGTCTCGCTGCTCTTGCCCCACCAGAGGGGGGCTTGCCGGGCGGCGCGGGGGGCGTCGCCTGAGTCGTCGCCAAACCAGAAATCGAGCAGAGGTTGCCAGGGTTGCATGGGAACTCCTTGGGCCTGGGGCCTTGAGGTGAAACAAGGCCGATTGACCCTGTCATGGGGGGCTGCCGAAAGGGCGGCTTCTCGTTACACTGTGCCATCTTTTGCCTGAAACAAGGAACCCCCTCCGATGGCCGGAACCAGTTTGTTGGCCCTGCCGGGCGATATTGCCAGCGTGCCGGGTGACCTGGCCCTGATGACCAAGGCGGTGACCAGGAAGAGCGCCGTGCTGCCTGGGGCGATGTTTCCCACTGATATAAGGAATGTTTGATATGGCCGGAACCAGTTTGTTGGCTCTGCTCGACGATATTGCCAGCGTGCTCGATGACGTGGCCCTGATGACCAAGATGGCGGCCAAGAAGACCGCCGGTGTGCTGGGGGACGATCTCGCCCTCAATGCGGAGCAGGTCTCCGGGGTGCGGGCCGAGCGGGAGCTGCCTGTGGTGTGGAAGGTGGCCAAGGGCTCGTTTCGCAACAAGCTGATCCTGGTGCCCGCCGCCATCGCCATCAGCGCCCTGATCCCCTGGCTCATCACCCCCTTGCTGATGCTGGGGGGCGCCTACCTCTGCTTCGAGGGGGCCGAGAAGCTGGCCCACAAGTTCCTGCCCCACGACAGCGGCGAGACGGCCTCGTCAGCGCAGGCGATCCCGGACGATCTGGAAGCCTTCGAGCAGCAGAAGATAAAGGGGGCCATTCGCACCGACTTCATCCTCTCCGCCGAAATCATCGTCATCGCCCTCGGCACAGTGCAGGGCTCGAGCCTGGGCCTGCAGATCGCCGTGGTGGCGGGCATAGCCCTGCTGATGACGGTGGGGGTCTACGGCCTGGTGGGGCTGATCGTCAAGCTCGACGACATAGGCCTGCACCTGCTGCAAAAACCCGATGCCAGCGTCCTGCGCCGGGCAGTGGGGCGGGGGCTCCTGGTAACGGCGCCCCGGCTGATGCACCTGCTGGCCCTGGTCGGCACCATCGCCATGTTCATGGTGGGGGGCGGCATTTTGGTCCACGGCTGGCCCTTTGCCCATCACCTCATTGAGGGGGTGGCCGCCAGTCTGGCGCCCCTGGCCGGGGGGGCCGTGCTGGCCGCGGTGACGCCGACCCTGCTGAGCGCCCTGGTGGGGGTGGTGGCCGGCCTGGTGCTGGTGCTGGCCATGACCCTGGTGGGCAAGTTGACCCCCGCGAAATAATAGCGGCCGCTCAGGAATCGTCCCCTGCCGACAGGGGGCGTCGCAGGCCGGATCTGCTGTTTGTTGACCAGAATGGGGGCTAGGCAAGGGCTGGCCCCCTTCGTACTATTTGGCGGCCACTGCCCACAGAGGCGGGGCGCCCACATGGACGCAAACAGACAAGGACAGTTATGACCAACACCCTTTGGCAGGATGATCACATCTATGCCGCCCCCGATTGCCCAGCCATCGACGCCGACTTCCAGCGCGCCGCAGAGGCCCTGACCGAGATCGCCAACCTGCTGGCAAGCCTGCCAGAGACCCGGGACATCAATGCCTTGCGCCACCTGCTTAGGGCCATTCGCCGCCAGGCCAATGCCGTGAAAGCCCAAGCTTGGAACAGCCAGACCTTCGCCTACAACAGGCTTAGCCGCAACGGCCGCGACGAGGCCGCCCGGGTGCTGCTATCCCGTGGCCAGCAGTTGCAGGCGAGGCTGGCCCAGCTCGTCAAGCCGGTGGCCCTGTTCTGGCTGAATGCCCCCGAGGATCAGGTGCGGGCCCTGCTGCAGGATCCCGAGCTGTTCGAGCTGGCCTACCTCATTCGCCACGATCGCCGGTTGCAGGATCAGGCCCTCTCCCTCGAGAGCGAGCAGTTGATCGAGGGATTGGCGGTGGACGGCCTGCAAGCCTGGGGGGATCTCTACGACAGCCTGGTGGCCAGGCTCAGGCCAGTGGTTGCGGGGGAGCCCATGGGGCTGGCCCAGGCGGACAACTTGCTCGCCCACCCGGACAGGGCGCGGCGCGCCAGCGCCTGGCACGGCATTCAGGCCGCCTGGGCCGGGGAGCAGGAGACGGTGGCCGCCATCCTCAACGCCATCAACGGCTGGCGCAACGAGCTGGCGGCCCAGCGCGGCAAGGGGCGGCGGCTCGATGCTCTGGATCTCTCCTGTCATCAGGGGCACCTGGAGCGCGCCACCCTGGAGACCCTGATGACGCAGGCCGAGGCCCACAAGGCGCTCGGCAGGCGGGCCCTGCGAGCCATGGCCTGTGCCCAGGGGATAACGGATTTCGCCCCCTGGGATCTCTATGCCCCGGCGCCTTATGGGGCGCAGGCCAGCGTTGGTTTCGGACAGGCGCTGACGCTGGTGGCCGATGCCTTCGCCGCCTTCGATCCCGAGATGGGGGACTTCGCCCGCATGATGGCGGATCGGGGCTGGATAGATGCCGCGCCGAGCGACAACAGGCGCAGCGGCGCCTATTGCACCGAGTATGCCGACCCCGCCGAGCCCCGGGTCTTCCTCACCTTCGAGGGCACCATGGACAACGTCATCACCCTGGCCCACGAGCTCGGCCACGCCTGGCACAGCTGGCTGTTGCGGGACGCGCCACTGGCGCAGCGCGACTACCCCAAGACGCTGGCCGAGACCGCCTCCCTGTTTGCCGAGACCCTGGTGCGGGAGGCCCTGCTCGCCCGTGCGCAGACCCGCGAACAGCGCCTGGCCATCGCCTGGATGGACGGGGAGCGGGTCGCGAGCCTGCTGCTCGACGTTCCCTCCCGCTTCCACTTCGAGCGGGCGCTGGTGGCAGGCCGGGCCGAAGGGTATCTGGGGGCGGGCCAGCTGAGGGCCATGATGAAATCCGCGAAGCAGCAGTGGTATGGTGACAGCCTCAGCGAATATGACGAGCTGTTCTGGGCCAGCAAGGGCCACTTCTCCATCGCCGATCTCGGGTTCTATAACTACCCCTATCTGTTTGGCTACCTGTTCAGCCTGGGACTCTATGCCCAGAAGGAGCGGGTCGGTGCCGACTTCGTGCCGGCCTATCGGGCGCTGCTCGCCGACACCGGCCGCATGAGCGCCGAGAGCCTGGTGGAGAAGCACCTGGGGGTCGACATTCGCGAGCCCGCCTTCTGGCAAGAGAGCCTGCACTATGTCGAGGACGCTGTGGTGCGCCTCGAGCGGCTGGTGTAGTCACCCGTGTTTGATCCGGCTGGTGTTGCCGCCAGCCTTGGTATTCCTGTTCGTGGCCCTGGGGCCACCCCTGTTTCACGACGGGCCGGACCCGTCTCTGACAATGAGCGTTCGATGCAACAACGAGTCTACCCACAGCAGTGGCAAAATCAGCACATCTACCCCTCCCTCGACAGCAGCGTACTGGAAGCGGACATGAGCCTGGCCCGCGCCAGCCTCGCCGAGCTGGCGGTCTTTATCGACGGCCTGGGCCCGCTGCCTGATCAGGGCGCCACCCTGCAGGATGGCTTGCGGGATGGCTTACGGGAGGTGCGGCTGCGGGCCCGGCGTATCCGCGAGATCGGTTGGAACATCGCCGTGCTGGCGGCCTGCACGGGGAGCCAGGATGCCCGGGATCCCCTGGCCAAGCAGCTGGCCTCCCGGGCCCGGGCCCTCAATGCGGACCTGTTCAAGACGCTGGCGCCCATCGAAGATCTGATGCTGGGGCTGCCCGAGGCCGAGTTCGGGCCGCTGATGCAGGATCCCCTCCTCGGGGAGGAGGAGTACCGACTGCGCCACGAGCGCCGCTTGCAGGATCAACGGCTGCCGGTGGAGGCGGAGCAGCTGGTCATCGGCCTTGGCACCGACGGCCTGCACGCCTGGGGCAACCTCTACAACGATCTGGTGGGCAAGATCCGGGTGCAGGTAGCCGGCCAGGAGCGGGGGCTGGCAGAGGCGAGTAATCTGCTCTCCAGCCCGGATCGGGCGCAGCGCAAAGAGGCCTTCGACGCCATCAGCGCCGGCTGGGAGGGGGAGCAGGAGACGGTGGCCGCCATCCTCAACGCCCTCAACGGCTGGCGCCTGGAACTGGCTCGCCAGCGCGGCAGGGTGCGGACCCTGGATGCCCTGGATCTCTCCTGCCACCAGAGCCACATCGAGCGGGCGACCCTGGATACGCTCATGGCCGAGACGTATAACGCCCGGGGTCTGGGCCAGCGGGCCCTGGGGCTGATGGCCCGGCGGCTCGGCATCGAGGAGCTGGGGCCTGAGGATCTGTTCGCGCCGCCCCCGGCGAGCAGCCACCGCAGCATACCGTTCGAGGAGGCGATCGAGATCATCGCCCTGGCCTTTGCCGGTTTCGATCCCGAGATGGGGGCGTTCGCCCGCATGATGGCCGAGCGCGGCTGGATTGATGCGGCCCCCACCCCGAACCGGCGCACCGGGGCCTACTGCACCAAGTTTGCCGATCCGGTGGAGCCGCGGGTCTTTATCACCTATGCCGGCACCATGGACAACGTCATCACCCTCGCCCACGAGCTGGGGCACGCCTGGCACAACTGGCTGATCCGGGACTTGCCCATGAGCCAGCGCAGCTACCCCATGACGCTGGCCGAGACCGCCTCCATCTTCGCCGAGACGCTGGTGCGCAGCGCCCTGTTCGAGCAGGCCCGAAGCGCCGAGGAGCGCCAGGCCATCGCCTGGGCAGAAGCCGACGGCGCCGCCACCTTCCTGGTCAACATCCCGGCCCGCTTTGACTTCGAGCAGGCCCTGGTAGCCGAGCGCGAGCAGGGCTATGTGTCATCTGCCCGGCTCAAGGCGCTCACCGACGAGGCCTGGGGGCGCTGGTATGAAGAGAGCCTTGGCCGCTATCACCCCATGTTCTGGGCCGCCAAGGCGCACTTCTCCATCGCGGGGTTCGGTTTCTACAACTACCCCTACCTCTTTGGCTACCTGTTCAGCCTCGGGGTCTATCAGCAGCTGATGAGCCGCAAGGGGGCAGGGGAGGCGAACGTGGCCGAGGCCTATCGCGCCCTGCTGCGAGACACTGGCCGCATGAGCGCCGAGGATCTGGTGGCGAAACACCTGGGGCAGGATATCCGCGAGGCGGCCTTCTGGCAGGGGAGCCTGGCCCTGGTGGCGGCGGCGGTGGATCGCTTCGAGCAGACCCAGAGCTGAGGCCGGGCGCCGCGTCAGGGGCCTGGCGCCCCTTTTCCCCTGCCGAATGCGCCCAAAGGGGGTGGGAAAAGGATTTTCCAGCGGCGGGGGGCGTGATCCAAAGCAAGAAAGTGCGATGTTTTGGTGGCGCCTCGGCCGTTCGCTGGGGTAGTTTCGATAGAACCGACACAGTTCTTGAGGTCTTATCCATGATCATCTATCTGCATGGCTTTGATGCCACCAGCCCCGGCAATCATGAGAAAGTGCTGCAGTTGCAGTTTATCGATGATGATGTGCGCTTCGTGCACTACAGCACGGTTCACCCCCGCCACGACATGAGCCACCTGCTCAAGGAGGTGAAGAAGCAGCTCGACATGAGCACAGACCCCAAGCCCCTCATCTGCGGAGTCGGGCTCGGCGGCTACTGGAGCGAGCGGATCGGTTTTCTGTGCGGCATCAAACAGGTGGTCTTCAACCCCAACCTGCACCCGGAAGAGAACATGCAGGGCAAGATCGACAGGCCGGAAGAGTACGAGGACATCGGCACCAAGTGTGTAACCGAATTTCGTAATAAAAATTCAGGAAACTGCCTGTGCATCCTTTCCGTTCAGGATGAAATCCGCGATAATCGGGACACTGAACGTGAATTGAAGAACTATTACGACATCGTATGGGATGAGCGCGAGACCCATAAGTTCAAGAACATCTCGCACCATCTGCAACGGATGAAGGCCTTCAAAGAAGCCTGAGCCATCACGTCAACCGATTTCGTTTTAGGGAGCCAATGGCTCCCTTTCGTTTTGAGGAACCAAGGAAAATCATCATGATGAATATTGTCGTTGTAGGCGGTGGCGCCGGCGGTCTCGAGCTCGCGACCAGCCTGGGCCGCAAGCTGGGCAAGAAGAACAAGGCCAGGATCACCCTGGTGGATCGCAACCGCACCCACCTGTGGAAGCCCCTGCTGCACGAAGTGGCCACCGGCTCCATGGACGCGGGCATCGACGCCCTGAGCTACCAGTCCCACGCCAAGAACCATGGCTTCGAATTCCAGCTCGGCAGCCTGACCGACATCAAGCGCGACGAGAAACGCATAGTGCTGGCGCCTATCCACGACGAGAGCGGCGCCCTGGTGGTCAACGAGCGGGAACTGGCTTACGACGTGCTGGTGATGGCCATAGGTTCTGTGTCCAACGACTTCAACACCAAGGGCATCAAGGATCACTGCATCTTCCTGGACAGCCCCTCCCAGGCGCACCGCTTCTACAACAGCATGATGAACCGCTTCCTGCAGTTCGCCACCGAATACAAGCCCGGTGACAAGGTGAAGATCGCCATCGTGGGTGGCGGCGCCACCGGCGTCGAGCTTTCCGCCGAGCTCTACAACGCGGTGGAGCAGCTCTATGCCTACGGCTTCAAGAACCTCACCACCGACAGCCTCAAGGTGACGCTGGTGGAGGCGGGCCCCCGCATACTGCCGGCGCTGCCTGAGCGCATCAGCGGCTCCGCCCACCAGGAACTGGTGAAGCTCGGCGTGGACGTGCGCACCGCCACCATGATCACCGAAGCCACTGCCGATGGGCTGCACACCAAGGATGGTGAGCTGATTGAAGCAGACCTCATGGTGTGGGCTGCTGGCATCAAGGCACCGGACTTCATGAAGGAGATCGCCGGCCTCGAGACCAACCGCATCAACCAGCTGGTGGTCAAAGAGACCCTGCAGACCACCCGTGACGAGAACATCTTCGTCATCGGCGACTGCGCCGCCTGCCCGCAGCCGGACGGCAAGTTCGTGCCGCCCCGCGCCCAGTCCGCCCACCAGATGGCGACCCAGGCGTTCAAGAACATCCTGGCCAAGATGAACGGCGGCGAGATGAAGCCCTACCTCTACCACGACCACGGCTCCCTGGTGTCCCTCAGCCGCTTCTCCACAGTGGGCAGCCTGATGGGCAACCTGATGCGCGGCTCCATGATGGTGGAAGGTTACATCGCCCGCATCGTCTACATCTCCCTGTACCGGATGCACCAGGTCGCCCTGCACGGCTACATCAAGACCGGCCTCATCATGCTGGTGGGCCGCATCAACCGGGTGCTGCGCCCGAGCATGAAGCTGCACTAAGCCTGTGCCTTGAGTGGCAAGCACAAGACAAACGACAAGGAGAGGCCAGGCCTCTCCTTTTTTTATGGTCCAAGAGGGGGCTGCCTAGAAGCGCTTGCCGTAGTTCACGGCGAAGAAGTAGAGCGCCGGGGTGGGATAGTGACCTGAGAGGGATCTTTCATCGACGCTGGCGCTCTCCATGTGTATGTACTCAAAACCGGCCCCCAGGGTCTCCTGGGCGTTGAACGCATAGATAACTCCTGTGCCGAGGCGCAGCGCACTGCCGCTCGGCACCGTCAGGGAGGTGTGGCTCTGATCCCGATAGGCACTGCTGTCGTAGGCCACGCCGCCATTGAGGGTCCACTGCGGCGTCAGATCGTGCTGGAGCCCGACCGCCAGGTGGTAGCTGTCCTGATAGATCCCCTTCTCTGAGGAGGTGCGGTCAAAGACGGCGACCTGGTTGTCGTTGTAGCGGCTCCAGTCCTGCCAGCCCAGATTGCCCATGATGGCCCAGTCGTGGGCGAAGGCGTGAAAGGCGCTCACCATCAACTGCTGGGGGCTGTTGACCATGCCGGAGAGGGGGATGGTGGCGCTGATCCCTGGCAGATTGGGGCGCGAGAAGGTGATGTCGCGGCCTATGTCGAAGTGATAGGTCACCTCGCTGGCATAGCCCAGCCCGACGCGGCTTCCCGGGTTCCACTCATAGAGCAGCCCCAGCTTGGCATTGAGGGCCCAGTCACTGTCATCCTGCTTCTGCTCCCCGCCACTGCCCTCCCGGGTGAGGGCGAACAGGCCGTAGTTGATGCCGACCCCGGCCCCGAGCGACCAGTGCTCGTCGACGCGGTAGGCAATGGATGGCTGCAGGGTGAGGCCGATCAGGGTGGCCTCCTCGATGAGCTGCTTGCCGGCCCAGTCGCCAAAATCCAGTCCCAGCCCGAAGTTGCCATAGAGCGCCAGGCCCGCCGACCAGCGCTCATCGAGTTGCTGGCTGTAGTAGGCGGAGGCCGCGGGGAACCAGCCGATGACGGTATCGACATCTCCCTCGGCGGGATCGTCCAGATCGTAGGGCACATCCCCGTAGAGCAGTTGCCCGCCCAGGGTCAGGTGGCGCCCATTCAGGTGGCTCAGGCCAGCGGGATTCACCAGCTGCACAGTGGCATCCTGGGCCCTGGCGGCCATGCCGGCGGAGGCGAGCCCGAGATCATTGGTACCGGTTTCGTACAGATAGAGGCCGGCGCCCTCGGTGGGGGCGCTCAGCAAGGTGGCCAGTGGCAACAGCAGCAGCGTTCGTTTCATCAAGGTCCCTCTCCCATCAATCCTGAGGATCGGCCCCCTCCGGCAAGTGCCATATGCATCTGTAAAAGGGGGGAATGATCCGCGACACAGGCAGTATAGATGGCACTTTGGATGCTGAATCAATCACTTGTTAGCTCCGGGGGCGCGGCGTCTCCTGCTGTCCCCGGCAAGGCGGGGTTATGCTTTGGTCTTCGCCTTGCTACCATGGCGGCAACGGTGCCCAGCGCACCCTATTGAACCCACAGGAGACCTCATGATCCTCTCAACCACCCCCACCCTGGAAGGCAAGGCCATTCGTGAATACCGCGGCATAGTCGTGGGTGAAGCCATCCTGGGTGCCAACATCTTCAAGGACCTGTTCGCCGGCATCCGCGACATCATAGGTGGCCGCTCCGGCGCCTACGAAAAGGAGCTGGCCCGGGCCCGGGAGATCGCCTTCGAGGAGCTCAAGGAGCGTGCCCAGGCCCTGGGTGCCAACGCCGTGGTCGGCATCGACATCGACTACGAGGTGGTGGGCCAGAACGGCAGCATGCTGATGGTCAGCATCAGCGGCACCGCCGTGGTGATCTAGCTCGCCTTTGCCCCCTGGCCGCCTGCAGCAAGCCGACCCCGAGGTCGGCTTTTTTATTGGGCGCGGCACCCCTATGGTATGGGGGGCGATTCCCCCTTCTCCCCTTGCGGGAGAAGGGCCGGGGATGAGGGGGAGGCCCTGAGCCGGGAATATTGTTTACTTTTTCTATCCGACTTGGTTATGTCGTTTGATTTCTCCAAACAAAGAACGGCCTGCCCAGTGCCAGTCAGCCCTTGTTGGGAAGAAAACACCTGGATTAGGATGGAGCCTTATGCCGGATCATGGGGATCCCGGCCCCCAGACTCTCAGGAGCGACTGTCATCCATGGCACTGCGCAAGCCCGCCGGGCTCAAACCCGGCGATACCATAGGCTTCTTCTCTCCCTCCAGCGCGGCCACCGCCTGGGCTCCCCGGCGGTTCGAGCGTGCCAGGGCGTTTTTGGAAGGGCAAGGTTTCAGGCTCAAGGCGGGCAGCCTGACCGGGGCGCGGGATCACTGGCGCTCCGGCTCCATAGCGGCGCGGGCCGCCGAGCTCAATGCCCTCATCCGGGATCCGGAGGTGCGCTGTATCATGTCGGTGATTGGCGGCAGCAACTCAAACTCCCTGTTGCCCTATGTGGACTACGAGGGGCTGAGAGAGGATCCCAAGATCATCGTCGGCTATTCGGATGTGACGGCCCTGCTGCTCGGCATCCACGCCCAGACCGGCCTGGTTACCTTCTATGGCCCGGCACTGGTGGCCTCCTTTGGCGAGCTCCCGCCGCTGGTGGACGAGACCCTGGCGGGCTTTCGCCAGATCTGTCTGGCGAGGGAGGCCAGCGCACCTCATACCCTGCCGACCCCAACCCACTGGACCGACGAGCGGCTGGATTGGGAAAACCAGAGCCGGGCCAAGTTGTGCCAGCCTAACCGGCTTGTCTCGGTGGGCAGCGGCCGGGTGCGGGGACGGCTGATGGGCGGCAACCTCAACACCCTGGCGGGGATCTGGGGCTCCCCCTTTATGCCGCAGATCAAGCAGGGGGATATTCTGCTGCTGGAAGACAGTCTCAAATCTGCCCAGACGGTGGAGCGGGCCTTTGCCCACCTCAAGCTGTGCGGGGTGTTCGACCGCATAGGCGCGCTCATCCTCGGTAAGCATGAACGTTTCGACGATGAGGGCAGCGGCAAGCAGCCCCTCGATATCCTGCTGGAGGTGGTGGGGGAGCCCGGCTTCCCCATACTGGCGGAGTTCGACTGCGCCCACACTCACCCCATGCTGACGGTGCCGCTCGGCATAGAGGCCGAACTGGATCTCGACAGGCAGACCCTTACCCTGTGCGAGCCCTGGCTCCGTTAGTCGCCAGAGAAATGCAAAGAGGCCGCAGTTGCGGCCTCTTTGTTGTTGCTATCGGGCAGGATCAGGGCAGGGCATCGGCCCGGAAGCTGGCGCGGATCTGCGGCACCAGGGGGGAGGGGTCGAAGCCCTTCTCCTCCCCCAGCACCGGATGGAGCACGGGCTTGTCCTCTATGGGGGTGAGATCCCCTGCCAGCAGCGCTCGGGTGGCCTGCCCCATCTGGTAGAGCTGGCGCACCGGGGCGAACTGGCGCTCGAGCGTGATGGCGCCATCGTTGCGGGTGAAGGCCATCATGGGGATCTGGTAGGGGGCATCCCGGGGCGGCTTGGCGCCATGGATGTTCTTGCCCGCCGACATCAGGAAGGGCTGGTGATCCCCGAAGGCCACCACCAGGTAGCGCTTGCCGGAGCGATCGAGCGTCTTGAGCAGCCGCTCCAGGGAGGCCATGGCGTCCACCACCCCTGTGTAGTAGGTGTTGAGCAACTGCCTGTCCGCCGGGCTCTGATCCGGGCAGGCCCTGTCGATCTGCTGGGCCCGATAGCGATCCCCGTCGAAGGGGCCGTGCCCCTGCATGGTGACCGCGTAGGCGAACAGCGGCTTGTCATCCTGCTCGCTGCGTCTGAGCAGGTGATCGATGAGGGCATCGTCCGAGATGTAGAGCCCCTTGTGTTCAAGCGTGGTGAAGCGGGTGTCGAACCAGCGCTCTTCGTAGCCGAGGGCCGGGATCGCCTTGGCGCGGCCCCAGAACTTCTCCACATAGGGGTGGGCGAACAGGGTCTGGTAGCCGTTCTGCCTGGCGCTCCTGGCAAGGCCGGGCACCTGATCCGAGAGGTAGTAGTAGGGCACCACCCCCTGCTTGAGCAGGCCCACCGGCAGGCCGGTGTTCATCTCGAACTCCGCCAGCACCGTCATGCCCCCTGTGGTGGGGGAGTGGATGGTCTTGTGCCACTGGGCCACATCGGCGGGCAGGGAGAGGGTGGGAGCGGGGGCGCAGATCTTGCCCTGCCAGTCGAGCCAGAGCGACTCATATTGCAGCACTATCACCAGATCGAAGCGGGGCGGCTGGCCCGGGGCTGGCTGGCTGAGCTCGGGGGTGCGCTCGTTGATCTGCAAGGGGTAGCGGAAGATGTTGCCGCTTTGCAGCATCTCGTCCACCAGGTTGAACAGGTAGAGGCCGGGACCGGCGCGGATGATGTCCCTGTGGTAGTTGACCGCCCTGTCCACGTAGCGGATGTTGGCCCCGAGCAGCTTGTTGCCGGTCTGGGTGGCGAATACGCACAGGGCGAAGAAGGCGGCGGTAGCTGCGGCCGTGCGCAGGATCCAGCGCGACAGGGCGAAGCGCCAGCACAGGAACAAGAGCCCCAGCACGGCCAGCACCGGCAACACGGGGTGCTGATCGAGCAGTATGTGCAGCAGGGCCATCAGGTTGCCGAGATCGTCCCCCCCAAGGGGCACCCCGTAGATGGCTATCTTCATGAAGTTCGCCAAGAGGCCTATGCCCGAAAGCGCCGTGAAGACCAGCCCCATATAGAGGTTGAAGCCCGCCAGGGCGCAGAGGCTCCAGCCCAGCACCATGCTGCCCCAGGCGAGGTAGTAGTGCTCGGGCCTGAAACCCGACCAGAGCAGAAACTCCCCCAGCTTGAACACCACGAAGCCGTGCAGCAGCACGAAGGTGAGGTTGCCGAGCAGCAGGCTGCCCAGCACCCGGGAGCGGTAGCTGCGGCGCAGCCGCGGCAGCAGGGCCCTGAGCACGGCGGCGCTCACCAGCAGCACCAGCAGCAGGCTGGTCATCAGATAGGTCAGGTTGAAGCCGCGCTCCGGCAGGGTCTGCAGGATCTGGCTGTATTCGGCGCTCTCGGGTCTGTCCGCCAGCAGCAGGCCGATCCGCAGCTGATAGCGGCTGTCCAGGGCGTCGTCGGGGGCGCGCAGGGCGCTGTTGAGATCCAGGGTGCAGCGCTCCTGGCGACACTTCTGGCGCTTCTCCACCGCCTGGCTCAGCTGATCGATGCGCATGCCCTTGTCGTTGAGCAGCTCCACCCGCACCTTGTCCCCCGCCTGCAGCGGCTTGAGCAGTTGCCACTGGCTGCGCACCACCAGATAGAGGCCGCGACTGTCGCTCTTGTAGAGCAGGCTGTGGCGGCTGAGGGTGGCGATGGGCTGATCGGCGGGCCCCAGGATCAGCGGCTGTGCCTTCCCGAGCCAGCCGACGGGATTGAGCAGCGGCAGGGCGAGAGTCAGCAACAGCAGGGCGATCAGCAGACCGAACAACCACCCGGTCAGAGACTGGGAGGAAGAGGGGGGGCGATCACAGACGGGGGCATTCATAGGGGCTCATCCTTGGAGCGGGCAGGGCAGCAACGCTGCATCTATTTTGACCCGATGGTGAGGGGCTTGTTCCTTGAAGTCAATTTAATGACGACGGGATGAATATTGGGTGACGGCTTGTGCGTGCAAATTGTGATCCCGATCCGGCAGGGGCACTCATTCTGTGATGAAAGCGTCATCATGGGCCTTTGCCGCTGGTCTGGGAGGGGGGCGCTGTTTAGTCTCTCAGTAACGGTTGGAGGTACATGTATGAATCCCAAGGTTGCGGCACGTCAGGCAAGATTGCTCCAGATGCTGGAGAACAGGGATGAGATCCGGATCGGGCGTGAGCGAGACTGTCCCCTGCCCCTGGCCCAGTTGACAAGGCTGACCGAGGATCACCCGGACGTCGTCAAGGTCTATGGTCAGGGGCTCACCGCCGAGGTGTTCCACCTCAAGGTGGAGGGCCATCACTGGTGCCTGAAGCGCTGCCGGCCAGACTCCCTGGTGGCCAACGTCGACGGCAAGACCGCCTTTCTCACCGAGCTGGAGCGGCGCCGGGAGATAGAGAGCCTGCGGGAATTGCACCCCACCATACTCTCCAACGTGGTTTGCACCAGCTTCGGCTCGGCCCGCGCCGGGGTGCTGGTCTCCCCCTGGCTGAGGGGAGATCCGGTGCGCAGGCTCAATGAGCGCAACCTGGCGCAGATGCTGGCGGTGGAGGCCGAGCTGGCCCGCTGGGGCTGGTTTGACTGGGATCCGAGCCCCGGCAATCTGCTCGACGACGGCCAGCAGATCTCGGTGTTCGACTTTGGCTACATGTGGCCCTTCGATCCCCTGCACGAGTTCAACTCCAACGGTCTCACCGATCCGGCATTTCATGTGGCTGAGCGGCTGGAGACCCGCACCCTGTCCGGGCTCTGGCTGGAGGAGGCAGATCCCCTGCCGCTGTTTCGCCACTGGCGCGAGCTCTGTCTCGCCTGGGCGAAGGGGGAGTTGCAATATCTGTCACGGGAGGGGGCCAGCGCCCCCGTGCTGGCCCGGATGCAGGGGCTGGTGGGGGAGTGGAGTGCGGCGCTGGCAAGCGAGCAGGCGCTCGCCGCCAACTGGTGGCGCGACATGTATCGCAGCCACCGGCTCGACATTCTGGACGATCTCAGCGGCAAGAGCTGCGGCCCCATGACCCTGCGCCGCCTCGACTGGCTGGAGCAGGCGGTGCGGGAGCACTTCCCGGCGCTGGCCGATAACCTGGGGTTTGATGAGGCCGGGCTCGGTCAGGCGGCGCTGTTGCAACGGCTGGGGGGGCTGCGCGAGCAGATCCGGGCCAACCTGTTACCGACCCGGACCAGCCAGCCTGCGCGCTGACATGGGGATGACAGAGTGACAAGAGGGGCGCATGGGCGCCCCTCTTCGTTGGTATAGCTTCTGGCGCCATGGCCTTCCCCCGATACCAGACCCTTCTGCCCCAGGGGGAGAAGGGCCTGACCAGGGCTCGTCAGGCTCAGTCGAGCAGCTCCTGGTGGAGGCGGTTGACTATGTTGCCCGCCTCGCTCTCTTTCACCAGGAAGCAGAGGTTGTGGGCGCTGGCGCCGTAGCAGATCATCCGGATGTTGTGCTCGCGAATGGCGTCGAACACCCGGCTGCCCACCCCGGCGGCCTCGCTCATGCGGTTGCCAATCAGGGCCACCAGCGCGAAGTCGGTCTCCACCTCCACCTTGCACAGCTGGCCGAGCTCCGCCAGCACCTTGTCGCCCAGGATGGGCTCGCCGTTGCTCTGGCTGCCAGTGTGATCCAGGGTCAGGGAGACGCTCACCTCCGAGGTGGTGATGAGATCCACCGAGATGCGGTGACGGGCCAGGATGCCGAACACCTCTGCCAAAAAGCCGTAGGCGTGGAACATGTTGAGGCTGTGTAGGGTGACCAGCACCTGCTGGCGGCGCAGGGCCACGGCGCGAAACAGCGGGCTGGTCTCGGTGCTGGCGCGGATCCAGGTGCCACCGGCGGCGGGATCCCTGGCGGAGCCGACGAACACCGGAATGTCCTGGCGCAGGGCGGGTTGCAGGGTGGCCGGGTGCAGCACCTTGGCGCCGAAGGTGGCCATCTCGGCCGCCTCCACGAAGCTGATCTCGGGGATGGGGCGGGCCCGGGTGACCAGACGCGGATCCGTGGTGTAGATGCCGGGCACGTCGGTCCAGATCTCTATGCTGCCTGCGTCCAGCGCCTCGGCGAGCAGGGCCGCGCTGTAGTCGGAGCCGCCCCGGCCGAGGGTGGTGGTGCGGCCATCGGCGTCGGCGCCGATGAAGCCCTGGGTGATGACCAGGCTGTCACCCAGCAGCGGGCCCAGCGTGGCTTGGCAGAGGGTGCGGGTGGCGGCGAGATCCACGGTCGCCTTGCCAAAGCGGCTGTCGGTGCGCAGCAGCTGGCGCGCGTCCTGCCACTGGGCCTTGATGCCCCGCTGGTGCAGCAGCTCGGTGAAGAGGCGGGTGGACATCAGCTCGCCGCAGGCGATGAGGCGGTCTGCCAGCTCGGCATCCGTGTGCTGGCAGGCCTGGCGGGCCATGGTGCGAATGTCGCCGAGCTGGGCGTGAATGAGAGCGCTCACTTCGCCCGGGTTGCCGAGCGCCGTCAGTATGGCTTGCTGGATCCCGGTCAACTTGTCGAGCTGGGCATCCTGCCCGGCTTCGTCCAGTTCACCCTGGGCCAGGCTCACCAGCAGGTTGGTGACACCGGCGCTGGCGCTCAGAACCACCACCCGGGTCGCCGGATTGGCCAGCACCACGTCGGCGCAATGGTTCATGGCCGCGGCATCGGCGACACTGGTTCCGCCAAACTTGGCGACGTTGATCGGGCTCATTGCATACTCCTGTCTCAAGGTGAAAATCCGGTTTCATCGGGCAAAAGAGAGGAGGAGGCAGAAAATGGCAGGAAAACGTAAGGATCCCGGCCAGAAGCACTCCATCCGCGGTGCCCATCCCACAAGGATCCTGCTGGATGCCTGTGGGATGCACACGACCGATGACAACCCGGGGGATTCAGCCCCCGCAGCCGACGTTGAGGTATCCAGTTGCCTCACTCGTCTCGGCGCTGCTCCCCCTGACCCAAGTTCACCGGACTCTGGTGTCCTCCCTTGGGCTGCCTGGGCAGCGCTCCTCTTCTGGTGCCACCTTGGAAGGTGGCGTGCATGTAGAAATACCCTGCACTGGATTGCACTGTCAATCGAGTTTGTAAAAAAGTACACAATTGGCAACAACCAGGCACAAGATCAATCAGTTACGAAATCGTCTTGGACAAAACCTTGGAGCGACGCTGCCAGTTGTAGAGGCGCTGGCGCGCCACCGGCAGATCTTCCACTTCCAGGGGATCGAAGCCCCGTTCCCGGAACCAGTGGATGGAGCGGGTAGTGAGCACGAACAAGCGGCGGATGCCGAGCCGCTTGGCCCGCTCGGCCACCTTGGCCACCAGCTGATCTCCCCGGTTGGAGTTGCGGTACTCGGGGTGGATGGCGACGCAGGCCATCTCGGCCATGGCTTCTTCCATGAAGCAGTAGAGCGCCGCGCAGCCGATGATGAGGCCGTCGCGCTCTATGATGGTGAACTTGTCTATCTCCATCTCCAGCTGCTCGCGGGAGCGGCGTACCAGTATGCCTTCCTCCTCCAGCGGCCGGATGAGGTCCAGGATGCCGCCGATGTCTTCGATGGTGGCGGCCCGCGCCCGCTCGGCGCTCTCGCGCACTATCTGGGTGCCGAGCCCCTCGCGGCTGAACAGCTCCTGCAGCATGGCGCCGTCATCCTGATAGCTCACCAGGTGGGAGCGCGGCACGCCGCCGCGGCAGGAGGCGATGGCCGCACGCAGGTAGCGGGCGGTGCCGGACATCTCCTCACCCGCCTGCTCCAGCTCCACCAGCAGCTCTTCGGCCTGCTCGGGGAAGAGCTCCGAGATGGCCACGCCCTGCCTGTTCATCACCCCCTGGGTGCTGCTGAAGCAGATGAGCTTGTCGGCTTTCAGATCCACCGCCACCCGGCGCGCCACCTCTTCCGAGCTCAGGTTGAAGCTCTCGCCGGTGACCGAGCAGCCGATGGGGGAGATGAGCACCAGGCCATGCTGATCCAGCTGGCGGGTGATCCCCTCCACATCGATGCGCCGCACCCGGCCGCTGTGGCAGTAATCGATGCCATCTTCCACCCCGAGCGGCTGGGCGGTGACGAAGTTGCCGCTCACCACGCTGATGCGCGCCCCCTGCATGGGGGTGTTGGCCAGCCCCATGGAGAGCTGGGCCGTGATGTCGTATTGCAGGCCGCCGCACACCTGCTTGATGATGGCGAAGCTCTGATCGTCGGTGACCCGGATCCGTCTGTGGTACTGGGCCTCGATGCCGGCACGGGCCAGCGCCTCGTCGTTTTGCGGACGCGAGCCGAACACCAGCACCAGGCGAATGCCGAGCGTCTGCAGCAGGGCGATGTCGCTCACTATGTTGGCAAAGTTGGGGTGACAGATGGCTTCCCCGCCCATCATCAGCACGAAGGTGGCACCCCGGTGTACGTTGACATAGGGGGTGGATTGCCGAAAGGCATGGACCAGGCTGGGTTCGCGTTCACGCACGTGTTTCGTTCCATAAAAAAGCAGCAATTTGCTCAATATATGAAAATAAATTCACAAATCAAGACTAAATATTGGTTTTGCTGTTTTGTGCCGCCATTTTGACCAGCCGCAGACGCCCTGCGCCTGGGCGAGCCGGGCGGCGGTCAGCCTGTTGAAGGGGCCGCCTTGGTTGATCCGGGCTCATAACCTGTTATCTTCGGGGTTCCTTTTCGTCAGCCGCCTCGTGCGGGATTTTATTCAAGGACAGGGCATATGGAGCAGATTATTTCACCGGCAGAGGCCCTGCCGGGACGACGGGAAGCGCTGGCGATCGGCCAGCAGCATGCCGTCAACGGCCACCCGACCCAGGGCCCCTGGCCCGAGGGGATGGAGCTGGCCTGGTTTGGCATGGGCTGTTTCTGGGGCGTGGAGCGCCTGTTCTGGCAGCAGCCCGGCGTCTATTCCACCGCCGCCGGTTATCAGGGAGGCCTGACGCCGAACCCCACCTACAAGGAGGTGTGCAGCGGCCTGACCGGTCATGCGGAGACGGTGCAGGTGGTGTTTGACCCCAAGGTCATCAGCTATGGCGATCTGCTCAAGCTGTTCTGGGAGCAGCACGATCCGGCCCAGGGCATGCGCCAGGGCGGCGACATCGGCACCCAGTACCGCTCGGTGATCTTCTACGGGGATGAAACCCAGGAGGCCATCGCCCAGCAGAGCCTGGCGGCCTATCAGCAGGCGATGATGGCGAGCGGCGATGCCCGTGCCATCACCACCCGGATCCTGCCGCTGGCGCCCTTCTACTACGCCGAGGATTACCATCAGCAATATCTGGAGAAGAACCCGGAAGGCTATTGCGGCCTGGGGGGCATTGGCGTCTGCCTGCCGCCCAGCCTGAATCGCTGAGGCGCAGCCTGGATAAAACAGGGGCCATTAGGCCCCTGTTTCGTTTTTTTGAAAGAAATATTAAAAAAAGCGTCATGACCGGGAACTTAACCGAACCTCGGCAGACTAATCAGGGTAGCTACCATGGACGGCAGCCAAGACCAGACACATTTCTTGCCTCGATATTCATTCAACTGACAAGCGCGATGAATCGGAAGTGATAGCAAGCAGGGCTGCCCTTTGAGGCGGCCCTTTTCATTGCGGATCTTTGCGGGCCATGCGGCCGCGGGGGAGGGGACTAGCCGATGGTGCTGTCGAACAGGTTCTTGATGAGGCTGATGAACTCATCGAGGAAGGCGTGCTGGGCCGGGGTGGGCGCCCGCAGCCAGACGGCGGAGAGCACCTCCTCCAGATCGGCCACCACGGCGTCGGCCTCCTGCATGATCATGAAACGCACCTTGGGGTCGAGCTGGGGGTTCTGCTCGCAGATGGCCATGAGGTTGTCTGCCACCCGGTTGCTCACCAGATCCTCAATGGTCTGGGAGCCCGTGCCCTGCTGCTGGCTCTCGAACAGGCCCAGACTCTCTACCAGATACTCGATAAGCGCAATATAACCGTCGCTCTCTACCACCATGATGGCTGCCTTCATTCATTGCTTTGGGGAAATGGTGGGTATTTTAGTGGCTGGCCCTGGCTTGGCAAGCGGCAGTAGAGGCGATGGCGGACAAAACTGACCCCGCCGCGCTCCACGGTTTCCAATCCGGCCTGCTCGAAACCGTGGCGCAGAAAGAGCGCTAGGCTGAAGGCGCTGGCCTCTGTGGTCAGGCTGTGCAGGCCCAGCTGGCTGGCCGCCTGCAAGGCCCGCTCCAGCAGCAGGCCGCCGAGCCCCTGGCGCTGATGATCCGCGCTCACATAGAGCAGGCTGAGGTGGCCGTCATCGCTCAGGGTGACAAAGCCAAGGGGCATCCCCTCCTGCTCCATGACCCAGCCGTGGTGCTCGCGCAACTGGCTGGCGAGACCCGGATGACGGGCGCCCTGGGCCCATTGCTCCACCTGCTCCGGGCTGTAGTGCTCCGGGCCCAGGCGGCGAACCGACTGCTCGAACAGGGTGAGCAGGGCGGGGATGTGCTGCTCCCTAAGGGGGATGATCCGGGCGGGCGCGGTGTTTTGTGTCTGCGGCATGGCTGTTATCCTGCCTTTGCTGATAAGGTCGGCGCCTGTGGCCGCTTGGCTTTGGGCAAGCCCGCCATCACGCGCTGGTAGGAGTGTTCAATCCAGCCCTGCCAGAGCTCGGCGTCCAGATTCTCGCTCAGGGTCACCGTATTCCAGTGCTGCTTGTTCATGTGCCAGCCGGGTTTGACTTCGGGGTGTATCTCTCGCAGCAGCAGGGCGAGTTCGGGTTCGCATTTGAGGTTTATGGTCAGCGGCTCTGCCTGCCAGTCCACCAGGGCGAACATCTTGCCGGCGATGCGATAGACCAGGATCTCTGGGCCAAAGGGGGTATCCTCGGTGGCGCCGGGCTGGCTTAGCAGAAATTCACGTAACGATGCAAGGCTCATACAGGACTCCATGCTGGTCCGATGATGGGTGGCAGCATATTCAGCGGGGCGCCCCTTCTGTTAATATGCCCGCCGAGTATATCCCCCAACCCCCCCGGGAGCCCATAAGATGTTGTACCACAAGACCTTTGAGCTTGGCCCCGAGCGGGATTGGGTGGTGTTCGTGCACGGAGCAGGCGGCAGCTCCTCCATCTGGTTCAAGCAACTGCGCGCCTACCGGGAGCACTTCAACGTGCTGCTGCTGGATCTTCGCGGCCACGGCCAATCCAACCAGTTGCAGCAGGTTGTGAAGGGCCACTACAGCTTCAGGGCCGTGACCGAGGACATCTTGCGCCTGCTCGATCACCTGCGCATTCCCCGCGCCCATTTTGTCGGCATCTCCCTTGGCACCATCCTCATTCGCCACCTGGCCGAGCTTTGCCCGGAGCGGGTCAAGAGCATGGTGCTCGGCGGCGCCATACTGCGCCTCGACATCCGCTCCCGGGTGCTGGTGCAGCTCGGCCGGGTCGGCCAGCACATACTGCCCTACATGTGGCTCTACCGCTTGTTCGCCTTCATCATCATGCCGCGCCAGCACCATCAGGAATCCCGCAACCTCTTCGTGCGCGAGGCCCGCAAACTCTGCCAGAAGGAGTTCAAACGCTGGTTCCGCCTCGCCACCGAGGTGAACCCCCTGATGCGCTACTTCAAGGAGCGCGCCCTGCCTATCCCGACCCTCTATGTGATGGGGGAGGAGGATCATATGTTTATCGCCCCGGTACGCGAGCAGGTCGCCCGCGACCCCTACAGCCAGCTCGCCATCATCGAAAACTGCGGCCATGTCTGCAATGTGGAGCAGCCGGAGCACTTTAATAGACAGTCGTTGGCGTTTATATCCAACCAGACGGCTGCGATATAAGCCATTTAATCGATAAGGTTTGGCGTAGGTTGGGTTGAGCGGAGCGAAACCCAACACGGAAATATTATTTTCATCCCAATGAACGTCGGTTTGGAGCATTTCGAGTAGGTTTTGATTAGCGGAGCGTAATCGAATCTATGAACCAACTGCAAGCCCAGTTGCAATTGCAGCCTCCTTGAAAGCATTTTTAGATTCCTTAGCTACTGCATTGAAGGTTTCATCGTGGAGTGATGCTAAAAGGTTAAACAATGTGTCTATGCTAGCACCCGCCATTAAGTACAAGGTTGAGAGCGTTTGGTGAAAATAGCAGTCTAAACTCACTTGGTCGTGGGGTGGCTTGATCTCATAGGTACTTAAGTGAAAAATTGCGCCATAAATGGTCCCGTGCAATGCTTCTGATGCATTAGCATAAATTGCCAGCAGGCTCATAAATAATCCGGTATTACCTAACGTTGCTTCGATTACAGCAGCTCTTTCCGGGAGGGAAACATTTGTCCAACGTGTCTTTTCTCTTCCTCGTTCACTTGTGAATTTTGCGATTGCAGCGCGGATTTTTGGTGGGAGTTCAAAATCTCCACCGTTGAGCGTAAGTCGTGCTTTAACCTGTCCATTGGCTTCAATAGATTGATCTAGACTTCGACCTGCTTTGTTCAGGGAGTAATCAAGATAATCTGAAAATGTAGTGTCCGTGCAGAGTTGAAGAAAACAGAAATTTGTGACCCGTTCTATTAGAGCTCTCGAGATAATATAGGCCTGGTTAGTTCGGGAGTTATCACACAACAACCGTATTGAAATTGCGTCTTCGATAATTGCAGAATAGATCGCATAGAGGTGTGAGATACGTGGCTGGTTACACTGATTTATAGTGCTTACGTTATCTACGAGTAGCTTTATTTGGCTATCTAAAAATAGGGCCAAAATTTTTGAGCCAGCATGGGTGCTTATGGTCGTCATTCTTATTTCACAGATCTAATGTTTGGTCAAGGAGTGGACGTTTGTGGAAATTTTCTTGGTCTAACAAGCCGATGATAGAAATCATATGTGCAAAGGCAACAAAGGGTCCATCTAGATATGGTATCAAGCAACCACCTAAATGCTGAGTGAAAACTCACTCAACGAATGGAATTTGAATGATCTTTTGAAGCCGATCTGATTTCAAGGTCTCAATACCCCGTCATCTCCAGATAGCCCAGCCCTTGGGAATCTCCTTCCACAGTCACAGCGCCTTCCCAGTAATCGAAGCTGCCGGTCATGGCCTGATTGGGCTGGCGGGCACGGATGGTTAGCTGCATATCGGCGGCTTCCAGCTGCCACTCGACGGGATAGTCTTGCCCGGGGTGAGGCGGATTTGATCAGGGCTTAGCACCCGGCTGCTGCCGTCCCGCTCAATCAGGATGCCGTAGCGGTTCTCCGGTTCGGGACGACCTTCCTTGGTGCGCAGGCGAAACAGCATCAGCTCGCGGCCATCGGCAAGTTGCAGGGAGAACCAGTCCCAGCCCGATTGCCACTGGGCCAATACCGAGCTGATCCACTCGTGATCGAACCAGCCCTGGCCCGTGACAGTGCGGGTCTCCCCCTCCAGGGTCAAGGTGCCACTTAGCGTCAGGCGCGGGTAGGAGTAGTAGAAGGAGGAGTTGCCTGGACTCTTCTCGCTGTAACCATTTTTACCCAGCAGCACCACAGGCTTGGCGGTGTTAACCCTGAGATTGTGTTCAGAACGATGGTAGTCCTAGGTTTTCAACGAACTTTTATTTGTGGGGTTGCATAGCTGACACACACCAAGTTTTTGTTAATTGATGATTAACTAAGCCAATTTGCAATAGATAATAGACCCACAGGAATGGCTATCAATATTGCTAGAGTGCCAAGGCAACCACTGCCTCTGCTTGATGATGAGTAGGGGTTATGATTTGTGGTTTCTCGATTACGCAACCATTCAGCATGGCAATTTGAACAGTAGAGTTTTAGTGTGCCCATGTTCCATGCGCGTATAGTTCTATTATCAAATGGAACATTACAACGGCAACGAGAACAGGTAAACAACTTACTTGAAGGTGTTTTGGAACGATTAAAAAGAGCAAGAAAAAAGGCTGTAGGCAATGCAATTAGTACCGATATTGTTACATCGTTCGTTTTAAAGTAATTGAAACCGGCTAGAGCTAAAGAAACGATAGCAATGATCAGCAATAAATAATCCAGAAGCGTTTTTCTGACTGGTTCAAGGATGATTTTCTTATCACTTGATTGGCTCTTAATGTGAGAGTTTTGTTTGGCGCGCGATTTGATAGGGAGAAGCGTCAATCCTTCATAGTAAACCACAGTGGCTCTCATGCGTTGCTGACTATCTACTGTAGCTTCAAACCATACATCATCATTAATTTTTGGTCGTCTGCTTCTTGGATTTACAGTGGAGATATGAAAGAAGATCTTTTCTGATCTATCGTCAGGTATAATAAAGCCAAAACCTTTGTCGTCATTCCATTGAGTAATTTTACCTTTCATTGAACCCCCATAAGTATTAAGTGATTGTTTAATAATTTATTATGTGGAAGTTTCCATATAGTAAGGTATTTCTATTCCAAGTATATTCATAAATATTACTGAGGAATAGAACATACGACTGATATTTAAATGCCCAAGCGATCCCACGGATCCACGCCATGAATACATGGAACCTTTCCTCATTATCCATCAATAGGGTTCACAGATATCCATTCCTGATTCCTTTTCTCAGCAAACTACATAGCTACCGCACGGATCACAGAGTCCGTTGTGCTGCAGTTGACCAAATTGAGGAGAGATACACCATAGTCGCTCCCTGATTGCCTTTGGGGCTGTGAGGGCCGGATGAGTAGGGTACCAAGTGCGTATCCAGTTGTTGAGCGAAACGTTTTCTAGGGCGGGGAATTTAAGCGCATTTTTGATGGGGATCAGAAATCGGGGAGAGCAGACAGCTTAAACAAGGCATTATGCAGAGAAATAGAGCAGGCCCTAGGCTTAATACCCCGTCATCTCCAGATAGCCCAGCCCTTGGGAATCTCCTTCCACAGTCACAGCGCCTTCCCAGTAGTCAAAGCGGCCGGTCATGGCCTGATTGGGTTGGCGCGCCTTGATAACGAGGTTCAGATCGGCGGCCTTAAGCTGCCACTCGACGGGGTAGTCTTGGCCCTTGGGGCCGCGCCAGGTTTTACCGGGGGTGAGGACGATGGATTCGGGGGCGAGCACCCGGCTGCTGCCGTCCCGCTCGATCAGTATGCCGTAGCGGTTTTCAGGCTCGGGGCGGCCCGCTTTGGTGCGAAGGCGAAACAGCATCAGCTCGCGGCCATCAATGAGTTGCAGGGAGAACCAGTCCCAGCCCGATTGCCACTGGGCCAGTACCGAGCTGCTCCACTCGTGATCAAACCACCCCTGGCCCGTGACATTGCGGGTCTCCCCCTCCAGGGTCAAAGTGCCGCTAAGTGTCAGGCGCGGGTAGGAGTAGTAGAAGGAGGCGTTGCCGGGGCTCTTCTCGCTGTAACCCGCTTTGCCTTGCAGCACCACAGGCTTGGCGGCACTCACCCTGAGGTTCAGCTCACCCATCTTGCTCTGCACCTTCAAGGTGGCGGGAAAGAGCGCATCGCCTTGAGAGGCCAGCCGCCACTCTTTGAGCCAATATTCGCCGCCGCTGGCCCCGGCGAGCCCGGGCCCCTGGCGGCTGGTGCGCTCATCCTGGCGGTGGCTGCCACGGGCGAGATCCGTGATGGCGAACTGGGCCAGCCAGAGCTGGGGGCTGAGCCAGGGGTTGTCCGATGTGATCTGCTGCTCGACACCTTGCCGAAAGAGGGTCCACTGGATGCCGTAGTCGCGCCCCTGCTCGTCTTTCAGGTTGCCGGTAAGATACCACCACTCGGATCTGTAGTCCGGGTGGGCGCCGTGATCGGCGGGCAGGCGGATGGGCTGGCCCGGCTCGGCCTTCCTGAACTGATCGCTGCCGCCCCCGAGCAGGGTGCCCAGGTCGCTGGCACCGACCGTAGCGCCATACAGGATGCAGGCAATCATCAGCGGCCACTTCCAACTCAATTTCATACGACTCTCCTTGCGGCGTACCAGGAGGCGAGCGCCCCGCACAGGGGGGCGAGCAGGAGCGCCGTGACGGCGTGCAAGGGGGCGGCCTCGAAGGCGAGGCGCCAGCCAAAGGCGCGGGGGTTGACCACCTCAATCAGCACCCAGGCGAGGCCATAGCCCACCGGCAGGGCCAGCAGCGCCGTGAGCAGCCCCAGTCCCGCCCCCTGCCACACCAGCAGGCGGCGGCAGTGGCGGGGGCCTATCCCCAGGCTCTGCAGGGTTTGCAACTCGCCACGGCGGGCCAGCCCCAACACCATAAAGGCGGAGCCGATGCCGACGAAGGCGATGCCGAGGATCAGCAATTTCAGCAGCTCGGTCACCACAAAGGTCTGATCGAACACCTTAAGCGCCGCGGCGTGGATGGCGGGGGCGGGCAGCAGGTTTATCCGCTCGCCAAAACGGGCACGCAGCCGATCGCTTAGGCCCTCGGGGTCCGTGCTGAAGAGGGCGAGGGATTGCACCGCGCCCCCTTCGAAGGCGTGCAGTATCTGCCCCTTGTCGCTGCCGTAATCCTGATAGACGCCGGTGACGGTGAGGGCCCTTGGCCCCCCTTCGCTCGTTACTTCGAGGGTCTGACCCACTTTGACTCCGAGGCGCACAGTGAGCGGCTCGCTCGCCAGCACCTCGTAGGAGGTGGCGGGCCAGCGCCCGGCCAGCAGCGGGTAGGCGGCCTTGAGCTCGGGGATAAAGTCCATCTGCGCCCACTCGATGGGCTGCCCCTGCCAGCGGGCGGGGTGCACGGCGCGGCGGGAGGCGGCGTTCACTTCCGGCTCGGCGAGTATGGCGGTCAGGGTCTGCTCGCTCAGCTGGCCTCTGCTGCCTGCCACCCCCTTGGGGGCGCTGACATAGAGGTCGGCGGCCAGACGCTGGCCGAGCCAGATCTCCACGCTCGAGCGAAAGCTCGACACCATGACCCCGATGCCGATGGCCGCGGCTATGGCAAGTTGCAGCGCCATCACGGCGATGGCGGTGCGATCCAGATGGTATTGGGTCTCGGCCACCCCGATCCGGACGCTGAGGGGGCCGTGCCCGCGCAGCCGCCCCAGCAGGGCGCGCAGGGCATCGGGCAGGGCGAGGGCCATGGCGAGCAGCCAGCCCCCGGCCACGAAGAGGGCGCCCCCCAGGCCGGTCTGCGGCAACAAGAGGCAGAGGGCGCAGAGCAGCAGTATGGCGATGGCGAGCAGACGTCTGCGCCAGGGATAAACCGGCGGGCGGCTGCTCCCCTCCCGCAGTGCAAGAGGGGATTGGCGCAGCAACTGCCACCAGCCGGGGAGGTTGGCGGCAAGGGTGCCAGCCAGGCCTATCAGCAGCGCCTTGATGAGGCTGGTCGGGGAGAGGCGCAGCAGATCGATGGGGTTGGGGCCATAAAGGTCTGCCAGCGCCTGGGTGAGCTGCCCCATGAGGGTCAGCGCCAAGAGGCTGCCGAGCAGCAGCCCGAGCAGGGTGCCTATGGTGGCGAGGATGAGCAGCTCCAGGGCCAGATAGCGGAGTACCCGGCTTGGCGGCATCCCCAGGATGATGAGCTGGGCGAGCTGGGGGCGGCGCACGCTCTGCACGAAGCGCTGGGCGTTGAACACCAGAAACAATCCCACCGCCATGGCGAGCAGGGAGAGGGCACTGAGGTTGAGGGCCAGGGCATCCCCGAGCTGGCTGGCATCGAGGGCCGGGCTGATGGGCTCGAGCCAGAGCGGCTGATGGGGGTAATAGGTTTGCAGCGCCCTTTGCAAGGCATTGGCCTCTTCGTCGCTTAACTTGAAGACGATGCGATCCAGCCTTCCTGCCTTGCCAAGCAGGGGTTGGGCCAGGCCTATGTCGGTGACCAGCAGCCGCTCCATGGGGACGGCGCCCGGCTCGAAGGTACCCGCGAGAGTGAGGGTCAACGTGCGGGCGCTGTCCGCCTCACCGCCGCCCAACATAAAGCTCCGCGACTGCCCCGGCGACCAGCTGAGGCGTTTGGCCTCGGGGGCCGAGAGCCAGACGCTGTCGGCGCGGCTCAGGGTGAAGTCGGGTTCGCGCCCCGGCTGCTCACCAAAGAGTCGGCGCAGGGGGCCCGGGTTGAAGAGATCCATCCCCAGCAGCTGGAAACTGCGCCCCTGCGGGTCCTTGAGCCAGGCGTGCAACTGGGGCATGGCGTCAAGATCCGGCTGGCTTCGCACCAGCCGAACGTAGAGCCCCTCATCCAGGCCGCCGCTCGGGGCCAGGCGGTAGTTCGCTTCCCCCGCGAGCTGGCTGCGGGCGGCGACGAAATTGGTGCGGGCGCTGTGGTTCAAGAGCTCGATGGCCACCACCAGGGTGACCCCCAGCATGAGCCCGGCCAGGCTCATCAGCAGCAGCCAGGGGTGGGCGCGATAGAGGCGCAGCAGCGCCTTCAGCGGCAGCATGATGCATCCCTGCGGCGGCTGTCACCCATGGGGTCTGGCCTCGAGCAACTGCCCCCCTTCCAGGCGCAGCACCCGATCCGCCAGGGCGCCATAGCCGGGGTTGTGGCTCACTAGCAAGAGGCCTGCGCCGGTATCGCGCACCGCCGCCATCATCAGCCCCATCACCTGCTCGGCGTTGTGCTCATCGAGGCTGCCGGTGGGCTCGTCAGCGAGCAGCCACTTCGGCTGATGAACCAGGGCCCGGGCCAGGGCCACCCGCTGGCGCTGGCCGCCGGAGAGCTGCTCCGGCCAGGCGTGGCGCTTGTGGCTCATCCCCAGGCGTTCGAGCAGGGCATCGAGGCGCGCCATGTCGCGGGGCAGGTGGTTTATCTCGAGCGGCAGGCAGAGGTTCTCCAGCACAGTGAGGGTCGGCAGCAGGTTGAAGTCCTGATAGACGATACCAAAATGCCGGCCGCGCAAGCGGGCCCGCTCGTCCGGTGACTGGGTGTCGAGCCGGGTCTCTCCCAGCCAGATCTCCCCCTCATCCGGGGGGATGAGACCGGCGATGAGGTTGAGCAGAGTGGACTTGCCACAGCCGCTCTGTCCCAGCAGCAGACAGGTTTCGCCGGGGTTGAGCTTGAGATCCAGCCCGGCAAACAGGGGGAGCGTTTCACCGCCGTTGGCGAAGTGTTTACCGAGGTTGCGCAGATTCAGCATGGGATAACCGGTTGATAGCCAATGGCTTTCACAATGTCAGTCACTATGCCAGTTAGTGATCGCGCCTGCAAAAGGGATGAGGATCCTTGCTGGATCCCGCTTGCCAGAGGTGGTTAGAATAGGGGCTTCCATGGGTCACAGGATGAGCAAGGATGTTACACAAGCAAGTCAGTTTTATCGTCGACAGCAAGGGGGCCAAGCAGGCTGCCGTGGTCCCCATCGATATCTACAACGAGCTGATGACCCTGCAAAAGGCGCTCTCCGACAACAAGCCTGGCGAGCGCGAGCTCTACCACTTCAATGGCAAGGGGGCTGAGGCCCATGGCTATCCGGTGGGCAAGCGGCAGAACCCCGGCTTCATGGTGCAGGCGGGCTCCACCGCCAACGGCGAGGATGCCGCCTCCTTGCGCGAGGCGGTGATCGAGCTGCGCCAGGAGCTGCTGGCCAAGGGGGTGCTTGTGCCCCGAGCCGAGGGGGGCTTCGTGTTCAGCGCCGATCAGCTGTTCAATAGCCCGAGCTTGGCCGCCAGTCTGGTGGCGGGCAACAACAGAAGCGGACTGGATGCCTGGCAAAACAGTGCCGGCTACACCCTCAAGCAATCCGGTTTTGGCAAAAAATCCCCCTGATGTCCCCTGAGACAGCCATGCCGCCTGCCCGGCCGAGGCGGGCGGCGGGCAACAACAGAAGCGGGCTGGATGCCTGGCAAAATAGCGCCGGCTACACCCTCAAGCAGTCCGGCTTTGGCAAAAAATCCCCCTGATACCCCCTGAGTGAGCCACGCCGCCTGCCCGGCCGAGGCGGGCGGCTCGATCCTGCGGATAGGGATGAGGGTGACTTCCCTGTCCGCTGCTAGCCTCAATGCCAGACATTTCTCAAGAGACGCGCACTCATGTCTGGTTCTTCACGCCTTACCCCCTTGTCCGGGCTCTGCCTGTTTTGCGGTCCAGCCCTGGCCGAGGGCGGCCCCCTTGCCCTGACCCACAGCGGCGTCGGCCTCTTTGCCCTCGTCATCTTCGTGCTCGCCTACCTCCTGGTGATGGCCGAAGAGTACCTGAAGCTGCGAAAATCCAAGCCGGTGCTGATCGCCGCCGGCATCATCTGGATAGCCATTGGCGTCGTCTATGCGGACGCGGGGCTGAGCCCGCTGGCCCACGAGGGGTTTAGGCAGAACCTGCTGGAATACGGGGAGCTGATGCTGTTCCTGCTGGTGGCCATGACCTACATCAACGCCATGGAGGACCGGCTGCTGTTTGCCGCCCTGCGCGCCCGCCTGGTGCGGGCCGGGCTCAGCCTGCGCACCCTGTTCTGGCTCACCGGGTTCCTGGCCTTCTTCATCTCCCCCGTGGTGGACAACCTCACCACTGCGCTCCTGATGTGCACAGTGGTGCTCAATGTGGCCAACGAGGATCGCCGCTTCATCAACCTGGCCTGCATCAACATCGTCGTGGCGGCCAATGCCGGCGGCGCCTTCAGCCCCTTCGGCGACATCACCACCCTGATGGTGTGGCAGGCGGGCAAGGTGCCCTTCGGCCAGTTCTTCGCGCTCTTCATCCCCGCCCTGCTCAACTTCCTGATCCCGGCCCTCCTGATGAGCCTGATGGTGCCGCGCCATGTCCCCAGGGTGCTGGACGAGGAGGTGACGCTCAGGCGCGGGGCCGCCACCATAGTGCTGCTCTTCCTTCTCACCATAGGGACGGCCGTCGCCTGCCATCACTTCCTGCAACTGCCCCCGGTGCTCGGCATGATGACGGGACTGGGCTATCTGCAATTTTTCGGCTTCTACCTGCGCAAGACCCAGCCTGGCGTCCTGGCGCGGGAGCGCGCCCTCTATGAGCGCACCGGTGACGAGGCGCGGCTGCTGCGCCTCGGCTCCATAGTGCCGTTCGACGTGTTCAACAAGATTGCCAAGGCCGAGTGGGACACCCTGCTCTTCTTCTACGGGGTGGTGATGTGCGTCGGCGGGCTCAGCTTCATGGGGTATCTGGCGCTGGCGTCCCAGCTCCTCTATCAGGGGGATCCGACCCAGGCCAATGTGGTCATAGGCCTGCTCTCCTCCGTCATCGACAACATCCCCGTGATGTTCGCCGTGTTGTCGATGGAGCCGCAGATGTCGACCGGGCAGTGGCTGCTGGTGACCCTGACCACGGGGGTGGGGGGCAGCCTGCTCTCCATCGGCTCCGCCGCCGGTGTGGCTCTGATGGGGCAGGCCAGGGGCATGTATACCTTCGTTGGCCATCTCAAGTGGTTGCCTGCCATTTTGCTTGGCTATATGGTCAGCATAGGGGCGCATCTGTGGCTCAACAGCGCCCTGTTCTGAGCACCATGAAGATTGCAAGGGAAGGGACTATGGGACAACTGTTCGAGGCGCTCTCGCCGCGCCATGTGGCCTTTATCGCGGCGCAGAAGATCTATTTTGTCGGCACGGCGGCGGGGGAGGGCACGGTCAACCTCTCCCCCAAGGGCGGGGATTCGTTGCGCATTCTCGATGCCCATACCCTGGCCTGGCTCAACCTGACCGGCAGCGGTAACGAGTCGGCGGCCCATGTGTTGCAGAACCCGCGCATGACGGTGATGTTTTGCGCCTTCGAGGGGGCGCCCATGATACTGCGGGCCTATGGTCAGGCGCGGGTGCTGCACCGGGGCGATCCGGACTGGGAGACTGCGCTGGCGCGCTTCCCGGCCAGCGTGGCGGCCCGCCAGATCTTCCTGCTCGATATTGAACGGGTCCAGACCTCCTGCGGCATGTCGGTGCCCCTGTTTGACTACCAGGGGGACAGGGAGGATCTCGCCAACTGGTCGGCCCGCCAGGGCAAGGAGGGCATAGAGGCCTACTGGCGCAAGAAGAATCAGCTGAGCCTGGATGGCGTGGAGAGCGAGATCCTGGCCCGCAGCGGCTTGCCGGCAGACGCCTGAGGAGCCGCGTCCCTGATGCAAAAAGCCCTGTCCGGTGGACAGGGCTTTTTCGTGTCGGCAAGCAGTGAGCCAAAGGGATCGTCAGGCCACCCTGGCACGCTTGCCGGTGAGCAACCAGTAGCTGAGCGCCGAGCCCAGGCCACAGGCGGCGATGGCGATGGCCATGGGGAGCGGCGACTCGGGGGGATTGAGGTTGACCAAAATGCCCACCACGGCGCCTATGCCAAAGCGCAGTGTGCCCGCGAGCGCCGAGGCGGTGCCCGCCGACTGGGGGAAGTGGCCCATCAGGCCCGTCATGGCGTTGGCCCCCACCAGGCTGATGTGCCCGACGAAGAGCACCACGGGGATGACGATGCCCCAGAGGCCCCCGCTCTGGCTCCAGGCGTTATAGATAAGCAGGGCCCCGGCCAGCGGCAGCACAGTCAGGCCGTATTGCAGCATGCGCTCGGCGCCCACCCCCTTCACCAGGCGGCTGTTGACGAAGGTGACCACCATCATCAGCAGGATGTTGAGGCCAAAGAGCCAGCCGTAGTGCTCGGTCGGTACCTTGAAATACTCGATATAGACATAAGGGGAGGCGCTCAGGAAGGCGAACATGCCGGAGCTCGACAGGGCGCCGCACAGCACATAGCCCATGGCGCCGCGGTGGGAGAGCACGCCCCAGTAGTTGCGCAGCACCTGGCCGAGCTTGAGGGGCTGCCTGTGTTCGGGTTTCAGGGTCTCCTGGATCTTCCACTGCATCACCACGCAGATGAGCAGGCTCACCCCCACCAGCAGCCAGAAGATCACCCGCCAATCGCTGTGGGCGCTGATGTAGCCGCCCACCACCGGGGCCACCAGGGGGGCCAGCGTCATCACCAGGATGACGAAGGACATGGCCCGCGAAAACGCATCCTTCTCGAACAAATCTCGCAGCAAGGCATTGACCACCACGGATCCCGCCGCGCCCCCTGCGGCCTGCAGCATACGCCAGGCCAGCAGTTCCGGCAGGGAGTCGGCCATTGCGCAACCCACAGAGGCCACGGCGAACATCGTCAGTCCCGCCAGGATCACCGGCTTGCGGCCGAAGCTGTCGGCGAGCGGCCCGTAGAACAGCTGACCGATGGCGAAGCCGCCGAGGAAGGCGCTGATGGTGAGCTGGGCCCCGTCTATGCTGGTGGCCAGATCCCGGGCTATGGCCGGAATGGCGGGCAGGTACATGTCCACCGCGAGCGGGGTCAGGCCCGCCAGGGCGCCGAGCAGGATGAACAGGAAGCGGGGAGAGAGGGGCGTGGCTTGAGGCATAGGGTATCCGAGTCGTGGCAGGGCCGGGAAAAGGGGCGAGTGTTGAGTCTATCAGCTTTGGCAGGCTTGAGCAGGTCTATCCTGCCCCGGCCCTTGAGGTCAGATCTGCGGCGGGATCAGCGCCCCGGACGCCTTGCCCTGTGGTGGCACAGAAGCAGCAGCCAGCCCAGCCACCCGAGCAAGGAGAGGATATTGCCTGCCCGCTCGGGCCAGCGCGCCGTCAGCCTGAGGGTGAGGCTGTGGCTGCCCGCCGGCACCCAGAGCTGCATCAGGCCCTGGGGATTGGCGCCCACCGTCAGCATCAGGCGCTCGTCGAGCCAGGCCTGCCAGCCGGGGTAATCATACTGGTGCAGGACCAGCCGGGTCGGCACGGCCGCCGTCACTGCCAGGGTCAGGGCCCTGGGCTGCCAGCGGTGCACTGTCCAGCTGGCGCCCGGGGGCTCGGCGCTCACCGGGGGCTGGAATTCATCCTTCCAGGCGAGCAGGGTCGGGGCGAACATGCCCCCCGGTACCTGCCTTGGCCTGTACTCCCGGGCGCTGCGCTTGCTGTCGAACTCGAGGGCCATGGCCTCCCGGGTGGGGGCCTGGGTGAGGGGGGCGTGACGGACGTAGGCGAGGGTGGTGATCAGGGTCAGCAGGAGTGTTCCCCAACAGAGCCACTGCCAGGGGCGGTGAGTGGGGGTGCCCAGGGCCACCACGGCAACCGTGGCCAGGGTGAGGATGAGATTGAGCCGCCAGGGAAACTGCACCCGTTGCAGGGGGGGCAGCAGGCTCCAGAGGGGCTGGCTCAGGGGCAGCATCATCAGGAAGGCCCCCACCCCGAGCGCCCCCCAGCACAGCAGCTCTGGGTGGCGCGGCTCGCGGGCGGCGGCCCAGGCGATGAGCAGCAAGGCCAGGGTCAGCAGGCTCTGCCACGCCAGGTGGCCGCGAAAGCGCCAGTCCCCCCAGCCAGAAGGCAGGCGGTCGAGGAAGTTGCGCCGAAAGTCGAACATGCCGCCGCGCATCAGCTCCATGGAGATGGCCCCCTGATCCGCCAGGGCGGGCAGCAACAGGGCCGCCGCCATGCAAAGCCCCAGCCCCTGGGCCCCCAGGGCTATCCAGCAGGGCACCAGGGTGCGGGATCGCCAGGCGAACCAGAGGGCGCGCACGCTGACCAGACCCATCATCAGCAGCAGGCTGGGCAGGTGGGAGAAGGCCAGCAGCGCCAGCCCCAGGATCAGCAGGGGCAGGCCCTGGCGCAGGCCGCGATGGGCGAGATCCTGGCCAAGCAGGATCAGCGGCGCCCAGGCGAAGGCCCAGAACTCCGCCAGGGCGAAGCGGGCATAGAGATCCATGGCCAGGTGATAGGGCAGGATCAGGTAGAGCAGGCTGACCGCCAGGGCCCGGCCCGGGGGCGTGGTGGCGCGCAGCCACAGATAGGCGAACGCGCCTGAGAGCAGCAGCGCCAGGGTGGCGCTGCCGAGCAGGGGATAGATGGCCTGCTGGGCGGGGGAGCCGGGACCGGCAAAGAGTGCGCTGACGTAGTAGGGGAGCGGGGGATAGAAGAAGAAGGTGGGGCTGCCAAAGCCGCCGTTCATGGCCATCAGCCAGCGGGGATAGAGCTCCCCCTGCCACAGCTGGCGGGCAAAATAGTGGCCTGAGAGCAGGTGGTGGAACAGATCGTGCCCCTGGGTGCCCCCCTGCAGCCAGACAGGCAGCACCAGGAGCGCGCTGGCCAGCGCCAGGACAAGGGGCACCAGTGCCCACTCCTTGCCTCCCTTCATGCATCCTCTCCCTGCCACGCCCATGCGCAGTGAGTGTAGACGAGTCAGCTGGCGCAGCGACGCGTTTGGGCCAGAGCCCTGAGCCTGTCAGCGCGGTATGGCGAGCCAGAGGCCGGGTTCGGCGCCAAAGCGGGGGGCAAACCAGTGCGCCTGGTGGGGGAGCGGCATCTCGCTCTGCGCTATGGGCCGGCGGCTGAGGCGGCAAGCCCCCTGGGTGAGCGCAAGGGCAGCATCCCCCTGGTACCAGCCATCGGTGACGGGCAGGGCCGTGGTTTCCCTAAGCAGCCGTACTCCCCACTGGGTCACCAGGGCCGGGCAGGTCCGTTCGGCCAGTCGGGCGGCCTGCACCATGGCGGGCGGCGCCGCAGGCGTGAGTGTGCTCATCAGCAGCAACAGGGCCCCCAGCATGGCAGGGCGCTCGCCCCATAGGGGCAGCCTGCCCGCCAGCAACACTATGCCGAGCAGGGTAATGGGCGCCAGATGGCGGGGATTGTCCGGGTTCTGGCCAAACATGGTCCAGAGCAGCAGGGCGAGCCAGTAGAGGGTCCAGAGCGGGGAGAGTGCTGCGGCTTGGTCTTTTGATCTTTGCCAGAGCGGTAGCACCAGCAAGGCTCCGACAGCCAAGGGCCAGAGCGGAGTGAGCTGATCATGGAAGGTGCGTGCCCAGCTCAACAGCCGATCGCCGTGGGCCGCCGCCGTGTTGCCCCAGAGGGTGAAGTGGCCGTCGGTAAAGCGCCGCCCCTCGCCAAAATAGGCCCAGCCATCGGCCTGCCAGACAAAGAGCAGACTTATCAGCCCTACCAAAGCGATGGGCAGCAGAAACTTACGCCGCTCACCCTTGTGCTCTATCCCGAGCCAGAGCGGCAGCAGGGCCAGCACTAAGTAGGAGGGGCGAAGCGCCAGCAAGAGTCCCAGCAGCAGACCGGCCAGCGCTGGTTTGCGATTCTGCAAGGCCAGCAGCGCCCCGAGCCAGGCGGCGAGCGCGGGCCCGTCCGAGAGGCCGGAGAGGGCAAGTGTCGGGGTGAGCGGCAGGGCCAGCACCAGCAGCCAGACGGGGGCAAGCAGGCTTGGTCGTTGCCATATTCTCACCGCCAGCCAGGCGGCGAGCGGCGCTATCAGCGCTGTGCCCAGGAGGCTCGCCCACTGCACCGCAGCGGCGGGATCGTCCACCGCCAGATTGATGAGCCGCGCCAGCCAGATAAAGGCGGGATAGCCCGGAAAGTGGGGGGAGAACTCCAGCACGCTAAAGCGCACCACCCCGTGGGCGAAGTTCAGGGCGTCGTCGGAATCGAGGGCCACAGGGAAGGTAAATAGCCAGCCCGTCCAGACCAGTTGCAGAAGGATCAGCAAGTAGGGTCGATTAGCGAAGCGTAATCGGCCGTGGTGACGCCCCCCTTCTCCCCTTGCGGGAGAAGGGCCGGGGATTAGGGGGGCCGTCATCATCGATGAAATGTCATCAAAGCGGCGCCAGCACGGCCATCAGCGCTTTTTCGGCTTCTGCGAAGGCGGCAGCATCGGCGGGCTTGGCACCCACCCCGAAGACGCCGGGGTTGCCGATGGCGTCCAGCACCTTGGCCAACGCCTGTTCGGCCGCCTTGCGATCCCCTTCACCGAGGGAGGGGAGGATCAAATCGAGGAAGCGCTTGCTCTTGACCACCAGCACCTTGGCGGTCTGGTAATCGCCGAGGTTCTGCCCGGCCCCCTCGAGGCGACGCTCGATCTCTGCCTTGTAGGCACGGTTGAGCAAAGTGGCGGTGGCGGCGGCATCTTTCCCCTTGATGGCGGTTGCCAGGGGGGCTTGCAGCTCCACCTTGTGGTGCTCTTCCAGATAGGTCAGCTCGTCCGCAATCTCGCTCAAGGTGGCGCTGGCATCCTTGCCTTCACTGGCGGCACCAAGCAATGCTTCGCGCGCATCGATCAGCGGCTCCTTGCCTGCGGCGGCGTAGGAGTATGCCTGCGCCTGGCCGCTGAGGGTCAGCAGCGGGCCCGTCAGTAGGGCGAGGGCGATCAAGCCGTGGCGTATGGTCATCCTGTTCTCCTTGTTGATTTGTCCTGACGGCATGGCGCCAGTCCTGATTCGTTGGACCCCACCCCGACCCTCNCCCCTTGTCAGGGGAGGGCGTTTTTACCCTCCCCCTTTCGAAGGGGGAGGCCGGGAGGGAGTTGTTCCTGTTGCTACGCCACGCTCTGAGTTTCAATGACGGTATTTTCGTTGCGATGGTTAAAGATGGCGTGTCGTCTGTCCACCCCGTCGATCACCATGTCAGCGGCCATCATCCCCATCTCCATGGCGGTGTCGGTGAAGATGTAGCGAAACGTCCCCTGGCGACCTGTCATGATGAGGTTGCCAATCGGCATCAGTGCCTGAATGGCTTCGTTGCGGCGCGCCTGATAGCCGAGATCCATCAGCGGATAGGCGTATTCGCTTCGCGCCTCGAAGGTCTCATCGCCAAGCCTGGCGGTATCAACGCCTAGGCTCGCGAGATCGGCGGTGACCCGGCCCCGCAGCTCGGCCAGCGGTGCCTGCCAGGTGGCATCCCCCGGGTTGCAGGGGATCTCCAGCATCACGGAGGTCTGGCCCTGTGGCGCCATAAAGGGGCTGCGGCGGCGCGGCTCCTGCAGGCGGGTCGCCAGAATATGGGGGTCTGAGAGGTACTGCCAGGTGTTGTCCGACAGGTTCTCCTGTTTGAGGGGCATATTGACGAAGCGCAGAGACCGGTAGTGCAGATCGCACGGCAAGCCCAGATGCTGGCAGGTGAGCGGCAGCGGCAGGGTGGAGATCACCTGATCAAAGTGCTCGCTCTGCTCAATACCCTCTTGTTGCCAATAGACCCGCTCAATGCGGCCATCGACCTGCTCGAGGCGGCTGATGGTGGCGCCTGTCTTGACCGTCACGCCTTCTGCCACCAGCCGCTCCCCCAGGGTGGTGAAGATCTGGCCGAAACCATACTTTGGATAACGGTATTTGCGGGCATAGGTGCGCACCGAGAGGCTGCCCTTGCGTCTTGGTAGCAGGCGGCGCGCCACGTCTTTCAAATCGATGAGACTGATGCGCTGACCGGCCCAGTCGGCGGAGAGCTTGTCCGGGTTGATGCCCCAGAGCTTGGCCGTGTAACCCTCGAAGAACTGGCGATAGAGGGTGCGGCCGAAGTGGCTCTGGATCCACTCGGCAAAGCTCGCCTTGGCGAAATCGTCCGGCTTCTTGGCAAAGGGCAACAGCAGCAAGTCTTTCACCGCGCCCGCCATCAGGGTTAGGGGGGCAGTCCTCAGCAGGTTGGTGAGGTTCAAGGGGTAGTCATAGGTGCGCCCGCCAAAGCGGATGACGCTCTTTCGCTCTGCGTGGAGCAAGTCGTCCCCCATCAGCTCGTCGATAAAGGCGAGCAGCTCGGGGTTCTTGGTGATGAAGCGGTGGCCGCCGTAGTCGAAGCGGTACTCTCCGGCGCGCCCCTTGAAGGTCTGGGTGGCGCACATGCCCCCCACCACGCTCTCCTGCTCGAACAGGGTGACCGTAAAACCGGCCTGGCACAGGCGCCAGGCGGCCATCAGACCGGCGGGACCGGCACCCAGTACCGCAATCTTCTTGTTGTTGTCGCTCATGAGTGTTCCGAAACGGCTTGATATCTAAGGGGACCGCGCCAGGGCGCGGCCCCCGAATGGGGTTGCAACTGGTGCGGGTTTATCCCTGCACCCGAGGGCGATAGCTGCGATGCCAGAGGGTGACGAAGATGGCCAGATAGGTGGCCCAGGTCAGCAACTGCAAGCCGGCGGGTGAGGCATTGTAGCCAAACAGGGCGCGCAGGAAGGTGCCGAAGACCCCCTGATCGTCGAGGATGTGGCTGATGTTGAACACGGGCGTGGTCCAGAAGGTAATGACGTCCGCCGCCTGCAACATGTTGACGGCGGACGACAGCAGCCCCGCGGCTATGATGATGATCAGCAGCCCGGTCCAGCGGAAGAAGGGGGCCAGCGCCACCTTGCGGGTGGAGCGCAGCAGCCCCCACACCAGCACCACAGAGACCAGCAGCCCCGCCAGCGCCCCCATCAGTCCCTCGTGCAGATCCACCCCTTGCCCTGAATAGACCAGGGCCGAGAAGAAGAGCACGGTTTCAAAGCCTTCCCGCATCACGGCGAGGAAGGCGAGCAGCACCAGGCCAAAGAGGTTGCCGCCGTCGACGGCGGCATCGATGCGCGCCGTCATGGCCCCCACCTGGGACTTGGCCTGTTTTTGCATCCAGATTGCCATATAGGTGAGCACCAGGGTGGCGAAGATCAGGATCCCCGCCATCAAGAGGTGGTTGTAACGCTCGCTTTCGAACTGGCTCACCACCACCTGGAACAGGAAGGCGACCACGAGGGAGGCGACGAGGCCCAGCCCCACCCCCAGATAGATGAACTTGTTGTAGCGGCTCGCCCCCAGCTTGGCGAGGTAGGAGAGGCAGATGCCCACCAGCAGGAAGGCTTCCAGCCCCTCGCGCAGGGTAATGAGAAAACTTGCAAACATCAGGATTGAGGCTCCGTATCGGGCGTGACGGGGAGGGGCTGCAGGGTCAGTTGCAGCCGATTAAGTTGTAGCCGAGCGAGTAGCACTATGGGTGGCGCCGGCAGGCTTGGCTCGGCGGCGCGCACCGCATCACTGACCCACTTGGGGTAGGTGCGGAAATTGAGTCTGATATCGGCCTGGAAGGGCCCACGGGCATCCGCCGGCAGCGGCCAGGCTTCATCGCGCCAGCCATCGGCCGGGATGCGGGTATCTTCCAGGAGCTTGGCGTAGCGCCAGAACTTGAGGCCGACCGGCTTGCCCTCGGCATCGCCGAATACTTTGCGGAACAGCCGCGCGTCCTCGGGCACGGCGCCCTCCACCGGCTGGCCGCTTCTGAGCACCAGCTTGCCGCTGGCGTCTGTGACGGTCAGCTCCAGCCAGAGTTCACGGAAATCGGCCACTCCGGTGGGCAGGGCGTGGCCCGCGCCTGTATTGGCGACCCGCACCACCAGTTGCTGCCCATCGGCAGCCTGTTCGATACGGGCAGAGAGCGTCGCGCTGGAGCGCAGCAGGGCCAGGCTCTCCTGCTCAAGCGCGGGATTGCGCAGCCCCACCAGCTGGTGCTGGGCGCCGGTAAAGTTGTGGCGATAGAGGCGCTCTTTCATTGTGCCGTTTTCGGTGGACTGGCCCGCCACAGGGGCGCCGCCATTGCCGGGCTCGGGGTTCATATGGCAGTCGATGCAGCTGCGCCGCTTGGCGGGATCCTCCGCCTTGGCGAAGCTGGAGTTCTCCCACTCGTCCCAGGTGTTGACGATATTGGCGCCGCTGCCCGGGGCAAACTCGTTGTGGCAGGATTTGCACAGGGCCGCATCCTGATAGAAATCCTTCTGATAGGAGGCCTTGTGCATCGCCGGACGGGCGTTGATCTGCCGCTCGGCCAGCCAGTGGCGGGCGCTGCCCCCCGGGGCATCCTCGAACACATAGCTCTCGCGGTCTTTCAAATTCACCGTGAAGGCGCTGTTGCCGCCGGCATCTTCGAGCCTTGTGATGCGATGGCAGAGCACGCAGCCTGTCCCTTCCTCCACCACGGGTTCGCCAGCCTTGTGGGCGGCAATGAGCGAGGCGCCGCCCTGCTCGAACATGTGGGAGCCCTTGGGCAGCTCAGTCTGGCCGTTCAGCACCTGCTGGGGCATGTGGCAGCCCTGGCACCACTGGCCGAAGGCCTCGCCTTCTGTCTCGCGGGCCAGGGCCTGCACCACCTTGTAGTAGGGGTGGGAGTTGCCCATCAGCCTGTGGTTGCTCTCGCTCCAGTCCTTGAACGCCTCTTGGTGGCAGTTCTGGCAGGAGGCGGAGTTGAGCCACTCCTTGGGATGGGTGGTCGGCGCCTTGGTGGGATCCCTGCGCGGGGCATCGAGTCGCAGCCAGTTGGCGAGATAGGGGAGGTTGCCATCTGCGGTGACGAAGGCGTGCAGATCCTCCATCATCGCCTTCACCTCGGGCTGGGGCTTGGCGGGATCCACAGTCTCGGCCCCATCGCGACCGTCGTGGCCCATGCCGCCCTGGGTCTGCTGGGTCATGCGCAGGTATTCGCCGACGAAGTCCCCCGCCACCATGTTGGCGAGGTTGGCGTGGCCGTTGATGGCGTTGTCGCCGCTCTGCTGGCGATGGGCCGCCATCAGATGGCGGTTGGTGAAGTTGAATCCGTCCAGATGGCAGGAGTTGCAGCTCATCCAGTTGTCCCCGGCCATGGGGAAGCGGGCATTGGCGCCGTTGTTGCCCAGCGTGTTTCCAAGATGGAACAGTCGCTCGCCACGCTTGAGGGGCTCGGGGCGGGGATCCGTCTCTACCAGCTTGGCGAAGTGGGGCACATCGACCGTGACCCGGGCGAAGGGGCCGCTGCCGCCGGTATGGAGGCGGGTGAGATCCTGCCCCATGACGTTGTGCACCAGAATATGCTCGCCGTCTACAAACAAGTCCCGTGGGTTCTGGCCCGGCAGGTGACGCAAGAGCTGGGTCGCCTTGGCGCCCCCCTGGAACTTCTTGCGTCTGTGACGGTTGCTGTTGGATTTACCGCTGCGCGACAAGTCGAACACCAGCAAGTCCTCGGAACCTGCCAGGGTCAGGTAGACCCGCTTGCCATCGGCGGCGAAGCGCGCGGCGAAGGGGTTGGAGACAATCTGGCTGCGGTTGCCGACGCTTGGCAGATTGATCTGCAAGAAGAGCTGCTTTCTTTCATCTACCCGCTCTTTCTCTTCATCGAGATCTATGATGGATACGGCCGGAAAGACGGTGCTCTGGAACTGGAAGGGGTGGTCGAAGCTCCAGAGCACATGAGGCAGCCAGGCTTCGCTGCCATCGGGGGAGAGGGCGATGCCGTCCAGCAGGCGTGGCAATCCCTGAGAGTCGCTCGCTTTTCCAGTAGGGGGCGCGCTGTGGGTCTCGGCCAGGGTGATCAGGCGTGGCTTGGGCAGGGTGGCGCCCGTGAGCCCGCTGCTCAGCTTGGCTAGGTCATAGATGGCGAGCTGGCCGGTCATGGCGTGGGTGAGCAGCAGGCGATCATCGTCGGTCAGCGCCAGCCCGCGCGGGGTCTCGGCAGTGGCCACATCCAGCTGCAGCTTGCCCGCGCTGTCATAAGCCTGCAGGCGGCTCGCCTCGAACAGCGTGACCCAGAACCAATGCCGCTTGGCATCGAAGATGACCCCATAGGGTCTATGGCCGGTGGGGATCGTCTTTTCCAGATCGAGATCATCATCCAGCAGCAGCAGGCGATCGCCGCTGTAGTCGGTGACCAGCAGGGTGCCATCATCGGCGCGGGCAAGCTGGCGCAGATCCCCCCCCAGTTGCACCTCTTTTATTCCCTTGCCGCTGTCTCGCTCGAGCAGGGTGACGGATCCAGCGCTCTGGTTGGCGGTGACGAGGCGCGGGGCGTCGCCCTCGTCATAGGCTACCATGGCCGTGCCCATCTCCTGGGCGCTGGCAAGGGTGCTGCCCAGTAGCATGGAGAGGGCGAGTAGGCAGGAGAAGAGCAGCTTCAACATAGGATCAGGCACGCCATTTCAAGATGGTCCAGCGCCAGGCGTGGCGCAGCACCAGGGGCGTCAACGCTAGCGCGCTCAGCCAGTGGGCCCAGCTGGCGAGGTTGCCCAGGCTGTCCCCCGGGGTGCCGTGCAGCACCAGCAGCAGGCCGCTGGCGAGACAAACCAGCAGCAAGGCTTCGATGATGCGCCCCGTGGTGCGCAGAAAAGGTTTGCGGCTCTTGTTCAGCAGGCTGCGATGGGAGAGCCAGAAGGCGCCAAACAACAGGGGAAACAGGGAGAGGGAGAGCATCACATGGAGAAACAGGTTCCAGCGTGCCAGGGACCAGACCGGGGTCAGTGGCTCCCACAGCAGCAGGCCGGAGAAGAACATCAGGTAGAGGGAGCCCTCGGCGGCCTGATGGTGATAGGCCAGCCATTGCCAGAGGTGTCGCGGTGAGAGGGAAAGGCTTGTCATAGGTGCTCCAGCACCCGGGCGGTTCGGCCCGGGGCGAGCAAGTTTACAATGGGGTAAGGGTAATGAAAAGAGTTATCAATTCGGCCACTGATGAATAGATCCTGAATGAAATCAGGGCCGGGTCACTTGTGATCAGCCAGCCGCTCCGTGATGGCGTAGATGAGGGCGGCGGTGGAGAAGGCGAGGAAGACGATGACAGACCACTTCATCTCTATCTCGTTGCCGGTGCCGTCTTCCAGGAAGGCCTTGAGCACTTCGATGCCGGCGATGGTCACCAAGGAGTTGATGACGATGAGTTTGAGGGACGCAAAGTTGATCTTGCTGAGCCAGTTGTCCCCCAGGGCCGCCCGCTGCTCCGGGGTCTTGATGAACTGCACATAGCCGCAGATGGCCACCAGGATCAGCATCTGGGCCACCAGCACGAAGTCCACCAGGGTGAGCACCCCTGTGATGAGATCCAGATAGTCGATCTCGATGATGTCGCGGCACAGCACATAGAGCTGCATGGCAAATTTCACCATCAAGAGGGCGACGCACACCAGGATGCAGACATAGAAGGGGAACATCATCAGCCGGCTGCCGTTGAGCATGAAGTTGAAGCGGCGCATGGGGACTCCATCGAGAGGTAAGCGAATGGCAGCCAGAATATCTGGAAAGAGGGGGGCGGGAAAGCGCCATGGCGCTCCCTCGCCCGTTCAGAGGGGGAAGGGGGGAAGCTCTCGGAACAGCCGTTGCAACCCCTCGCCCCAGGCCTTGCGCAGGGCCTGGAAGTGGGGATTCTGCTCTGTGATGCGGTGCAGCTGTGCCGCCGAGAAGCTCCCCTCGGAATAGACGAGCGCATCCAGGGGCAGGCCCACCGAGAGGTTGCTGCGCAGGGTCGAGTCGATGGAGATGAGGGCGCACTGCATGGCGGTCTGGAGCGGCGTCTCGTACTGGATGATGCGATCTATGATGGGCTTGCCGTACTTGCTCTCACCAATCTGGAAGTAGGGGGTGTCCGGGCCCGCCTCGATGAAGTTGCCCTCCGGGTAGATGTGGAACAGGCGGTGGTGCTCCCCCCGGATCTGGCCCCCCAGCAGTATGTTGCAGCCGAAGTTGACATGCCCCTGTTGCTGGCCCCCATCCCGGCTGATGACGGTGCGTATGGTCTGGCCTATGAGGGCCGCGACCTCGTACAGACTGGGGAGGCTGAGCAGACCCGTCCCCTCCGTCAGCAGGCTGATGACACTCTGGGTGGTGGCCAGATTGCCGGCGCTTTGCAGCACTATCACCCTGTCCTCCTGGGTGAAGAGGTGCAGCTTGCGGAAGGTGGCGATATGGTCCACCCCCGCATTGGTGCGCGAGTCGGAGGCGAAGACGATGCCATCTTGCAGGCACATGGCGACGCAATAGGTCATGGCGGCCCTCCCGCCAGCACTCCCTGGGCCCTCATTGCTGCTGCCCATCCAGGCGGGTGACTCGTGCCTGGCTCTGCAACTGCTCGCAGCCGCCGCCGTAGCGCACCCCGCGCACCGGGCAGGCATCCAGGTAGTCCATGCCGACCGCGAGTTTGAGGTGCTCGTTGGCGGAGCAGGTGAGGTTGGTGACATCGAAGGTGTGCCAGCGCGCCTCAATCCACACCTCGGCCCAGGCGTGCATCGCCACGTGGCTGCTGTCCTGGCTGTAGAGGTAACCGCTCACGTACCTGGCCGGCAGACCGGCGTGGCGGCAGCAGGCCAGGAAGACATGGGTGTGGTCCTGACAGACGCCGCTGCCCGAGGCGAGGGCCTCGTCGGCGCTGAAGGTGGCGTCCGTGCTGCCCGGCTGATAGGGCATGCGCGCCAGGATGCGCGCCATCAGGCCCTCCAGGTCGGCCTGGGTCGGCTCGGAGGGCAGGCACTCCTGGGCCAGGGCTCGCAGGGCCTCGCTTGGGCAGGTGAGGGTGGTGGGTCTCAGGTAGCTCAGGGGGGAGATGAGGGAGTGCTCTTCATCTTCCTGTGCATCGTCGCGGATCTCCACCTCGCCACGGGCGCGGATGAGGATCCCCTCGTGGGGGGACTCCAGGCTCAGCACGTGCAATATGTTGCCGTAACCGTCCGTGGTGCAGGTGGCCTCCCCCGGCAGCTCCAGCTGCCAGGAGAGGATCTGCTGGCGGGCCGTGCTGTGGGGGGTCAGGCGCAGGTACTGGGTGCTGCGGCGCACCACGTCGGCATAGTGGTAGCGGGTCTGGTGATCGATGATGAGTCTCATAATACCTCCAGGTAGGCGGCGTGGATGCTCTGGCCGATGGCGCCGATGTCGCTGAGAAAGTCCCTCAGGTACGCCTGCATGCCGAGGGCGAACACATCCTCGATGGCGCCATAGGTCAGCTGGGCGTTGAGTATGGTGGTGAGGCGGCGCGGCGTCTGGCCGGCGTTGCCTTCGATCTGGGCCAGGATGTGCTCCATCTCGTCGAGGCAGGCGCGCAGGGAGCGCGGCACCTCGTTGCGCAGGATCAGCAGCTCGGCGATGGAGGCGTGGGAGAGGGTCTTGTAGAGGGTCTGGTGCGCCTCGTAGGCCCCCACCGAGCGCAGCAGGGCGTTCCAGCGGTAGAACTCGCGCACGCTGTCCTCATCCTCCCGGATCACCTGATACTTGACGGTGAGAATGCGCGCCGTGTTGTCGGCCCGCTCGATGAAGGTGCCAAGGCGCAGGAACCAGAGCACGTCCCCCCGCATCATGGTGCCGTAGGTGGCGCCGCGGAACTGATGGGATCGCTCCTTGATCCAGTCGAAGAACTCCTGGGCCTGGCCGCTGGAAAGCCCCGCCTTGCGGCGTCTGCGTATCTCTATCCAGGCGGCGTTGATGCTCTCCCACACCTCCCCCGGGATCTTGCCGCGCACCCCGTGGGCATTGTCCCTGGCCATGCGCAGGCAGCTGAAGATGCTGCTCGGGTTCTCCTCGTCGAAGCAGAAAAATTGCAGCAGGTTCTCCATGTTTACCTGGCCGTAGCGGGCGAGGAAAGGTTCGTGGGTGCCGCTGATGGTGAGGGGGGCCAGCAGCTCGCTGTGATCGGCGTCGATGGAGGGCATCAGCGACATGGTCTGGGTCACGTCCAGCATGCGCGCCGTGTTCTCCGCCCGCTCCAGGTGGCGGGACATCCAGTAGAGTTCGCTTGCGGTGCGGCTCAGCATGGGTTGCCCTCCATGACCCAGGTGTCCTTGGTGCCGCCGCCCTGGGAGGAGTTCACCACCAGGGAGCCCTCGGTGAGGGCGACCCGGGTCAGGCCGCCCGGCACCAGGCGCAGCTCCTGGCCGGTGAGGACGAAGGGACGCAGGTCGATGTGGCGGGGGGCTATGCCCGCCTCGACGAAGGTGGGGCAGGTGGACAGAGAGAGCGTCGGCTGGGCTATGTAGTTGTCGGGCCTAGCCTTGAGCAGCTCGCGAAAACGGGCCAGCTCCTCGCGGTTGGCGCAGGGGCCGATCAGCATGCCGTAGCCGCCGGCGCCATGGACCTCCTTGACCACCAGCTCCTCCAGGTGCGCCAGCACATAGGCCAGGGCATCGGGTTCCCGGCACTGCCAGGTGGGGACGTTGTTGAGGATGGGCTCCTCCCCCAGGTAGAAGCGGATCATCTCCGGCACATAGGGGTAGATGGACTTGTCATCGGCCACCCCGGTGCCGATGGCATTGGCCAGCACCACGCCGCCGGCGCGGTAGACAGAGAGCAGGCCCGGCACGCCGATGAGGGAGTCCGGGTTGAAGGCGAGAGGGTCCAGGTAGTCGTCGTCGATGCGGCGATAGATGACATCCACCCGTTTCAGCCCCGTGGTGGTGCGCATCAGCACCTGACCATCCTTGACCACCAGATCCGCGCTCTCCACCAGCTCCACCCCCATCTGCTGGGCGAGGAAGCTGTGCTCGAAGTAGGCGCTGTTGAAACGGCCCGGGGTCATCACCACCACGCAGGGGTTGTCCACCGGGCTGCTCTCGCGCAGGGTCTGCAGCAAGAGGGCCGGGTAGCGCTCCACCGGTGCTATGGGTTGGTTGTGAAACAGCTCCGGGAAGAGGCGCATCATCATCTTGCGGTTCTCCAGCATGTAGGAGACCCCGGAGGGGGTGCGCAGATTGTCCTCCAGCACGTAGTAGTCACCGTCGCTGTTGCGGATGATGTCGACCCCTGTGATGTGGACATAGGTGTTGCGGTGCAGGTCGACCCCCTGCATGCAGGGCTGGTACTGGGCATTGGTGAGGATCTGGGCGGCCGGGATCACCCCCGCCTTCAGGATGCGCTGATCGTGATAGATGTCGTGCAGGAAGGCGTTGAGGGCGGTGACGCGCTGGCGGATCCCCTTGTCCAGATGCTGCCACTCCTGGGCGGGAATGATGCGGGGAATGCTGTCGAACGGGATGAGGCGCTCGGCGCCGTCCCCATCCCCATAGACGTTGAAGGTGATGCCGACCCGGTGAAACAGCAGATCGGCCTCCTCACGCTTGCGTTCTATGCTCTTCTCGTCGGTCTGGTGCAGCCACGCCAGATAGGCGTGGTAGTGATCGCGAAACTGGTTGTTGGCGAGCAACATCTCGTCGTAGCAACCGGGTCCGGGCGGCTTGATGGGTAGCATAGGCAACTCCTTGTGACGTCCCTGAGGTCAGGAATTGCAAGGGCTGTGCCAGTCAATCGAGTCGCTATGAAGGCCGGTATCAGTAATTTTATACTGATAAATCAGAAGGATGAGTGCGTTGTCATCAAGGGGGAAAGGACGCTGCACCAGACTGGTACCCCAGAGAGGGTAGTCCTGCGTCATCTTGTGGCAGCGCCCCAGGTACGATGAGCAGAGGCGGACAGGGAGGGGAGGCCGCGCAGCTTCGCCTTGCCCCGCCCTGGGGCAGGGGAAACGAAAAAGCCCAGTCCTGAGACTGGGCTTTAGAAGATGGCTCCCTCGACTGGACTTGAACCAGTGACATACGGATTAACAGTCCGCCGTTCTACCGACTGAACTACGAGGGAATTGGCTCCTCCTACTGGACTTGAACCAGTGACATACGGATTAACAGTCCGCCGTTCTACCGACTGAACTAAGGAGGAATTGCCTGTCTCGTCGAGACGGAGCGGATATTAATGATCCCCCGGACGGGTGTCAACCCGCCATTCCACGGAAAAATGGCTTTTCGGCCCGTTTGCCCAAAACTTGGGCGCTGTGGACTATTTTCAGCACAATCAGCAGTTTGAGATGGCCCCGCCGGCAGCCACGGTTGAGCTGGCCGTGAAGGCGTGCCCCGGCCTGGAGGGGGTGGGGCAATGGATAAGCCGATCATGGAGGGGGAGGTGCATATCGGTGATATACCGATTGCCGATGGACTTGCCTCTCAGGTGATGGTCGAGGGATGCGGGGAAGATGCAGGTTCGTGATGACCGGGTAACTGAAGGGATGGCTGGGAAAATCGGCGATATGCGAGCTATCGATGACAATAATGCGGGGTAATGGCCATTTCTTGATCCTGCCCATCGAATTATCGGGCCGGCTCGGGTATGGTTGCTCTGGATACCATCGCCGCGTCGACAGCTCTGCCGGCCCTTGATGATGATCGGGTGCCGGTTCACTCCGGCCTTTGTCTCCCTCTTCTGGTATTACCCTAGACATGCACAATCAAGCTTCCTTACAAGGCGTGAAGCTGGCTATCGCATTGCGCCAATCCTGCATCGATGAACCTTATAGCGTGGCGCGCTTCGGCCGCGACCTCATCGCCGGCATCACGGTTGGCATCATCGCCATTCCGCTCGCCATGGCGCTGGCCATTGCCAGCGGGGTGCCGCCCCAGCACGGCCTCTACACCGCCATCATAGCCGGCATCGTCATCGCCGTGACGGGGGGCTCTCGCTTCTCCATCTCGGGGCCGACCGCCGCCTTTGTGGTGATCCTCTATCCGGTGGCCCAGCAATTCGGGGTGGGGGGCCTCTTGATGGCGACCCTCATCTCCGGCTTCTTCCTGGTGGCCATGGGGATGGCGCGCCTCGGTCGCCTCATCGAATACATTCCACCCTCGGTGACCCTGGGTTTCACCGGCGGCATCGCCATCGTGATCGCCACCTTGCAGATCAAGGACTTCTTCGGCCTGCACGTTCCCGAGATGCCGGAAACCTATGTCGGCAAGGTGCAGGCGCTGGCTCATGCTCTGCCCAGTTGGCAGTGGGGTGATACCCTGGTGGGGGTGGCCACCCTGGCGGTGCTGCTGCTCTGGCCCAGATTACGGCTGCCGGTGCCGGGTCACCTGCCGGCAGTGCTGGTGGGGGTCGGCCTGGGGGTCGGCCTGCACGCCCTGGGGGTGGACGTGGCCACCATAGGCAGCAAGTTCAGCTATACCCTGGCCGATGGCACTCAGGGCATGGGGATACCCCCCATAGCGCCGACCCTGGTGATGCCCTGGGCCCTGCCCGGGCCGGACGGCGCCCCCGTGGTCTGGGATCTGGCGGCCATAGAGCGGCTGCTGCCCGCCGCCTTCTCCATGGCCATGTTGGGAGCCATCGAATCCCTGCTCTGCGCCGTGGTGCTGGACGGCATGACGGGGCGCAAGCACAGCTCCAACGGCGAGCTGGTGGGGCAGGGGCTTGGCAACATACTCGCCCCCTTCTTCGGCGGCATCACGGCGACGGCCGCCATCGCCCGCTCCGCCGCCAACGTGCGGGCCGGTGCCACCTCGCCCATCTCCGGCATAGTTCATGCGCTGGTGGTGCTGGCCGCCATACTGGTGCTGGCCCCCTGGCTCTCCTGGCTGCCGCTCTCTGCCATGGCCGCCCTGCTGCTGCTGGTGGCCTGGAACATGAGCGAGGCCCACAAGGTGGTAGATCTGGTGCGCAGGGCGCCCCGCTCGGATGTGCTGGTGCTGCTGGTCTGCCTGTCTCTCACCGTCATCTTCGACATGGTCATCGCCATCACCTTCGGGGTGATCCTGGCGTCCCTGCTGTTCATGCGTGAAATCGCCAAGATGACCCGACTGCACAACCTGGCCGAGCACGGCCGTTATGCCAGCGAAGTGCCGGCGCAGACCCTGCTCTACAAGATCAACGGTCCCCTGTTCTTTGCCGCCGCGGAGCGGGTCTTCGAGGAGCTGCTGGCCCAGGTGGGGGAGCACAAGGCGCTGATCCTGCAGATGGAGGCCGTCTCCATCCTGGACGCCGGCGGGCTCTCTGCCTTCCAGCAATTTGCCAAACGCATGGCCAAGTCGGGTGTCCAACTCAAGGTGGCCGAGTTGCAGTTCCAGCCCCTCAAGACCCTGGCGCGGGCCAAGGTGCGTCCTGTCCCGGGTGAGCTGGAGTTCTACGGCTCGCTGGAGGAGGCTATCAGAGGGGAACATTTGCACGAAGCGATTGAAAATTGACGTAAAGGGATAGGAAACGGCATCTTTTTGGTCAGTTGGTTCGCAAATTGAGCAAACGATAGCAAAAGACGAAAAATGAGATTGACCGGCTTGCTCCTATCCCTTACATTACGCCCCGTTCCAGCGAAGCAGCGCAACGAACCACGTGGCGATTGAACACGTTAAACAGCAGTCAAAAATTTGGTGAGGTGTCCGAGTGGCTGAAGGAGCACGCCTGGAAAGTGTGTATACG